>CAYYKQ010000055.1:0-11516 GCA_964440965.1 uncultured Anaerolineae bacterium | reverse complement strand
CCATAGGAGAAAATCGTACTATCAAGGCCAGTCAACCAATTGTGCAACAACTCTATTGACAAAAGTGTCGAAATAATGTATTATTTCCCCAGGAAACGGCGCATGGGGAGGCGAGATGAGGTGCAAACTGGCATTTGCTTTGGCGCTCCTGTTAGCGATGGGATTTGTGGCCACAGCAGCTCCCGTGGAAGGTGCGTCGCCCTCAGATCAGCCCGTCGTTCATGTAGTTCGCGAGGGTGAGACGCTGTGGACTATCGCTGCTCACTATGGAGTAACGGTTGAGGCCATCTGCCGGGCCAATGGCATAGACGACTGCAACTGGATATACGTTGGACAGCAACTGACGATCCCCCTGGATGAAACGCCTGAGCTGCTGAATTACATAGTTAAACGAGGTGATACCTTGGAAACCATCGCCTCTCGCTATGGAACGACGGTGCAGGCCATCGTTCAAGCTAACGAGATCGAAGACGCGGACTTCATTTATCCCGGCCAGAGGTTGCTCATCCCTTCCTCTTCCCATCCTGCCGTCGTCCATTACGCCGTTCGTGAGGGTGACACCCTCAGTTCCATAGCCGCTCGCTTCGGCACTACCGTCCAGGCCATCGCTGACCTCAATGGGTTAGCGGATCCTTCCCTGATCTACACCGGGCAGAGGCTGGCCATCCCCACCTTCTCCTATGGTAGGAAGCGGATCGAGATCGATATCTCAGCCCAACGTTTGATCGCCTGGCAGGGGAATTCTATCCTCTACAGATTTGTCGTCTCAACAGGGCTTTGGGACAGCACACGTTGTGGACACTTCCAGATTTTGGACAAGATCCCTATGGCCTACTCCCGATCTTGGAACCTGTGGATGCCCTTCTGGATGGGCATCTATTGGGTGGAGGGATCGGAGAATGGCATTCATGCCCTTCCCATCATCAATGGGAAGAGATTGTGGCGCGGTTACTTAGGCCGTCCCATCTCCTATGGCTGCGTCGTCCTTGATACCCCCGATGCTGAAACCTTGTACAATTGGGCGGATATCGGCACTCCTGTGGTGATCCACAAATGAACCGAGTCACTTGAAAAGCCCCTCGCTCAGTGGAAGCGAGGGGCTTTTTACATCCTGGCTTTGAACCATGCGATCGTCTCTCGCAGCCCCTCCTCCAGGCTCACCTTTGGCCTCCAGCCTAGGACCCGTTCGGCCTTGGAGATATCTGGCCTACGCATCTGGGGATCGCCAGGGATCCGCTTGTCCTGGAAGACGATGCCTGCACGGTTGCCGGTGAGTCTGTTAATCAGATGGGCAAGCTCCAGGATGCTCACCTCATAGGGGCTTCCCAAGTTGACCGGCCCCGTCTCATCAGAGAGGAGCAGGCGGTAGATTCCTTCGACCATATCCGTGCAGTAGCAGAAACTGCGGGTCTGAGAGCCGTCACCATAGACGGTCAAGGGCTCCCCCCGCAGAGCCTGGCCGATGAAGTTGGGGATCACTCGTCCGTCGTCCAATCTCATGCGAGGGCCGTAGCAGTTAAAGATGCGGGCGATTTTGGTATCCACTCCATGACAGCGGTGGTAAGCCATGGTCAGGGCTTCGGCGAAACGTTTGGCTTCATCGTAGACCCCTCGGGGGCCGATGGGATTGACATTACCCCAATAGTCCTCCCTCTGGGGATGTACTAAGGGGTCACCGTAAACCTCCGAGGTGGAGGCCAATAGGAAGCGAGCTTTCTTAGCCCGAGCTAACCCCAAAACCTTATGGGTGCCCAGTGATCCTACCTTAAGGGTCTGGATGGGATATTGCAGGTAGTCGACGGGGCTGGCCGGGGAAGCGAAGTGGAGGATGGCATCCAACTCGCCATCTATGTAGATATATTCCGTCACATCGTGCTTAATGAAGCGGAAGTTCTCGTTGCCTGCCAGATGAACGATGTTTTTGATATCCCCTGTGATCAAGTTGTCCATAGCGATGACTTTATGCCCTTCGGCCAGAAGGCGATCACAAAGGTGCGAGCCCAGAAATCCAGCCCCGCCGGTAATCAGAACGCGCATCCTGTCCTCCTTACCCTAATCGGGCTGCCTCGTTGGAAATTTTAACACAACCATGAAATCGAAGCAAGGAGAAGCCTCTCAGTGTCCGGCCTTGCGAAGAAGAAGAGGGCCGCCAGGGTATCCTGGCGGCCTTCTGAGTTCGGTCAGGGGCAAACCATTTCTATCTATAGGTGGCTGTGAGGGTGTAAGGATTGCAATCATCGTAATCGCCGAGGGATTTCACCACAACCAGGTACTCTCCGGTGCTGACGGGAGAGCAAACGATGTGCTCATCAGCGCCGCGTTCCGGATGATCGGATTTCTCCCAGTCGCTGAATCCAGGCCCCCAAAGGAAGAGATCGTAGTTGACCGTGTCAGGCACAGTGAGCTCAATGGTGATCGTATCCAAAGTGGTGACCTCGAACCAATACCAGTCGCGCTCTACCTCTTGGTCATCCTCCAGGTGGATGTGGTCCTTGCAAATATAGGAATCGAAGGGCTCCCCGGATACCAAAGGCGACCACTTTTTGCAGTTAGAGTAGTCGTCGTCGGGTTCATGTGTGTCATTGCAGGGGCAATTGACTGTGAAATCCCATTCCGGCCCTGAGCTTTCCACCTCATAGCTATCGCGGGCCACGATATGCCAGTAGTATGTGGTATCATCGCTCAGCATGCTGAGGTTGTAAGTTATAAGAGTCTGGGCAGCCGGATAGGGGCCGATGGTCTCTTTGAAGGGTGGCGGCGAGCTGGTGCCGAAGTATACGTCGTAGGTTACTGCATCTCCAGGATCGGGATCCCCACCGCTCCAGCTTAGCTCGATTTCACCAGACTGAACTGTAGCACCGTCAAGAGGCGAAGGGGAGGAGGGCGTATAAGGCGGATGGTTGGGAGGCCATGAGCTAAGAACCAGGGGGAGGTAGAGGTACTTCACGAAATTCACCCCTGCTTCTGGGCTGCAGATAGGGCCGACACAGGCCTTCACCGTGGCCGCGCCGGGTTCAGTCGAGGTTAGGGTAACCGATGCACACCCATCGGGGCCAGTCCTCTTGCATTCGTCCGACAGCTCCCCTAGTGTAGTGGTGAAGCAGACCGTCACACCCTCCGCTGGTTTCCCTTCGTAATCTTCGACGCAGGCAGTCAACGTTGAGGTTGCTACACCGTCGGCCGCAACCACGGTCGGAGAAACCGTCAGCTCTACCGAAGTTATCCAGGGGGCCACTTCCAAGGTATAGCTGACCTCACATCCGCCGGCGTGCTGGTCAAAGGGCGAGACCTTCACGTAATATGTTCCATCCGCAGGGGCGCACCAGACGATCTTGGAGGCGGGAATATTGTCCGCATCATCGTCGTTTACCGTTATTCTGATGCCGTTTGGGTCATACAGCCCTAATATCGTGTCGTTGCCACCTTCCAAGTTGGAGGTCTTGATGGTGTATGTGAAGCCTTTTGTGGCCTCGAACTTCACCCAATCCGCCGTATCAAGCGGGTGGTACGTGTTAAAACAGGGGACATGGAAATTATGGATCTGCGGTGGACCCCCTACAACGATCCATTTTGCTTCTGCCCAGGAGTCGTCCTGCTCGTATTCGTCTTTGCAGGGGATGCTCTCCTTGACTTCCAGAGAGTAGGCTAAGTCACCGGAGGAGTTTAGACCATAACGCCCGGTATTACCCACCTTGGGACGGGCTACTCTCACGAAGTACGACCCATTATTAAGGGCTGTCCAATCGATCCTGGAGGCTGGAGGATTGTTGGGATCGTCGTCGTTCTCCGCCAATTTATGGCCGTCTGAGTCGTATAACTTCAGCGTTGTGTCATTGCCGCTCCCTAAATTGAATGTCCTGATAGTGTAAGAGTTGCCGGCCCAAGCCCAGAACTTGACCCAATCCTCATCCTCCTCGGCATGAAAGGTATGATTTTGAGGGGCGCCATTGACGGAGATGGGGTTCGCTTCGTACATGGCATCGTCAGGCTCATAGGGATCAGAGGTGGAGAGTGGCGCGGAGTTCAGCGGGGTAAAGGTACCGATCGATGTGGCTACGCTCAGGCGATAGCTGAGGTCGCAGCCTCCGGCGGAGCTCATGAAAGGCGTTACCCCGATGAGATATATTCCGTCCTCAGGGGCCATCCAATCGATCCTGGAGGCCGGGATGTTATTAGGGTCGTCGTCGTTCTCCGCTACTTTAACCGGGTTCCCATCGGGTGTCTTCTGGAACAGCTCCAGCATTGTATCATTGCCGCCCTCCAGGTCGAATGTCCTGATAGTGTATGTGTTGCCACCTATAGCCTCAAACCATACCCAATCTTCATCGCCACCGCATGGGCCATGGAAGTTATGATCTTGGGGCATACCGTTCGGAACGATCTGCTTCGCGTGGTCCCAGGTGTCATCCGGCTCGAATTCATCCCTGCAGATGACGTTGCCAGCGATCTCCAAGGAATACCAGAGATTTCCGCCGACGGAGGGATCGTACTGTGATACCCTTACAAAATAGGTGCCATTCTCGGTGGCCATGAAATCGATCCTGGAAGCCCTTGTCCCAGGCCTTGTAGGATCGTCGTCGTTCTCCAGCAGTTTATTGCCATTGGCATCGTATAACCCCAGCACCGTGTCGCAGCCGAAATCCAAATCGAACGTTCTGATGATGTATTCGTTGCCAGCCCAGGCCCGGAATTTCACCCAATCCTCATCATATGCTTTGTGGAAATTGTGGCGTTGTGGCGGACCGTTCACAGCGATCGGATTTGCCTTATGCTGGGCGTTATCGGGTTCGTATTCGTCGGGCTGGGGCACTAGCGTTGCTCTAAATAGGCCGGCATCGCCGCGAGGAAAAGGGTCACCGGCCCTAATGGCCATCTGAGCTGAGCCGCCAGCGGGGAATAGCAGCCCCACCAACAGGCACATGGTGATTATGAAGGCGGCGGTTCTCAATCGCCTGGACAGAGTTTTGATCTCCATGATGTGATCCTCCCTTTACGGTGAACTTTGCGCTTAGTGGGTTACCTCCGCTTCCTCTCCCAGGTTATCCAGTCGGGAAAACATCCTGACCTCGCCGATCTTCGAGCAGGAGGGGATGAACCCCGTGCACTGGCAGACGGGGTTGGTCAGGGGATGGCCTCTGGCTGAAGGTGGCCTTCGACGGTCATGGGGGTGGCGGAGGAGTTATACCACCTCCACCGCCTGGGGGCGGCCGATGTGGCTGAAACCAGAAGAGCCTTTCGTCGGAAGTGACGAGTTCAGAGCCACGCCAGAGCACTGATACCCTCCACCGCCATTCGCCCCAGCTATCCTCCGGCAACTTGGCTGCCCAACTGGTGGTGGAAAGGGGAGGGCTCTTAACCTCAAAGCCGGTTCGGGAGCTTCTGGCACGTACCTGGAAGGTTTGCCCCGAGCTCAATGTACCAGTCCACCTGAATTCGACGGGATCGGTGCCATAATGGGTATCGCCTTGCCCTGGAGAGATCAGGGTGGGAGGAGAAGCCAGCGGAGGAGTGGGTGTAGCTCGTGCAACAGCCAGAGCTGCTGCACGTTTAGCCTCGGCTGTGGCCGTTGCCATCCACTGAGCTGTAGCCGTCGCTGCTGCCACTCGTTCGGCTTCGGCTGTCGTCGTTGCTGCCCATTCAGCTGTGGCCGTCGCCGCTGCCACCCACTCGGCTGTGGCGGTCGCAGCTGCTTGTGCAGCTGCGGTCCTTTCAGCCTGGGCCGTTGCCACCTCCATGGCCAGCGCAGTTACAGTTAAGTTCGGCGTCGGAGTTGCCGGTGCCACGACTATGGGGGTAGGTGTTGGCTGCCACGGAGGATGGGCTCCATGCGCCCACTCCCATCCTATGAAAAGAGCCATTGCTAAGGCTGCCACCAGGGCTATGGCGAAGGCCCACTTGAGGAAAAGGCGGATCGGAGATGCCTTAGGCTTTTCCTCTTCCTTCCGTTCCTTCTTTTCCTCCTCCACAACCCTCTCCTTGGGAGGAGGTGCGGGCGGTCGCCTGATGCCGATCCGGATGAGAGGGGCAGCTCTGTCCAGCATGGTCACCATCTCTTCCATGGTTGGCCTCTCAGCGGGGTCCTTCTCCAAGGCTTGGAAGATGACATCCTCGATCACGGCAGGGACATCTGGTTTAAAGTCGGTCAGAGGGATGGGCTGCTCCTCGAGGATAGCATATTTAAGGGACTCCTTATCCTCACCAACGAAGGGAAGGCTCCCCGTCAGCATCTCGTACAGCACCACACCCAGGGCATACACATCGGCCGGCCGTTGATCAGTGATCTGATCGGGGGGTATCTCCCCCATATGTACTTTTAAACGCTCCGGGGACATGTAGTCAACGGTGCCGGTGACCTCAGCGGGCTCATGGGTCCCCCTGGCGATTCCGAAATCGGTTAAAACCGCCTCTATTTTGCCTTCCTCGGATAGCTCGTAGCGAAATGAGATGTTCTCCGGCTTGACATCCCAGTGGACATATCCTTTGGAGTGCATATAGTCCAGTGCTGATCCTATCTGGTAGGCGATCTCCACCGCTTCCTCGAGGGGAAGACTCCCTAACTCCTGCAGGCGAGTCCTCAGCGATCCCCCTTTCAGGTATTCCAGGGCGCAGAACCAGGGTTTCCCGGGCACGTTGGTGGCTCTGGAGATGTAGAATTCCCCTCTTTTTCGGGAGGGGATGGGGTAAACCTTAATGATATTGGGATGTCGGAGCTTCCGCAGTATCTCGACCTCTTTCCTCAGGGCATTGATGCGCTCCTCGGCGCCCTCTTCTTCGGGAACGACCTTGAGGACCACGAGCTGGGTGCCCTCTGGCTGTACCAATTGGGCTAAGAACAGCGTAGCCATAGCCCCGGTGATCTCTTCCTCCAGAGGCTTTATGACCTTATAGGGTCCAACCCAACTGCCTCTTTTTATTTCCAACATAATGCTTCCTCCTTGAGTGAGCCCTCTAGCTCACCCTTCTCAACCTCTGCCCCAGGTTATTCTTTCCTTTTAAAGCGAAGTCGGATAGCGGGCCCGAGTCCGATGACGTCGCCGTCCCTTAACACCTGGGACCCTTTGAACCTTAGCCTCCGCTTGTTGACCCAGGTGCCCCATTTACTCCCTTCGTCGTAAAGCACAAAGTCCTCCCCCTCTTTAACCAGCGAGGCATGGAGGCGAGAGACGTGGGGTTCATCGAAGGCGATGTCAACTTGCCTTGGATCGCGGCCGAGGCTCATCTGCTGGCGTACCCGATAGCGGTTTATAATCTTTCCATCCTCACCGATCTCAAGGAGTTCGGCCTTCTCCACTATGCCAAGCGCCTCCGTTACTTTAACAAAGGCCTCCCTGACTGGCGCGACCACCATCCGTGGCCTTGTGAGGAAAAGCACCAGAGCTGCTATAGCGGCCGCCAGGGCTATCCAGGTGGGCAATGTAGAGAGCCTGAACTGCCTGCCCGCTATGCGGCTTACCGCTTCCCAAAAGTTCTCACCATGCACCTTGACGGTCAAAGGGATGTTGACCTCTTTGAACAGGCCCAATTCATCGATCGCCCTCACTTTCAGAGTGAGCCGGCTCTCCTTCTTGAAATCCCCCAGGGTTGAGATGTCCAGTTTGTGCTCCAAGGAGGCTGTCGCATGCATCAATTGTCCATTCAGGTAATACTCCACCTTCTTGATCTTTCGAGGTTGGCCAGGCCAGGCTATCTTGATCTCCACAGGCAATTCCTTCGGCTTGGTATCTTCCAAGCTGGTCCGCCAGCTTCCCCTGCGCTCAATGACCCTTCTGATTCTGACCTTGATCTCAGGGGGCAAGATCTTGACTGTAAGGCCGGAGACCTCATCCGCTGCAACGCGGCCCTTTTGATCAATGGCCTCCATCCGCACGACGACGCTTTCAATCAAGCCGTTACCTTGCTCGTCCACCTTGATCGTCGGCGGGGTCTCCAATCTGAAGGGCAGGGCAGAGGTATCCCACTTCCAGGTGAACGGAGGCCCCATGGTCACCATCTTCTGGCCGTTGACGAAATAGGTTATCTCCCTGATGGGGCATTGCTCAAGCAGTATCTCGGGTTTCAAATCCACTTTCCCCCAGATCATCTGGCCTTCTTGCACCCCGCTGAGCTTAACGATGGGGTCGACGGGCGGTATCTTGACCTCCGCCTCATCCGCTCGTCCGTTCACTTCAACGCTTAGCCTCACGATGTCGGCGCAGGCCTCTGTGGGGTAACTGATGACGTACTGCATCCTCTGGCTGAGGAAGCGGTCGAATGCCCTATCTAGCTCTTCTTTCGCGCTCGCGGCCTCCTCCTCGTCTTTGCCGAAATAATGGATGAACTTCCCTTGGGTGAAATCCGCCAGCTTGATCAGATCGTCGAAGCGGGCTTTATAAGCATCATAGATCTCCTCAGAGCCCACCCCCACAGCGTAGACCGAGATCTTCCCTTTAGGGTCTTCCTTCAGGAGCTTATCCCTCACGTCGGAAGGATTATGGAGGCTGGCGTTGTCCATGCCATCGGAGAAGACGAAGATGGCCTTTTTCATGCGGGCAAATCCAGGCCCCCATCTCTCCTCGCTGGCGGTCAATTCTCCGATGGCCTCGTACACAGCATCGAAAAGGGAGGTGTATTTTCCCGCCTCGCCGCTTGGTACGGCGATGCCCTTGGCAACCCAATCCTCCATCCCCTCCCGACCAGCTGTCAGGGGTTGGATCCGCTCGACCTCCTTGGCGAAGGTGAAGATGGAGACCATATCTTTTTCGTCCAATTTCTCAACGAATCGCTTGACAGCCTCTCGAGCGTCTTTTAATCTGGTGCCCGAAAGCCCTCGATCCTCCATGCTCCCGCTGACATCTACCAGGAGGGCGACTGCCACTCCTTGCCTTTCCTCGGAAACCGAGAATTCGGAGATCGGTTTGGGCCATTCCTTGATGGTGAAGTCCTCTTTTCTCAAGCCTGATACCTGGCGGCCTTTATCATCCAGCACGGACACATGGGCGATCACCAACGGATGTTTGCCTTCCCTGGCTTGGGCCTCCATCTCCTCGTCGGTGATGATGACCTTGGCTATAACATTGGGCTGCGCTCGAGCTGAGGGGGCTACCGCAACTAGCAGTAAAACGAAAACCATCAAACTAAGTGCGCTCCATGACTTTCGGAACATGGTGGAAATCTCCTTTCTTAATCAAACTGCTCTGATGAGGATGACGCTGATGTCGTCCCGCCCTCCTTTGTCCTTGGCCAACTTAACTAATCGCTTCACAGCCGATGCAGGGGGATGCCTTTTAACCACTTCCTTGATCTCACTATCTCTGACATATTCACCCAGGTTGGCCAAACCGTCGGAGCACAAGACGGTGATATCTCCTTGTCTCAACCTTCTCTGAAAGATGTCTACCTCAACCTGGCTGCGGAGGCCTAATGCACGGGTGAGAAGGCTCCTATCCGGATGTCTTCCAATCTGCTCAAGGGTAAGGGTTAATCCGCCCTCTCGGAGCGCTTCTGCTAAAGCGTTGTGATCTAAGGTGATCTGCTCGATCTTATCGTCATGGATCAGGTAGGCTCGGCTATCGCCTACGTTTGCCACGTATAACTCATGTCCTCGCACTACCGCAGCCACCACTGTAGTGCCCATGCCCGTCAGGGTGCGCTTCTCATTGGCTTTTTGGTAGATTATCCTGTTGGCAGCCTCGATAGCATGGATCAGGCTGGCGGAGATATCCTCTTCGGTGTCGGCGTAGTATTCTTCGGCGATCGTATCTACTGCCAGATGGCTGGCCACTTCCCCTCCGGGGTTAAATCCATCGGCCACAAGGAATAGAAATCCTCGTTCGTTTTTCAGCTGCGGGCCCGATGGCGTATACACCTGGTCCTGATTAATGGGCCGGAGGCTTCCCTTGACGGTCAGATCGGCCCATTCTAACCTCAGAGGCTTAAGGGGTTCTTCCTCTATCTCCTTAGCTTCAAGGGATTGCTCCATTGCAGCTGGCATGTTCAATCCCCCTCATTCGTCTCCACGTCGGATGCTTCCTCCTTTGACTTGCTATAGGTGAAACCGCGGGGTTGGGCCTCTTCGCTTAGCAATTTGTAAGGGGTTTTCTGGATGATGACCACACTCCAGAGGCAATCATTCCCTTCGCCCGGGAGTTCAGGCACGATGGTATCCAGGTCCACCTCCAGCTCGGGCTCTCTCGATTCCCCCACCTTCTCGTGTCTGCCCTCTTTCCATATCCTTAACTCGAAGGCTTCATTGTCCTTTAGTCTCCCTTCCCAGTCCCAGGTGAAGTTCACTTTCCCGCTCAGGATCGTCTCCTCCGGAGGCTCACGGAGGATGGGGGCCGGGTAGGATGGCGCTTTGCTGATAAACCTTCTGAAGGCTAGCCAGGGGACTTTGAGCCTATCGAAGAAAGAAGGGGCGGGAGGCGGCTTCTCCTGGACGATCTCGACCGGGGCGGGTATCTCACCGATCGAGGCAGTTATTCGAATCCCTACCATCCGAGGAGGAGGCACACTTACATCCAGGGTGGTCAGCAGGTCCTCTATGGAAGGCCTCTGCGCAGGGTCCTTGTGCAGGGCCTGGAGGATGAGGTCTTCGATCTCCTTGGGGATGTCGAAGCGCTGCAATGGGGGAGGGGCAGCTTCGAGGATCGCTTTCTCATTGGAGAAAGGAGGGGTGCCCGCAAGCATGTGATAAAATAGTACTCCAAGGGAATAGATATCTATGGGGCGGTTATCCAACGGTTGGGTGGAGGAGAGTTGAGGCGTTTCGAGGCGCTCAGGGGGCATATAGGATTTAAACTCCGGCTTGGCTATCCATTCCTCTACCTCTCGATCGGCCTCTGCGGCGCTGGTAAAATCCGTTAACACCAACTCCGCTCTCTGTTCTCGGCTCGAAGGGGGATATCGGAAGAAAATACTTTGGGGGTGGACATTCAAATGGACGATTCTCTTAGAGTGGATGTAATCTAAAGCCATCCCGATCTGGTAGATGACCTCAGCTGCCTCCTCCAAGGGAAGCCTTCCCATCCGCTGCATCCTGCTGTCCAGCGAATCACCCCAGGGGGGCTCCATAGTCCAAAACCACCAACTCTCATCCTGGAGCTCGACCTTAGAGAGGTACCATTCTCCTCGGAGAGATCTCGCTCGGGGGTGAAGGGGGTAGATCCTGATGATGTTCAAATGTCGCAGCCGCGTAAGGGCCTTGACCTCATTCCGAAAAGCTTTGTAGATCCGTTGATCTTTCTCACTAAGGTCACCGTGGGGGATCCGCAGGGCATTGAGGACCACCTGGCGCCCATCAGGCAATTCCGATAGCCAAGCCTCAATGCGGTCGTACTTATGCAGTTCCGGGAGAGGCTGGATAACACGATACGGGCCAAAGCTGTTACCTTCGTAAATGCGTGGCATAAGCCTCTCCTTCCCTTCCTCGGGGGATTACAAACTTGCTATATCATAACATAAAATTGGAAAACTGTCAAATTCATGCATTCATTCATGTAAAATGTTACCGAAGTGGTATAATTCCCTCAAATGATAAT
>CAYYKQ010000054.1:0-11865 GCA_964440965.1 uncultured Anaerolineae bacterium | reverse complement strand
CGGCCGGATCTCAAGTTCATCTTCACCGGTGGAAAGGGCGGGGTGGGGAAGACCACCGCTGCTGTGGGGCTGGCCTATCGCTTTGCCTCTGAGGGCAAGAAAACATTGGTGGCCTCGTTAAACCCCGTCCACTCTCTCACCAGTGTCTTCGGCCGGGACCTCACCGATGGAAAGATAAAAGAGATAGAGGCAAACCTCTACGCAGTGGAAGTCGAGACCAGTGACGTTGTAGAGCGCTATCGGCAGAACATCAGCCAGAGAGTAAGGGACTTCCTTAAGTGGGCCGATATCCCGGTGAAGGCGGATCCTTTCATTGAGATCGCCTCTACCAATCCGGCCTTCGAGGAATCGGCCATGTTCGACAAAATGACGGACATTATGCTCACCGAAGGGGCGGAGTACGATGTCCTGGTCTTTGACACGGCTGCCGTGGCCAATGCCATCAGGCTAATCGGCCTGAGCAAAATCTACGGGCTTTGGCTGAGCCGCATGATCGAGAGCCGCAAAGAGGCCCTTTCCCTGAGGAAGAAGTTGGCTTTCAGGAAGGAAAAGGTAGCGGAGGAGGTGAAGAAGGATCCCATGATGGCCGACCTCCTGGCCATGAACGAGAAATTCAAGAAGGTCAAAAAGCTACTTATCGATCCGGAGAGGACAGCTTTCTTCTTCATCACCCTTCCCCTGGCGCTGCCTATCGCCGTAGTGAAGAGGTTCATCAGGATGGTCCAGGCTTATGAGATCCCCATCGGGGGTGTGATCGTCAACCAGGTGCTGCAAAAGGAGGTGGTTAAGGCCAACGCCGAGGATGAGTATCTGCAGAATAAATACCGGGAGCAATTCGGCTACATGGGTACCATTAAGCGCGACTTGGGCGAGCTGGTGCGAGCCTTCATACCGCTTTATCCCCAGGAGGTGGCGAGTATGGATGCAGTGGCCAGGGTTTCCCATGACCTCTTCCATTACGTGCCCGCCTTCTGGGAGGAGATCAATGTGTGAGGGTTGAAAGATATCTGATAGCGGCAACTAACATCCTGTTCGGCGTCGTCAAGTATCTGCTCCTGCCCCTCCCTAAGCCCTGGAGGCTCGGGAGGGGGATATCGCCTCCCGAGGTGAATTCCACCACCCGGCGGGGCGATTCTTTGTGGGTCACCTCCGGCCGGGTAAGCCATATCGTCTTTGACAGCGATAGGAAGATCGGCCTCGAGCTGACCATTAGCATCTCGAGGGGAAGGAGGGAGGGCTTTAAACCTAAGATCGCCGAGGTGACGGACCAGGGATCAATGCCTATGGGCGGCCATAAGGCCGCTTACGCGCTGGGGAAGGCGAGGAGGGGGCTTTTCAGGAAGAGGACCGTTGGTGCTCTCCAGTTGTCCTTTTACTGTGACCAAACGGGGAGGACTATAAACTTAAATTTCGTAGGAGATTGTGCCCAGGAGGACCTCCGCCAGATCTTAGAGGCTCTCCCTCAACTTGAGTGCCATTAGAAATGGTTGCCCAATTAGGCGTAAGCCTGATATTGCATAGATATGGGGATTGAGCAAAATCGATACCCCGCATCTGAAGGGATTTGTGCGACCAGCTTATCAAGCTCCCTGACAGGCCCCCACCATTTCCTTACACATCCCGAACAAAGCTTTCGCCTCTGCGCTCTCCAGGCCAGGGAGGGAGAGGTGGATCAGCAGATGAGGAGATCGCTTCCGCAAGGAGAATCTCAGAACATGAGGGGCATATCCACGCAGTAAATGGGCTAATTTTTCGGCCAGCTCGGTCACTCCCTTGCCCTTCCTGAGCACCATCAGGTTAGTATCTCCTATCCCTTCCCTTGCCCAAGCTTTTCCCTCGATGGCTTTAAGGAATTTCTTAGTGATTCCGGCTCTTTTAGGCATGACCTCGACTTCGGCCCTGGGTATCGTTCGCAGATCGGCCTTGAGGACCATCATATCCCTATGACCCCGGAGGCGATTGAAGAGCCAGAACAGGAGTACCTCTCTGGGCTCCAGGAGAATCACCATCTCTATCCTTTTGAAAGGGTGCTTTGCCCCTCTCACGCTCACTTGGAATCCTGAGGTTCCCATCGCCCGCCAGGTGGCTTCGCCGCCGAGCTCTTGGACGCCCTTTTTAATCCATCCCAATAGGTAGGATGCTCTCCTCCGATTCATCCATGATCCCGCTATATACCAGATAACAACGAGAATGGTGAGGGCTATCACTATCTGGGTTGTGATATCGGTCATGGGCTGTCTGCTCCTTTCCAAAGTTGAATGACCTTGGGCTGATATTAGTCTACCAGAAGACCCCTTAGCTGTCAATTGTATTGGCCTGAAGGGTAGGGCAATCGCAAACTCGGTAAAATTCGCCCTAAAGTGGGAAACACCGTGCAAAAATGGGAGAAACCACGCGAGAATTCCCGCTTTGGTGAGGTATGGGTGGGCCAAAAAGTGACTTAGAGGCCCCCGGTGTGGGGAAGAGAAAAAGAATGCGATTGCCTTAGCCTGAAGGGAGGGAAGTCATGAGCAATCTAAGGGTTGTCGCTGATCTGATGGTCATCTCAGCCAGGACCGCCCCTAAAGCTAAGGGCGAGGATTTCATCGTCACTGAAATCATCGAGGGGGAGGATGTGAAGCGCCTTGCCGAGAGGATGGTCGAGTTCGGCCAGCGGACAGGCAAAAAGGACTTCGACCGCGATGCCGAATCGGTGCGTCGCTCCGAGATCGTCGTGCTCATCGGCATCAAGGATGCCAAGGCACTCGATCTCAACTGCGGGGCCTGCGGGGCGGAGGAATGCGTTGAGATTAATACCTTCGAAGGCGAGTTCAAGGGGCCTCAATGCGCCTTCCGACTGCTGGATATGGGCATCGCCCTCGGTTCCGCCGTTAAGACGGCCAGCCTCCTCAATGTTGATAACCGCATCATGTATCGAGCCGGCGTGGTGGCACGGGAGATGGGGCTGATCGACGCCGACTTCGTGATGGGAATCCCCATCTCGGCCACAGGCAAGAATATCTACTTCGACAGGAGAAAGGTGTAAGAGATGGATTACCGGATCCTGACCATCAATCCCGGCTCGACGTCCACCAAAGTGGCGCTTTACGAGGACGAGGATCTCCTCTTCGCCGAGACCTTGTACCATTCACCCAAGGAGCTCGCCGCTTTCCCCCACATCGCCGATCAATATGCCTTTCGCCGCGATGCCATTTTAGGCCTTTTGGAAAGGAGGGGGATCGCCCTTAAGTCCCTGGACGCGGTGGTAGGCCGAGGTGGGATACTGAGGCCCATCCCCAGTGGGACCTATCGGGTCAATGAGAAGATGCTATATGAACTGCGCCATCCTAAGGAGAGGGAGCATGCCTCCAATTTAGGAGCCCTTATCGCCGATGAGATCGCTCGGCGCGCTGGCATCCCTGCCTTCATCGTGGATCCCGTCTGCGTGGATGAGTTCGATGAGATCGCTCGCATCTCCGGCCTGCCGGAGATCGAGCGGCGGAGCCTTTCCCATGCCCTCAACCTTAAGGCGACGGCCAGGCGGGCGGCTAAAGACCTGGGCAAGCGCTATGAGGAGGTCAATCTGGTGGTCGCCCACATGGGTGGAGGCATCTCCATCAGCCCGCACCGCAGGGGGAGGATGGTGGACGTCAACCAGGCTTTGGACGGCACCGGCCCCTTCTCCCCTGAACGAGCAGGCGGATTGCCCATAGGCGACGTGTTGCGTATGGCTTACTCCGTCCCTCCTTATGAGGACATGCACTTGACCTATGAGGAGTTTTTCAAGAAGATCACGAAGCGGAGCGGTCTGGTGGCTCACCTTGGTACCAATGATGCCCGTGAGGTGGAGAGGCGCATCGCTGCTGGCGACGAGCATGCCAAGCTCATCTACGAGGCCATGGCCTATCAGATCGCCAAGGAGATAGGAGCTATGGCCACCGTGCTCAAGGGCGAGGTGGATGCCATCGTCCTCACCGGTGGGTTAGCTCACTCTGAGATGTTGGTGGGCTGGATCAAGGAGAGGGTGGAATGGATCGCCCCAGTGATGGTCTATCCTGGTGAGGATGAGATGTTGGCCATGGCTCAGGGGGCCCTCAGGGTACTGAGAGGAGAGGAGGAACCTAAGGAGTATTGACCTATGGTTGAGGTCGAGATAATCTCCATCGGCAGTGAGCTTTTGCTTGGCGATGTGCTGGATACGAACACCAATTGGCTTTGCCGAAGGATAACGGGCCTCGGTGGGAGGGTGCGCCGTGCGACACTGGTCAGGGACGAGATCCCAGCCATCGTGGAGGAGATTCGAAGGGCCTTGGCCCAAGGCGTGGATGCGATCTTCACCGTGGGCGGATTGGGGCCCACGGTCGACGACGTAACCTTGGCTGCGGTGGCCGAGGCGGTGGGTGTTCCCTTAGAAGAAAACAGGGAGGCCTTAACCCTGGTGCGGGCCAAGTATGAGGAGTTGGCGGAGAAGGGCTACATTGCCGATGCTGCCCTCACCAGGGCCAGGCGCAAGATGGCCCGCCTCCCCAAGGGTTCGCTCCCTCTGATAAACCCCGTGGGAGGGGCTCCCGGGGTAGTGTTGAAGGTCGGCGGAGCCACCCTCATATCCCTGCCGGGCGTTCCAGAGGAACTGAAAGGCATCTTCCAGACCTCGCTCCAGCCCCTCTTAATTGAACTTTTCGGGCCAGGGACCTTCGTTAAGAAGACGATCATCGTAGAGCACGGCGATGAATCCACTTTAGCTCCCATCCTCAAGCAAGTTGCCGAGGGGAACCCTTCCGTCTACATCAAATCCTTAGCCAGGCGCTTCGGCCCCAGGGGGAGGCTGCAAGTCATCTTCTCCATGGCTGGAGGCGATAAGGCAGAGGTGGAAGCAGCGCTCGACAAGGCCCTGAACGAGTTCAAGGAAGCTCTGGCCGAAGTGGGGATCTCCATAGCAGAGACGTAGCAATGCCCTGGTCGACTTGCGCTTTTCGCGAAATTATGCTATCATAATTAGCACTCTAAGGTTGAGAGTGCTAAAACAGCTGTGAACTCTGCGAAAAACAGGCGAGAGGAGGTGTGAAAATGCCGCTCAATCTTAGACCTTTGGCTGATCGTGTGGTAGTTGAGCCTATCGAGAAGGAGGAAACCACAGCTGCTGGCATCGTCCTCCCGGAGACCGCTAAGGAGAAACCCCAAGAGGGAAGGGTGTTGGCCGTAGGTCCCGGCAAGTTAGACGAGAAAGGGGAGAGGTTGCCCATGGAGGTTAAAGAGGGCGACAGGGTCCTCTTCTCTAAATTTGCCGGTACCGAGGTCAAATTGAATGATAAGAAGTTACTCATCATGAGGGAGAGCGACATTTTAGCGGTGATAGAGTAGGGTGGTTGCGCGATCGGCTAAGCATCCCACCATGCTGTAAATCGGGTTGAATCCTCTGCTGAGCAATCGCTCTATTGATAAATCAGTTTGGTCAACGTAGTTCTGCGATTAGCGTTCGTTGACCACAATCCTTTAGCCTAAAGATTAACAGGAAAGGAGGTAGAAGGAGCTATGCCTGCCAAACAGCTGATCTTTTCCGAGGAAGCGCGCGCGGCCCTTAAACGAGGAATGGACGTTATGGCCAAGGCGGTGGGTACCACCTTAGGGCCCAAGGGACGCTATGTGGCCCTGGAGAAGAAATGGGGTGCCCCTACCGTCATCGATGATGGAGTGACGGTGGCCAAGGAGATAGAGCTTGAAGACCCCTACGAAAACATGGGGGCTCAGCTCCTCAAGGAGGCGGCTACGAAGACCAACGATGTGGCCGGCGATGGCACCACCACAGCCACCGTTCTGGCCTATAGGATCATCACCGAAGGCCTCAAGAACGTGGCCGCGGGGGCCAACCCCATGCTTTTGAAGCGGGGGATCTTAAAGGCCGCGGAGTCCGTTTCCAAGGCCATCAAGGAGCAGGCGATCGAGTTAAAGACGAGGGAAGAGATCGCCAATGTGGCTGCTATCTCCGCCCATGACAGGGAGATCGGAGAGTTGATCGCCGAGGTGATGGATAAGGTGGGCAAGGATGGGGTAGTCACCGTTGAGGAGGCCAAGGGGTTGGCTTTCGAGAAGGAGTATGTGGAAGGGATGCAGTTCGATAGAGGCTACAAGTCCCCCTACTTCATCACCGACCCAGAGAATATGAAAGTGGAGATAGATGACCCCTACATCCTGCTCACCGACAAGAAGATCTCCGCTGCCACGGACATCGTGCCCATCCTGGAGAAGCTGGTCCAGGTGGGGAAGAAGGAGCTGGTAGTCATCGCCGAGGACATAGAGGGGGAGGCCCTGGCCACCCTCGTCCTGAATAAGCTGAGGGGCACGATCAACTGTGTGGCAGTGAAGGCCCCTGGCTTTGGGGACAGGAGGAAGGCTATGCTTGCCGACATGGCCATCCTCACCGGCGGCCAGGTGATAAGCGAGGATATGGGCAGGAAGCTGGATATGGTCCAGATCTCGGACCTGGGGAGGGCGGAGAAGGTCATCTCCACTAAGGATGACACCACCATCGTCGGGGGCAAAGGCGATGAGAAGGAGATCAAGGGCCGCATAGAGCAGATCAAGGCCGAGATAGAAGCTTCCACCTCCGATTACGATAGGGAGAAGCTCCAGGAGAGGTTGGCCAAGTTGGCCGGAGGGGTGGGCATCATCCGCGTGGGAGCGGCCACCGAGGTGGAGATGAAAGAGAAGAAGCACCGCGTGGAGGATGCGCTCTCCGCCACCAAGGCGGCCATAGAAGAGGGGATCGTGCCCGGAGGAGGGGTGGCCCTTCTCAATGCCATCCCCGCCTTGGATAATGTGGAGACCGAATACCCCGACGAGGCCACAGGGGTCAATATCGTTCGGAAGGCCTTAGAAGAGCCGATGCGAGGGATCGTAGAGAACGCTGGCCTGGATGGAGCGGTGGTTGTCCAGGAGGTGAAACGCCGCCAGAAGGAGGAGAACAACAACAGGATCGGTTACGATGTGATGGCTAATGAGTATAGGGATATGGTGAAGGCGGGGATCATCGATCCAGCCAAGGTGACGCGAGCAGCAGTAGAGAATGCGGCCTCTATAGCGGCTATGATCCTCACCACCGAGGCTCTGGTCACTGAGATCCCGGAGAAGGAGAAAGAGACGGCACCCACCCCACCGCCTTACTAAAGCCTTAGGGCCACAAAAACTAAAGGGCTGCCAACCAACTGGTTGGCAGCCCTTTCCATTTCCCCGTGGAATCAAAGGATTTCAAGGTAAGGGGGTAGAGAGAAAATCGGCCACCTCGCGCCTCACCTTCTCGTAGACCCCCTCCCTCACCTCAAACCAGTGAATATCGGGATCATCCAGCCTGAACCAGGTGTATTGATGACGCACAAAGCGGCGGGTGTGACTTTTGATGAGCCGCAGGGCCTCCTCTAAGCTGATCTCCCCCCGCAGGTACATCCCGATCTCCCGGTAGCCCAGGGCTGACATGGAGGGCAAGTTATAGTCGTACCCCTTTTCCACCAGGCGCTTTACCTCTTCCACCAGGCCTTGCTCGATCATGCGATCCACGCGTTCGTCGATAAGCTGGTAGAGCCTCTTTCGCTCCATGGTTAAGCCGATCTGAAGGATGCGATAGGGTGGGGGTTTCTTCGTCTGAAGCCTGGAGATAGGCCTTCCTGTCTTCAGGTATACCTCCAGGGCTCGCACTACTCGCCGTACATTACGCGGGTCTATCTTCTCAGCGGCGAGAGGGTCCACCTCCTTCAGGTGAGCATGAAGGGCTTCCCATCCTTTGTCTTCCGCCTTTCGATAGAGCTTTTTCCTCAGTTTCTCATCGGGCGGAACCCTGGGGATATTCCATCCCTCCACCACTGCCCGCACATATTGGCCTGTGCCTCCTACCAAGAAGGGCACTTTACCGTGGGCGAGCACATCCTCGATGGCCTTGTAAGCCAGCTCCTGGTATTGGGCCAGGGTAAGCGTCTCATTAGGGTCAACTATGTCCACAAGGTGGTGAGGGATCCTCTCCCTCTCCTCAGGGGTTGGCTTGGCGGTGCCGATGTCCATCCCCCGATAGACTTGGCGTGAATCGGCGGAGATCACCTCCCCGTTGAACTCTTGACATAGACGCAAAGCCAACTTGGTTTTGCCTACTGCGGTGGGACCTACGATGACGATAAGGGGGTTCAAAGCCCAGCGTCCATGGGTGGACCTCATTCTCCTACCTTGTCACTGCGTTCCTGATCAATTCCACTCGCTGCAATCTTCCATGCGGGGTCAGTTCCACCGCTACCACATCTATCCGCCAATCGCCTGACCAACTATGTTCCTGGAGGTAGGCCTGAGCCACTTCGATCAGCTTGCTTTGCTTGACCGGGGTGATGGATTCTTCAGGAGTGCCGAATTCCCGTCCCCGCCTGGTACGTACCTCCACAAAGGCCAGGCAGTCGTCCTCCTCAGCCACGATGTCGATCTCACCCCAGGGACAACTCCAGTTACGCTCGCGGATCAAGTACCCTTGCCTGCGCAGGTACCTGGCAGCTAATTCTTCACCCAGCCGGCCCAGTTCTCTTTTGCTCTGGCTCATTCCTTTCCCCTTTTGCGGTAAGGGACAGGGATGTATTGCACTGAGGGTTGTCGTCGCACTGGTTGGGGGTAGAGGCTCATCAGGGCATAGACCTCCCTGGGCATCTCGCTCTGTACAGGCAAGCCCAATTTCCGCGCCTCCTCCATAGTTATGGGGTAATCGTGAGTCCATTGGCCACTGGTCAGGGCTTCGGCCAGCTCCTCGGCCTTTTCCGGTCCCATGCCGTTGCCGGTTAGGATCTCGATGACGGTTCTCTTCGTCTGCACGAGTGCCTTTTTAGCCATATCAGCTAAGATAAGGGTTTCGTCATCGATCTTGTTGATGTCTTTCTGCTCCATAACCCGGAGGACTGAGGAGGCGGGATATTGGCCTAGCTGGGGGTCGATAGGACCTAAGACGGCATTCTCATCCATCACGATCTCGTCGGCGGCCAGAGCGATAAGCGTCCCACCGGACATGGCATAGTGGGGGATGAAGACCGTTACGGGAGCCTCGTGCCGCACCAGGGCGCGGGCGATCTGCTCTGCAGCCAGGACCAATCCCCCAGGGGTGTGCAGGATGAGGTCGATGGGCATATCTTTGGGGGTCATGCGAATCGCTCTGAGCACCTCCTCCGAATCTTCGATGTCGATGAAGCGGGAGATGGGGATGCCCAGGAAGCTGAGGATCTCCTGACGGTGAAGGAGCGTTATCAGCCGTGAACCTCGCTTCTCCTCTAAACGGCGTATCACCCTTTGCCTGGAGAGTTCCAGCCACCTCTGTTTCAAAGCAGGAATCAGCCCGACGAGGATTAATAGAATCCAAAGCCAATTGAGGAAACTCATATCCAGCTCCTTCTGTGTTCTCTTTTCTAAAGGATAACACGAAAAGCCTTAAAGGTCAACTATCTGAAAAGGGATGCCCTTGCAACGGCATCCCTTTTCGTCGATGGAGATACGCCCTCCTTACCTCCAAATCCCATATCTGAGCAGAAGCCCAGCCACCAGCAGGCCCACCAGGGCGAATTCGAGGAGGATGCGGCGATTTAAGCGCCCTTGGAGGCGCTGCTTAGACAAGCCTGTAAAGAGGTAGAAGAGGAGAAATAGGAGTACCCCTCCGGCCGTTTCGTTCAGGTTGCAGTAATTCAAGGCCCAGGTGGCCTCTCCCAGGACCAAGCCAACGATGGAGGAATAGAGGCCGCTATGCGGCAGGTCCTGTCCAGCACTATCCAAAATGTCCAAGGCCAGCAAGCTGCCGGCTATAAAGATAGTGGTGGCCGAGAACAGGCTTCGTGTCTTGCTTCTGTAGATGAGGAAGAAGAAAATCAGGGCTGTCAGGTAGGCAACGATGCTCAGGATCCAACGGCATGGGCGGTAAAGGTTGCTTGCTGGATCTATGGCGTAGTGTTCAGCCGCGAGAAGCAGGAAGAGGGAGATGCCGGTCAATGCCAATCCGCCCAGCCAATAGAGCCAATGAGGAGCCAGAGGCAGTAGGAAGACCGCTAACAGAACCCACATGGTAGGCAGGATCGAGGGGATAAACGGCTCCCGCATCGTTGGATGGACCTGGAGCACATAGTTAGTGCCTGTGTAGGCCAAGCCCGCCAGCAATATGGCCATGAACCACACCTTCGATAGGCGAATGGTGAACGGCGAGCCTAAAATGGCGAATGAGAAAGCCCTTGTGGGCAATTCGACAACCAAGAAAAGGGCCAGACCGAACAAGATCAGGCCCACTACTAAACCCATCCTCTCGTAGTTCAACATAGCTTCTCCTCGAGTGCCGTTTTGATTTTATATTCGTCTCCTATCTTTGTCAAATAAATTGGGGAATTGGCAAAAGGCCAGTGGTGGTATACAATAGAGTTGATTGTTCGAGGAATGCAAGATCAGAGCCTGCGCCATCGAGAGGAAGGTCCAGAACTGCGCTCACTGCGACGATTACCCCTGCCAGGAGCCGGAGAAGTTCTTTGCCTTTGCTCCGGAGGCCAAGGCTACTTTAGAGAGGATCGGGCGGGGGCTTTAAGTGGTAAGCTTACCGCAGACTTTACGAGCCTGCGGGAGGCTTTATCCTCAGGCATCTGAGGGAGAGGGAGTGGATAAGAGGGAGAGCACGCCTGGGAACTTGCGGGTCATAGCAGTCACCGCTTTTCTGGCTGGACTGTTCTCCAGCATGACGCAGGCCGTATGGCAGCCCTTCGTCCTCAGCCTGGGTGCGCCAATGAGCACCTTAGGCTTCCTGGAGAGCCTGGGTGGGTGGAGAGGCATAGTGACTGCCCTTATCCAGCCCATTGGCGGCTGGCTCTCTGACCATCTGGGAAGAAAGCCCCTCATCGCCCTGGGCAGCCTCCTTGGTCTCCTGCTCGTCTTCTTCTACATCCTGGCAGCTACATTCAACGATTGGCGACTGCTTCTGCCAGGCGTCGTTCTCCTGGGCGCTACAATGGTCTCCCGTCCCGCCGAAAGCTCGTTGATCGCCGAGTCGGCACAAGCCAGCAGGCGGGGGATGGCCTACAGCCTTCTAATGGCCTCTTGGATCGCGCCGGGCATCTTTGCCCCGACCTTGGGCGGATTCATCGCCGAACGTTGGGGCTTCATTCCCGTCTTTCTGGTGCGCTTCCTCTTGGAGGGCTTGCGCCTGCTGCTTATCCTCTGGTTCTTGGAGGAAACGCTGGTCAGGGCGGCTGAGGGCATCCCTTTGGGCGAACTGAAGGGGGTAATGGCCAGGATGATCATGCCTCCCAGAGAACTACGTGGTTTCTACTGGGCCGCAGCTGGGGACATCTTCGTCTGGGGGCTGGGGAGCGCCCTCCTCTTCGGGATGCTGAGCAAGACCTATGGTTTCACCACCCTCCAATTAGGGATCATGTCCAGCCTGCTCTCCTTAGCCTGGGCGTTTTCCCAGCTTCCCATAGGGAGGTTGATAGACAGGTACGGCTGTAAGCCTTTCTTGGCGCTCTCAGAGGCGCTGGGCCTATTCGTCGTCGGCGGATGGCTCTTCAGCACCAGTTTCGCTGCCTTCGCCGTCTTATATGCCCTCTTCGGGCTGGTGGCTGCCACCTGGGCGCCGGCACAACAAGCGCTTCTGGCCAACAGCGTCTCCGAGGAGCAGCGGGGAGAGGCGATGGGCCGGCTTTCCGCCTTCAGGGGGCTGATCGGCTTCCCTGCGCCCTACCTTGGCGGGTTGCTCTATGACCACTTCGGGTTCCGAGCCCCCATTATGGCTAATCTGGTGGGGGTAGCCATCACTTTGGTCGTCATCATCCTGGTGGTGAGAGAGGTGCCTGAGAGTATGGATTAATAGAACTACCGAGTAAGTAGAGTTGTTGCACAATTGAC
>CAYYKQ010000053.1:0-12093 GCA_964440965.1 uncultured Anaerolineae bacterium | reverse complement strand
CGAGCGAGCTCATCACCCCGGCCAGCAGCGAGCTCATCAGTGGACAGGCCTGAAATCAATCCCGGAATCGCCTAAACTTTGGGAACTTTTGTCCCCCGCGAAACGATATTGGAGGCAGGTCACCCCATTTCTGCGCAGGATTTGGCCTTCATAGGAGAAAATCGCCCTTTTGGAGCCAGTCAGTCAATTGTGCAACAACTCTAGTTTTCCATTAGGTGATCGGACTTGCGTTTTTCAATTTTTGTTGATATAATGTTGATGTGAATAAGCTGGGCGGTTAGCTCAGTTGGTTAGAGCGCAGCGTTGACATCGCTGAGGTCATAGGTTCGAGTCCTATACCGCCCATTGCCGTAAACATAAGCGGAGCCATAGGCTAAAAGCGATGACCGGGACGAGTACCTGGGGGTAGGGTGCCAGAGAGGGAGGGCCACGGCTGCAAGCCCTCCCCACCACGAGCCCGGGGAAAACCACCCACGAGCTGGGCTCCGGAAATGGTCAACGGATATGAAAGAGTAGCGGATTCATATCCAGTTAACCTGAGTATGGAGCCTCGGAGGCACCCCGTTATCGGTCGAAACGAGAGCGGTCAACGGATTTCTCACATCCGTTAATTCGTTAGCCTCATCCGTTGACCGAAATTGGGTGGAACCGCGGGAAAGCCTCTCGCCCCAAAAGCGAGAGGCTCTTTCTTTACCCAAAGGAGGTTATCATGTCTGAGAAGGAACTGGAGAAACTGCGCCATTCATGCGCCCATGTGATGGCCGAGGCGGTGCTAGAGATGTTCCCGGAGGCCAAATTGGGCATCGGGCCGGCCATCGAGAACGGCTTCTACTACGACTTCGACCTCCCCCGCTCACTCACGCCCGATGATCTGAGGGAGATAGAGGCCAGGATGAGGAGGATCATCCGTGGAAATCACCCCTTCGTCAGGCGGGAGGTCTCGCGGGAGGAGGCAAAGAAGCTCTTCTCCGATCAGCCCTACAAGTTGGAGCTGATCGAAGAGATGCCGGAGGGGGAGGTCATCTCGATCTACACCCAGGATACCTTCACCGACCTCTGCAAAGGTCCGCACTTAGAGCACACGGGGCAGATCCCGCTGAACGGCTTCAAACTGCTCTCCATAGCTGGTGCCTACTGGCGTGGAGACGAGCGAAGGCCGATGCTCCAGCGCATCTACGGCACGGCATGGCCCACTAAGGAGGATCTGGAGGCGTATCTCCATAAACTGGAGGAAATAGAACGCAGGGATCACCGCAGACTGGGCCGGGAACTGGACCTGTTCAGCATTCACGAAGAGGCGGGGGCTGGCCTCATCCACTGGCACCCCAAAGGAGGCCTCATTCGCTCCATCATAGAGGACTTCTGGCGGAAAGAGCACTTCAAGCGGGGTTACGACATCGTCTACTCGCCCCACATCGGCAAGGCCCAACTGTGGGAGACCAGTGGGCACTTGGACTTTTACCGCGAAAACATGTACTCGCCCATGGATATCGAGGGCCAGGAGTACTTCATCAAGCCTATGAATTGCCCCTTCCACATCATGATGTACAAGACCAGGACCCGAAGTTACCGTGACCTTCCCCTACGCTGGGCTGAGCTGGGCACAGTCTACCGCTATGAGAGGAGCGGCGTGCTTCATGGCTTGATGAGGGTGAGAGGATTCACCCAGGACGACGCTCACATCTTCTGCCGCCCTGACCAGGTGGAGGATGAGATCGTGGGTTGCCTGGATTTGGCCCTGGACATGCTGAGCGCCTTCGGGTTCGAGGAGTACGAGGTCGTCCTCTCGGTGTGGGATCCAGAGCACAAGGAGGACTATATCGGCAGTGAGGAGATGTGGGAAATGGCGGAGGGGTCGCTCGTGAAGGCATTGGAGAGGAAGGGGCTCTCCTACGAGCGGGCCAAGGGCGAGGCGGCCTTCTATGGCCCTAAGATAGACATCAAGATCAAGGATGCCCTCGGCCGTGCCTGGCAGTGTACGACCATCCAGTTCGACTTCAACTTGCCGGAGCGTTTCGACATGACCTACATGGGCCCAGACGGGAGGGAGCATCGGCCCTACATGGTGCATCGCACCATCCTGGGCTCGATGGAACGCTTCTTCGGCGTGCTAGTCGAGCACTATGCAGGGGCCTTCCCAGTTTGGCTCGCTCCAGAGCAGGTCAGGATCATCCCCATTGCCGACCGCCACAACGAATATGCCTACAGAGTGCAGGGACGATTGAAGGAGGTAGGCCTCCGGGCTGAGGTCGACGATTCCAGCGAGAGGATGGAGGCCAAAATCCGCCGTGCACAGCTTGAGAAGATCCCCTACATGCTTGTGGTGGGCGACCGAGAGGTGGAGGGAGGCACTGTTGCTGTCAGGTTGCGCACCGGCGAGGATTTAGGGCCGAAACCCGTGGAGGAGTTCATCACGATGGCCCAGGAGGCCATAGCTGAGAAGCGCAGCACTTGACTTCTGACGGCAAATATGGTATAGTTTACTCAAAGTTGACCTCAGTAGGGCAGGGAGGAAGAAGAGATCGATCCCAAATCGCATCGAGTTAACGAGCACATCAGGGCCAAGAGGGTGCGTTTGATTGGCGAGGACGGCAAGCAGATAGGGATCGTCACCCGGGAGGAGGCCTTGCGTGCTGCGCGCGAGGAAGGCTTGGACCTGGTGGAGGTTGCTCCCAACGCCGATCCTCCGGTCTGCCGCATAATGGATTACGGCAAATTCCTGTACAAGCGCACCAAAAGGGCGCGTGAGGCTCGTAAGGCCCGCAAGGGGGGCGAGGTCAAAGAGATCCGTTTGCGTCCTAAAACGGATGAACACGCTATAGCCTTTAAGCTTAGGGATGCACGCCGCTTTCTGAATGACAAATGCAAGGTGAAGGTGAGGGTTAGGTTCTACGGGCGGGAGATCACCCACCCCGAGATCGGGAGGGAGCTGCTGGAGAGGATAATCAGTGCGCTCGAAGACATCTCTGAGGTGGAGCAGCCACCTTCCATGGTGGGGCGCAGCATGCTCATGATCCTCAGCCCACGGAAGAAGTAGAGTGGTTGCCCAGTCCTAATGGCCAGAGGATATGGTGTAACCATTCTAATGGCACAAGGAGGTTGAGGCATTGAGGGTCAAAGGAGGGCCAAGGACGCGCAGACGCCATAAGAAGGTGCTCAAGTACACTAAAGGACAGTACGGGACTAAGCATGCCCTATTCCGCCGTGCTCATGAGGCCATGCTGAAATCCCTGCGCTACGCTTATCGCGATCGCCGCCAACGCAAGCGCGATTTCCGCCGCCTTTGGATCATGCGTATCAACGCGGCTGCCAGGCAGCATGGGCTGTCCTATAGCAGTTTCATGCATGGTCTCGAACAGGCAAAGGTGAAGCTGGACAGGAAGACCTTAGCGGATATAGCTGTGCACGATGCCGATGCTTTCGCTCAGTTGGTTGAAATGGCCAAGGCGGGGATCGAAGGCTGAGATGGCCGAAACGAAGGGCGGAGACACCTCCGCCTTTTCTTTTGAGGATAGCTCTCCCATCGTTCGGAGGTCCGTTGTTACCTCGAACGGTGCTCCAGGTTTAAAGTTAGCCCGTTTTCCGAATAAGTCCTGCTCTCGAAGCGGGGCTTTTCATTCTGGGGCGATTATGGTATAATTCGCCCAGGGAAAGGGTTGTGCTATGGCTAAGAGGAAGGGCGCCAAGAGGAAGAGAAGAACCAACCCCCTTGCCTACCTTTCCCAAATCCTGCAGGCGGAGGTGATGGGCATCTTCCTCCTCACCCTGGCCCTCCTTACCCTGCTCAGCCTGGCCTCCTTCAGCCGAGGCCGCATCACCGAGGCTTGGATTCATCTGCTGCGCCTGGGATTTGGGATGGGCGCTTATTTAGTCCCCTTTGGCCTTGGGGCCATCGGCCTCTGGCTCGTGCTTAAAGGCATGGAACGCCAGCCCCGGGTGGCCCCGGATAGGGTGGCTGGGATAGCCCTCCTTTTCCTCCTCTTCCTCACGGTCATCCACCTTCCCTCTCCCCACCCTCGAATCCTGGCTGCACAGGGCCAAGGCGGCGGCTACTTGGGTTGGTTAGTAAGCCACGCCCTCGTCTCCGGCTTAGGCCGCTTAGGCAGTTACTTGGTCATCTCCGCTCTGATGGGGACAGCTCTCACCCTCGTCCTCGGTGTATCCGCCCTCGAGATAATCCATCTCTTGCAAAAGGAATGGCAATGGCTTACCGCCTCACTCCAACGACTCGGGGCTGGTTGGAGAAGGTCCCTGAACAGGCTTAGACCCCCCTTACCGAAGGCCAAGCCCTCTCCGCCGCCTGTGCGGGTACGCATCATCGGAGGGGAAAAGGGGTGGCTACTCCCGTCCATAACCGAGATATTGGAGGAATCCCCTGAGCGGGAGATCAGCCAGGCGGAGATCAGGAAACGGATCGAGATCATCGAGGAGACCTTGGCCAGCTTTGGAGTTCCAGGGAGAGTTGTGGAGGTCAACCAGGGCCCTGTGGTCACCCAGTTCGGCGTCGAACCAGGCTACATCGAGAGGCGGGATGGGAAGCGGATCAAAGTTAAGGTCTCCAAGATCCAGGCCCTGGCCGATGACTTGGCCCTGGCCCTAGCTGCTGCCCCCATCCGTGTGGAGGCTCCAGTGCCTGGGAAGTCCATCGTGGGCATCGAGGTGCCGAACACGAAGCCTTCTCTGGTAGCCCTCAGGGAAGTGATGGAGTCAGAGGTCTTTCAGAGGCTGGACTCCAAGCTCAAAATAGCTTTGGGCAGGGATGTCTCCGGCCATCCAGTGGCAGCCGATCTGGCCACCATGCCCCACCTCCTCATCGCCGGGACCACCGGCTCAGGGAAATCCGTGTGCATCAACTCCATCACCACCTGCCTTCTCTGCAACAATACCCCTGATGAGCTGAAGCTGCTCATGGTCGACCCCAAGATGGTGGAGCTGACCGTCTACAATGGCCTTCCTCACCTTCTAGCACCGGTGGTTGTGGATGTGGAGCAAGCCTTGAGGATGCTTCACTGGGTCATAAGTGAGATGGACGGACGGTATAGGAAGTTCGCCAGCGTCAGGGCGCGCGACATCGAGGAGTACAACCAACATTCGGCTTCCCGCGCGGAGGAGCAATTGCCTTACATCGTGGTCATCATCGATGAGCTGGCGGATCTGATGGCTGCTGCTCCGGAGGAGATGGAGGGGGCCATCTGCCGCATCGCTCAGATGGCCAGGGCTACGGGGATCCACTTGATCATAGCTACCCAAAGGCCATCGGTGGATGTAGTGACAGGGCTTATCAAAGCCAACTTTCCGGCCCGCATCTCCTTCGCCACCGCCTCTCAGGTGGACTCACGGGTCATCCTGGACATGACGGGGGCGGAGAAGTTACTGGGTCGAGGAGATATGCTCTATTTAGCGCCGGATACCAGCTACCCAGTGAGGCTGCGCGGCTGCTTCGTCTCTGAGAGGGAGATAGAGCGCCTGGTCCGTTATTGGAAGAGCGCCGCCTGGGAGTTGGAGCTAGGAAGCACGGTTCAACGACCCCTCTGGGCCGACGTCGAAGGCACCGGGGGAAAAGGTGGGTCTTACTCAGGAGGGCTGAGATGCAGAGGGCCAATGATCTCATCTTCGCGCTGAGCTTGCTGGTAGCGTTGATCTTCGCGTTGCCCAATTTAAGCGTTCTGCGACGCTTCTACACCTTCGATTACATCCTGGGCACAACGCAACTGCCCGTGTCCCTTGTCTTCCTATTGGGTGGTCTCTGCGTGATATCCCTGCAGTGGCTGCTTGGCCGCTTGGGCTTGACCCTGAATGCGCGTAGGCTCAGCCGAGCTGAAGAGGAGATCGCTCGGCTAAAAGCCCAGCTGCAGGAAAGGGAAGCCGAAGGAAAAGCAGCCCAGGAGGAGATCGCCCAGTTGAGAGCTCAACTGCAGGGGAGGGAGGCTGAGGGAAAGCAAGCCTCAGCCTGAGAGGTTTGAGCAGAGGTGGTAAAGATAGCCTTCTTTGCCGCTTTTCGCCCTTTAAGACCGGGGGCGGAGGAGATAGTAGCTCCGCTGATCAAGGAAGCGAAGGCTCTCCTCGCCGAGCTGGGTGAGCTCCTCACCCTTGAGCCTATGGTCACCACAGTCGAGGAGGGGGAGAAAGCCGTCAGCGAACTCCTTTCCAAGGGCCCCGACGTCTTCGTGGCCTTCGTGACCGGAGGGACGGAGAGGATAATCCAAGTCGCCTTCCGCGATGCGGACTTGCCCCTTGTCCTCCTGGCCTGCGATCGCGCTAACAGCTTGGCGGCAGCCCTGGAGATGCTCCCCAGGTTGAGGGATATGGGAAAAGACGTCAAGCTCATCTTCATCGAACGGTTCGACGAGGCTCTTTCCAGAGCCTTTGAGGACTTCCTAGTGACACGGATGGCCATCCGGAGGCTTAAGGGGACCACCTTAGGCATCTTCGGCTCGCCCTCCCCCTGGCTCATCGGATGCACCTCGGATTACCGGCTGCTTGAGGACAAGTTTGGCCTGGCCGTAAAGCACATCGATCTCCTCACCCTTTACCAGAGATTCCAAAAGCTCCCTCTCTCCGCCGCCGAGAATGCGGCCAGGCAGATCCTCAGCGGCGTCGGTGAGCTGAGGGAGCCCTCCTTCGAGGACCTCCTCGGAGCAACGAGGCTCTATCTGGCTGCTGAGGAGATCGCGGAGGAGGAGCACCTCCATGCTTTAACCGTGAAGTGCTTCGATGTGCTCTCCGCGCTCGATAACACCATGTGCCTAGCCCTCTCGAAGCTGAACGATGAGGGCATCGTTGCCGGCTGCGAGGGGGACATAAACGCTGCGCTCTCCATGCTCCTGCTCCACTACCTGACGGATCGACCCACATGGATGGCCAACCCCGTCGCTATCGACCGCGAGCGAAATACCCTGACCCTGGCCCATTGCACCGTGGCTACGAAGCTCATCCCTGACCCCCAGAAGGTTGTCTTGCGCAGCCACTTCGAGTCGGGGAAGGGGGTTGCTGTGCAGGGCCACTTGGCTAAGGGGGAGGTTACCCTGGCGCGCCTGGGAGGGCCGGGGCTGGGCAGGATGATGATCCTCCCCGGCGAGGTCGTTAACTCCGACATGGGCTACGAGCATATGTGCAGGACCCAGGTCGAGGTCAAGCTCCAGGGCTCGGTGGAGGACTTTTTGGAGAGCTCGCTCGGCAATCACCTGGTCCTTGCGCCGGGCGACCTCACGGAGAGGCTGGTCGAGGTGTGCGCCCTGCTTCAAGTGGAACCGATGACCATCTGCTAAGGCAGGCTTGCATGTTTACACAAAATGGGCTATAATGGCCGTGCCAGTTAACAGAGAGGGGGTGATAGCCGACCGGGTAGAGCGTTTCTTCTCAGGACAGCGATTGAGTGAACTAAGGAGGGAAGGATAATGCGCAAGTGGATTTTTGCCAGTTTAGCGATGGTTTTGGTTCTCTCATTGGCCTTGGCGGGCTGCAAGCCGGCTCCCACTCCTACTCCCACCCCGAAGCCGGCGCCGCCGACACCCACCCCAGTTCCTCCTACCCCCACTCCAAAGCCCATCAAGATCGCCGTCGTCTCCGACATCGGTGGCCGGGGGGATCTGAGCTTTAACGATATGGCCTTCAAGGGGGGCGACGACGCCGAGAAGGACTTCGGGGTCGAGATGGTGGAGCTGATCAGCAAGGTAGAGGCCGACTACGTGCCCAACCTGAAAACTGCAGCCGAGGACCCCGACGTCAAGCTCATCGTCGGCGTGGGCTTCCTCCTCAGCGATGCCCTGGTGGAGGTGGCCAGGAAGTACCCGGATAAGAACTTCGCCGGCATTGACACCTACTCCCAGTCCATCGTGAAGGAGAAGTTCCCGGACGAGTACCCACTGCCCAACCTGATGGATATCGTCTACGAAGAGCACAAGGGCAGCGCCCTGGTCGGAGCCTTAGGCGCCCTTCTGGCCGCCGTTTATGACAAGCCCCACATCGGTGGCGTCTTCGGCATTGAGATCCCCGTCCTCTGGAAATTCGAGATCGGCTATAAGTGGGGTGCGAGGTGGGCCACCGAGTGGCTGAAGAAGAACAAGCCGGAGGAGGCCTTTGACTACACTAAGGACTTCGTCCTCTGGACCTACACCGGCACCTTCAGCGACATCACCAAGGGCTACGAGGCTGCCAAGCCGATGTACGCCAAGGATGCAGTGACCGTTTACAACATTGCTGGGCCGCTCGGCCTGGGCATCAACCAGGCCGTGGCGGAGATCGCCGAGGAGAAGGGCCTGGAGATGGGGCCTCCCTTCTGGACCGGCGTTGACGCCAACCAGGACTGGATCAACCCCGGTTTTATCATCGCCAGCATGATGAAGAGGGTTGATAAGGGGGTCTATTACGCCACCAAGCTTGTCCTGGATGGGAAGTTCAGGGATTTGGTGAAGGAGAACAAAGGCGTCCTGACTCTGGGCATCGGCACCAAGGTGGCGGGTGAGTTAATGGAGGGCATCTCCGTCAGCACCCTGGCTGACCTGGATGAGTTCATCGAGATGGGCGTTAGGGCGGAGGAGCTGACGGGCAAGAAGGTGCTCCCCATGGCCCCGGAGGAGATCAAGGCCAAGGTGAAGGCGATGAGGGAGGCTCAGCCCGATTGGGTCTGGGAGGCGGTGAAGGAACTCGAAGAGAAAATACGTACCGGCGAGGTCGAGGTTCCCATGGTGATGACGGAGGAGGAGATAAAGAAGTGGCGCGGTGAACTCGGCTAAGATCGCGTGGTAGGGGCGATGCGCCGCGTCGCCCCTACTTTCAACTCGCCTCGGCACAAACTGAACAGGGGCAAGCCGCGGCTTGCCCCTGTTTTTAGGGATTGGGGGATGTTGGAGCTTGCCCCTGCTGGCTGATGAGCACATTGCCCGCTCCCACACCCGGGAGAGTGGAGGTTGTTTATGGGGATGGAAGAGGTTTTAAGGGAATTTAAGGCGGAGATTGCAAAACTCTACGGCAAGAGGTTGAAAAACGTGATCCTTTATGGTTCATGGGCGAGGGGCGATGCCACAGGAGAATCAGACATAGACCTGCTCATCGTTCTTGAAGGGGAGGTCGCCCCCGGAAAGGAGATAGATAGGATAATAGATATAATCACAGAGATAGATCTGAGGCACGGGGTGCTGATATCCGCTTACCCTTTATCTGAAAAGGATTATTTTACTGTAAATAGCCCTCTGCTCCTAAATGTGAGGAAGGAGGGCGTGCCTGCATGAAATGAGGTAAAATCCCTCATCAAAAGGGCAAGAAGATATCTCAAAAGCGCCGAGATTCTCCTTAAAACCGGCGTTTTCCCAAAGGATATGAGTAAAAAAACTTCACAGGGCATTTGAGAAAAGGCAGTTGGGCGATTATGAATACACCTTCGTGATATCCAAAAGCGAGGCTGAGGAGATGCTCGAAAAAGGGGAAGAACTCGTGGAGAAAATCGTCCAATATCTAAAAGAGGAGGGGTGGGAGGTATGAACTCCAAGCCCTTCATCGAAATGAAATCCATCAGAAAGGTTTATCCTGACGGCACGGTGGCCCTGCGGGGGGTTGATTTCAACGTCGGGAGAGGGGAGATCGTGGGACTCCTGGGCGAGAACGGCGCCGGAAAGACCACCCTGATGAAGATCCTCTCCGGGCTCCTCCCGCCTACCGGAGGGGAGATATTCGTGAACGGCGAACGGGTGCGCTTTAGAAACCCCTCCGACGCCCTTAAGCGCGGGATAGGGATGGTCCACCAGTTCTTCGCCTTGGTCCCACCTTATACCGCCGTCGAAAACATCCTCCTGGGCCAGGAGGCTGCCGGCCCTTTCTCCTTACTTGCTATAGAGGCCGCCAGGAAGCGCTTGAGCGATTTGGCCGAGGAGACAGGGTTGAAGGTCCCCCTGGACACTCCCATCGAGTTGCTCCCGCTGGGCGTCCAGCAGAGGGTCGAGATCTTAAAGGTGCTCTACCGAGGGACAGAGGTCCTTATACTCGACGAGCCCACCTCATCCCTCACTCCTATGGAGGTGGATGAGCTTTTCCGCATCATGTGCAGGTTAAAGGAGGCAGGAAAGGCCATCGTCTTCATCACCCACAAGCTGAGGGAAGTCCTGGAGATCTCTGATAGGATCGTCGTCCTGAGGAACGGCCTCGTCACCGGGAAGCTGCCGACTGAGGAGGCTACTCCCAAGAAGCTGGCGGTGATGATGGTGGGTAAGGAAGTGGTGCCGCGGGTGACCAGGAGGGAGAGGGGGGTGGGCGAACCCGTGCTGGTGGTCAAGGACCTTCAGGTGATGAGTGATTTCGGCACCTTAGCCGTAAAGGGCCTCTCTTTCGAGGTGAGAGCCGGCGAGATATTTGGCGTGGCTGGGGTAGAGGGTAATGGCCAGAGCGAGCTCGTCCAGGCCCTTACCGGCCTCAGGCCTCCTAAAGGCGGCCAGATAAAGCTCAACGGCGTGGATGTCATCGCTTTTGATCCCCAAAAACTCTATGGGATGGGGGTTTGTCACATCCCCGAGGACAAAGCGCGGTTCGGGTTGGCCCTGAACTTCGACGTGGCCGAGAACAGCGTTCTCGGAAGGCAATGGGAGCCCATGTTCCTCCTGGGCATGGGCCGATTGAATTGGGGTAAGATAGTGGAGTTCACCGAGAAGCTGATAAAAAGGTTCAATGTGATAACCCCCAGCGTGAGGACGCCGGTCAAAAGCCTGAGCGGCGGGAACCAGCAGAGACTCGTGGTCGGCCGTGAATTGAGCAAAAACCCCGCCCTTGTGGTGGCCGCCCACCCGACGCGGGGATTGGACATCGCCTCCACAGTCTACATCCGCGAGCTCCTGGTGAGGATGAGGGATGAGGGCAAAGGCGTGTTGTTGATATCCGCCGACCTGGATGAGATACTGGAGCTCAGCGACAGGATCGCGGTGATGTACGAGGGCGAGTTCCTGGGCGTCGGGAAAGCCGAGGAGCTCACAAGGGAGGAGATAGGGCTGATGATGGGCGGGATAAGGCCAGATTAGCTAATAGCTGATGGCAGGTAGCAGATAGCAGATGATAGGTGAAAGCCATCAGCCATCGGCTATCTGCCATTCGCTAAAGGCGGGAGGTGTACGATGAAAACAACTGCATCTGACAGCATGGTGGAGGAGGCTATTCAGCCATCGGAATTGACAGTTGAGGTGGCACAGCTATGGCCGCCTCGGGGGCAGTGGACGGAGGCGGACTATTTCGCCCTGCCGGATACGAACCGTTTCGTCGAGCTATCAGAAGGAGAACTGGTCATGCCGCCACATCCGACCCATACCCATCAATTGATAGTCGGTAGATTATATCGTGCCATATACGATTTTGTGGCTGAACGCGGCTTGGGCATCGTCCAGATAGGCCCGCTGCCGGTGCGCCTCTGGCCGGGAAAGATTCGCGAGCCGGACATCCTCTTCGTGGCCAAGGAGCACAGCGACCGCATTGGTGAGAAGGTCTACGGCCTGCCGGACCTGACGGTGGAGGTGCTGTCACCCGCTACCCGGCGCACCGACCGCCTGGAGAAGACGGTGGAGTACGCGCAAGCCGGAGTGAGGGAATATTGGATCGTGGATCCCCATGGGCGGACGGTGGAGGTGTTCGTGCTGCGCGAAGGGGCTTACGAGCTGCTTGGCAAGTGGGGTGAAGGCGAGGAGGCTCGCTCGGAGGTGTTGGCCGGGTTCAGGGTGGCTGTGGATGAGGTGATAAAGGGATAGCAGGGTAGCAAAGTAACAAAGTCGCATGTGCCTGCTACCTTGTTACCCTGCTACTTGCTACCTTGCACAAAGGAGGGTTCACAGTGAAGCGCTTCGAGATTCCTACGCAGATACGACCTCTGGCGGAATCGTTTATCACCATCCTCATCGGCCTTCTGGCCGGGGCGTTGTTCATGATGCCTTTCGGCTATAAACCTCAGGTGGCTTATCCAGCATTATTCAGAGGGGCCTTCGGCAGCCCAGCCGACACCCTGGAGACGCTGGCCTTCGCCACGCCCCTTATGCTCACGGCCATCACCTTCGCCTTGGGCATGAAGGCAGGCCTCTTCAACATAGGCGCCGAAGGGCAGATGTACATAGGGGCCATAGGAGC
>CAYYKQ010000052.1:0-12197 GCA_964440965.1 uncultured Anaerolineae bacterium | reverse complement strand
GGGGACAGGGGGACAAGGGGACAAGGGGATGGGGAGACAAGGGACGAGGCAACGAGGGGACGAGGAGACAATGAGACAATGAGACAGTGATCTTCGGAGCCAGTAGGGGCAGGTCTTACACCTGCCCTGGCTGGGCAACCGCAAGGGTTGCGCTCTCGGCGATGATCACGACCCGGCCTCACCAGTTAGGAGACGCAATCGCTTCCGGAGGTTGTCACGCATCTGTCCATCTTTTGCAAATCGAGGTTGCAGGGGGCAGGGGAGCACGGGAGCAGAGGCAGGGGACAAGGGAAAATAGGGCGTAATGGGTGAGACATATCATCGCCATTCGTTGATTCGTTTATTCATTTGTTCGCACAGGAGGTGTGTGATGTTCGCTAAGACAGCTCGAGGACGTATCTGGACATTGATTGTGCTGGGCCTGCTGCTGGCCAGCCTGGTGCCGCCGGCCGCGCCCGCCTACGCCGGACTCCCGGAGGAGGATACTCGCCTCTACCCAGTCGCCAAGCATCCAGCGGCGTCCGGTGCGCAACCCTTTGGGACAAACCGGAAACCCACAGATAGGAGGACCCCCTGGAACAATTTCATCCTCGGAGGAGGCGTGAGTGGACAGTCGCCTAGCCGCGGAAACTCTCCTTATAGCGGCCTGGTGAGCGACCCCATCACTTCCTCGGTCGGGGAATATCATTTCAGAATGCCCCTCCTCAACCTGGGAGGCCCATTGCCCCTCCACTTCACCCTCTACTACGCCTCGCGGCTTAGCAAATGGGCTGGCTATCACAACGACCCCTTCGGCGACGATGACTTCACCCATAATTACCACATCTCCCTGTGGAGGCTGGACGAAACGACCGCCGTCGTTCTATACACGGAGGGGAACCTCATCACTTTTGAGAAAGGCAGCGGGTGGCACGTGATCAACGAGGAGGTGGTGTACCAACTCAAGGAGGACGATGACCATTACTACATGATGGACCCCATCCGCGAGCTGGTCTACACTTTCGACAAGGCCACCGCACTGTGGGGCACCCGTCAGGTTGGCCTGCTGACACGCATTGAGGACCGCAACGGCAACGCCCTCACCCTCACCAACGAGGCCGACGGGGGCTTTTACCGGCTCACCCGCATCGAGGATGGGCTGGGCCGCTCCCTCGATTTCGCCTATGAGAACCCAACCCCCACCTGGCACTGGCCCCACCTGGCCAGCGTCACCGACCAAGTCGGGCGGACCATCCGGTTTGACTATCAGGTGTTTATGGATCCCGTCTGGGCGATAGACTTGGTCACGGTGACCGACGCTATGGGGTACATAACTACCTTCACCTACACCGGCTCCCCGCCGAACACCGTCATCGCCAGCCGCACCCTGCCCCGGGGCAACACCCCCTATGTGCAGACGTATGAGGAGGATGAATGGGGGGCCCCGCGCGTCGTCGCCCAGACCGACGCCTACGGCAACACCACCAGCCTCAGCTTCGACGACGATGCCGGGGTGACCACCATCACCGACCCCCTGGGCAACACCTATCGGCACACCCATCAGGATCAGCGGCTCCTCACCCAATGGACCGACCAGGCCGGTAACACGGCGACCCTGGATTACGACGACCAAGGGCGCCCCACTTCCCTCACCGATCGGATGGGCGATACCGCCCAAATTACCTACCATGCCGAAACCGGCGAAGTGGCCTCCATCACCGATGCCGAGGGCAACACCACCACCTTCATCTACACCCCGCAGGAGCAGACCTTCGGCGTCCCGACCTGCAGCGCCAGGGGACACTCTACTGCGCAGGAGGTCACCTTTACCTTCTACGACCTGACCCGCATAGAGTACCCCGACGGCACTCACGAAGAGTTCGCCTACGACGAGCACGGCAACGTCACCGCCTACACCGACCGGGTGGGCAACCAGTGGGCCTTCACATACAACGACCGGGGCTGGCTCCTCACCGTCACCAACCCCGAGGGAGGCATGGTCACCTACACCTACAACGCTGACGGCACCCTGGCCTCCTCCACCGACTCCGACACCGGCACCACCACCTACACCTACGACGCCTACAAGCGGCTCTCCACCATCACCTGGCCCGACGGCAGCACGGTCCACTTCACCTACGACCTCAACGACCGCCTCCTCTCCTTCACCGACGAGGGGGGCCACACCACCACCTTCACCTACGACGCCAACGGCAATCGCCTCACCCTCACCGACCCCCTGGGCCACACCTACACCTATGCCTACGACCTGATGGACCGGCTGAGCGGCTTCACCGACCCCCTGGGCCACAGCGGTGCCTTCACCTACGACGAGATGGGGCGCCCGGCCTCCTTTACCGACCGCAACGGCCACACCACCACCTACGCCTACGACCCCCGGGGCTGGTTCAACGCCGTCACCGACCCCGCAGGCCACACCCGGACCATCGCCTACGACGACGAGGGAGTGCCCAGCGGCTTCACCACCCCCCTGGGCCACAGCCTCGCCTTCCAGACCGACAAGCTGGGCCGCACCACCCGCATCACCGACCCGTTGGGGGCGGCTACCCACTTCACCTATGACCAACTGGGCCGCCTGACCTCCTTCACCGACCGGATGGGCCGCCACACCGCCTATGCCTACAACGGCGAGGGCTGGCTCACCGGCGTCACCCGCCCGGTGGTGGGCGCTGCGGCCTACACCCGGAACGGCCTGGGCCTCCTCACCCGCATCACCGACCTGGGGGGCAAGCACTGGGACTTCGCCTACACCCCTATGGGGCGCCTGGCCTCCAGGACCGACCCCCTGGGCAACCGTTGGAGCTACGCCTACGACAACCGGGGGCGGCTCCAGCAGATTTCCTACCCCGACGGCACCAGCGCCACCTTCACCTACGACCCGGCGGGCAACCTTACCCAGGCCGCTTACCCCGGCGGCCTGACGCTGAACTACACCTACGATGAACTCAACCGCCTGCTCACGGCGGAGGGTTTGGCCCTCACCTACGATGTTCGAGGTGACATCGTGGAGAGCCGGGACGGGAGCGCGTCCTTCGGCGCCACCTACGACGCCGGGCGGCGGCTCAAGACGGTGACCTACGACGGCCTGGCGACGGTGACCTACACCTACGACGAGCGGGACCTGGTGGTGCGGGTGGAGGACGACCTCTCCGGGGCCTGGATGGAGTTCGCGTACGACGATGATGGTCGCCTGACCGAAATCCGCCGCTCCAATGGGGTGAGCACCCACTTCTCCTACGATGACGCCGGCCGGGTGACCCGCATCCACGATGTAGGGGCGAACGGCGGTTCGCCCTTGGCCGACCAGCAGTATACCCTCAATGCTGAGGGGGATGTGGTGCAGGTGGCCCGCACATTGCCCTACGATCCGCTACCCGTAGGACAAGTTGTCAACTTCTCCTACGACGATGCCGGCCAGATCACCAGCCCCGGCTACGGTTACGACGCCCGGGGCCGCCAGACCGCCGCTCCAGGCAAGGCGTTTGCCTACGACGGTGCCTCCCACCTGGTCTCCGTCACCGCCGACGGCACCACGGCCACCCTCACCTACAACGGCCTGGGCGACCTCCGCACCCGGACGGTGGACGGGGCGACCACCCACTACTACCACAACTACGCCCTGGGCCTCTGGCCCATCGTGGCCGAAGCCTCAGCACAGACTTCCGGAAGTCTGGCCGGGTCGAGGGGGCAGGGGGGTGAGGGCTACAAGCGCTTCTACGTCTACACCCCCGGCGGGGCGCTGTTGTACTCGATGGAGCCGGGCAGCGGGGCGGTGCGCTTCTACCACTTCGACCGGGTGGGCTCGACCCTGTTCCTGACCGATGGGAGCGGGGATGTGACCGACGCCTACGCCTACGACCCCTACGGCAACCTGTTGGGCCACACTGGTACGAGCGACCAGCCCTTCACCTACGTGGGGCGCTATGGCGTGCGGTGCGAGCCGGTGGGGAGTCTCTATGATATGCGGGCCCGTGCCTACGACCCGGCCACCGCCCGCTTCCTCACCCGCGACCTAATCTGGCCAGTGCTGGATGATTCCGAAAGCCTGAACCCCTACCAGTATGCCTACCAGAACCCGTTGCAATATGTTGACCCGCGAGGGACATATGGGCAAATTTCGGGGCGTTGGGTTCAGACGGGACTGAACACATATGTAATAATACGGGATGGGAGGGAAGTTGCAACTGTAAGATATGTGGATGGCAAGAGGATAATCAGACCCGTTGGCGATGGTGGCGAAAGGGGCATATCGTCAGCACAAAGGGCGGGCGAGAGAACATCTGCCGGACCTGGTAAACCGCCCTTTGCAGCATTCGCAGGATTCGGTAATATAGCCGGGGTGAGGAAAGGACTGCCAGAGGCTGCATCTGCAGGCTTGATAGGCATGAGAACTCCTTTCGGATCTTTTAGTGTTGATTATATGGCCCACGTAGGGCGTATTCAGACTATAGGCGCAGGTCTTGAAACCCCGTTTGGAGGGATCGGGTTTGGTCATTCAACGCGCGTAGGAGGAGCGGGTACGACGCTTATCGTCCGGCTACCCGGAGATACTGACTTCGGAGCACACGCCATGTTTCACTTGCCATCTGGAACCTTCTCGGTAGGAGGGGCGATCAGCTCAGGGAAAACCAAAATTCTGGGCTTTCAGGTAGGAGCGCGCCATATCCTTCCGACTGTCACGGTTAGTACTCCCCTTGGAAACGTTCCCCTCCTTCCGTGGCAGTGGTTCATGAAAAAATGAGACTGGCTGCTGCAACCCGACGAGGAGGAAAGGAGGCAACATGATGAAACGGCAAGCATATACCATCAAATCAGTTGTAGCGCGGCTGGCCCTCTGGGCTCTGGTTGCAGCGCTGGTCCTGCTGCTGCTCGTGGCCGCCGGGGCGCAGGGGGACGTAGGCGCAGGGGTGCGGGGGAGCGGGAGTGCAAGGGAGCAGGGCGTGGCCCTTTCCTCCACCTCGGCTCAGACCCGCACCATCACCTACACCTACGACGGCGCCGGGCGGCTGGTAAAAGCCAACTACGGCGAGGGCCACGTCATAGCTTATACCTATGATGCAGCGGGCAACCTTGTCCGGCGAGGCCCTGAGATGGTGGAGATGGAGGTGTACCTCCCCCTCATCCTGAAGGGTTATGCCCCGTAGAGGCAGTCCGCTCCTGTTCCAGGCCGGTCGGGGGACGGTCCGGACACCCTGGCCTGAAGCGTCAGGGCCGGAGGCGGGCGTGCCCCCGGCCCCGCCCGATGACATGGACGGCGAACTCCGGCCCTATGGCGCAGGGGTGGACATCGGGGCCGACGAGTACTGGCCCTGCGTCCCCTTGGGGGAAATAATCGTCACCAGCCCGCCGATGGCTACGGTGGGCTTTCCCGCCGGTTTCCTCGCCGTCAGCCCCATCACGGCCACGCGGCCGGTGACCTACGCCTGGGAGGCGACGGAGCAGGCGCCTCAGGTTCACGTGGGACGTCACCGGCACGAAGGGGGTCACGCTCACGGTGCGGAACTGCGGCGGTAGCGCCTCCGCCACCTGCACCGTCACCGATTCCTACGGCCTGCCCGATCCTACCCCTGATGAGGTCGTCGTCACGGTGGAGGACATCCCCATCGTGGGGCTGAGTGCCCAGAACAGTAGCCCGACGATGCTGGGGGAGCCGACCTACTTCACCGCGACGGTCATCGCGGGGAGCAATGTGGTCTACGAATGGGCCTTCGGCAATGGGGAAACGGCCTTTGGGTTGGTGGGCCATTGCCCCTCGATGATGATAGCTTCTCCTGCCAAACAAGGAGAAGCTGTCTTTTTTGGGTTAACTCAGCCGGCCACCGCGGTTGAAAAGGGATTCCAGTTGTGCTATAATTGGCCCTCAGAAGCCACCCTACGGAGGTTCCCTTGAGGAAAAGAGTTGTTTTCGCCATCCTGATAGTTGGCCTCAGCGGCAACATCGCTCAGGTACTGCTGCTCCGGGAATTCTTAGTGACCTTCTACGGAAATGAGCTCTCCATAGGGATCATCTTGGCGAACTGGCTCATCTTAGAGGCTTTGGGGAGCTTCGTCATCGGCAGGATGGCCGATAGGATCGAGAGGAGGATAGAGGCGTTCATCGGCCTCCAGCTCATTTTCTCCCTTTCCTTCCCTTTGACCATCCACTTGGCCAGGATCGCCAAGAACCTGATAGGCGTCATACCCGGAGAGGCGGTTGGGCTGGTACCCATTCTGTACATCTCCTTGCTCATCCTCGCCCCTGTAAGCATCTCCCATGGCGCTCAGTTCACCTTCGGCTGCAAGATCTACTCCTCGCTCACCGATGAAGAGGCCCCTTCCATCGGCGAGGTCTACATCTATGAGACCATAGGCACCGCTATAGGCGGACTCCTCTTCACCTACCTCCTGATCCCCCGTTTCCATTCCATGGAGATAGCCGTAGGGCTGGCGGCCCTGAACTTCCTCTCAGGCCTCCTCCTGGTCGAACATTGGAGCAGACGCAAGCTGCTGGCCGGCTCCCTTGCCTCGCTCCTCGTCCTCCATGCCTATCTCTTAGCCTTCGGCGGATGCAATTGGCTCCATAATCGATCCATAGCCAGCCAGTGGAGGGGCCATAAGGTGCTCCACTATGAGAACTCCATCTACGGCAACATCACCGTCACCAGGAGGGGCGAGCAGTACACCTTCTTCTCCGATGGGCTTCCCATTGTGACCGTCCCCGTTCCGGATATAACCTTCGCTGAGGAGTTTGTCCATTTGGCTCTGTTAGCCCACCCCTCCCCCAAGGATGTGTTCCTCATAAGCGGAGGTGTGGGCGGCGTCCTGAATGAGATACTGAAGCACCCTGTGGAGAGGGTCGATTACGCCGAGCTGGATCCGCTCATCATCAAATTGACGACGGAGTATGCCACCCCGCTGACCGAGAAGGAGCTGACGAGCTCCAGGGTCCATCTTAAGCGCATCGACGGCCGCCTTTTCGCCAGGGAAACACCCCTCAAGTATGATGTGGTGATGGTCAGTTTCTCCTCCCCTTCGACTTTGCAGCTGAACAGGTTTTACACGGAGGAGTTCTTTCGCCTGGTGAGGAGAATCCTGAAGGAGGATGGCATCCTGGTGATCACCCTTCCCAGCTCGCTAACCTACCTGAGCGAGGAGTTGAAGGACCTTAACCTGTGCATCATCCGGACGTTGGAGAGGGTTTACCCCTATGTCCGCATCATCCCCGGATATTTTAATATCTACCTGGCCTCCACATCGCCCCGGATTTCCACCATCGATTCAGCCACGCTCATCGAGAGGCTGAAGGCCCGCGGCATCAAGACGCGGCTTCTGACCGCTCCTCACATCGAATACAGGCTGCACAAGAGGTGGTTGAACTGGTTTTTGGCATCCCTGGGGGAAGGGGCGGGGATGAGGATCAACAGCGACCTCCGCCCTTTAGGCCTCTTTTACGATCTCGCCCTCTGGAACGCCCAGTTCTCCCCTTACCTGAGAGGGGTCATCAAGGTGATGGGGGAAGCGAACCTATGGACGTTCCTCATTCCGCTGGCGGCGTTCGCCCTGTTCCTGTTGGCGGGGAGCGTTCGGGTCCCCAAGCTGCGGAGGGTACCTATCCCTGTGGCCATCGCCTTCACCGGGGTGGCTGGGATGGCCTTCGATCTGATCTTGAGCCTGGCCTTCCAATGCCTCTATGGCTACGTCTACTACCAGATAGGGCTCTTAGTAACCGCCTTTATGGTGGGGGTGGCCATAGGGGGATGGTGGATGACCCGCAATCTCGATCTGATCAGGAGGGAGAAGAGCTGCTTCATCGGCATTGAATTGGCCCTTGTGCTCTTCTCGGCGGCGCTTCCGGCGGTACTCCTGCTTTTCAAGTCGATTATGTGGCGGCCATGGGTATTCTCCTCCCTGCCGGAGGTTTTCCTCCTCCTCAATGCGGCGGCCGGCTTCCTGATCGGCCTGGAGTTCCCCTTGGCCAGCAAGATGTACCTGAAGGGGAGGGGAGGTGTAGGGGGCGTGGCAGGGGTCCTTTACGCCTCCGACCTGTTAGGGGGTTGGCTGGGGGCGCTGTTCATCTCCGTGGCCCTCTTCCCCGTCCTGGGGGTCATGGAGACGTGCGCGCTCCTGGTTGCGCTCAAATCGCTCAGCCTCCTCCTCGTGGCCATCTCCTATAGGGGTTAAATGGACAGGGCGATGACCGAGGTCATCGCCCTGCGAGATCGAAGGCTTTCACCTCACAGTCCATCTCATTCGTTAGTTTCCTGCTCCTCTCTCTCCTCTTTGGCGCGCTGGAATCTGCTCCACTCCTCGGCCAGCTCCCGCAGCCGCTTCTCCACGGCCCAGTTCACTGTGCCCTCAGGATAGCTCCCATCCTCCTGCCTCTCGCCGGCTTTCACCCCTGTCAGGATCTCGATACCCTCATCCACGGTCTTCACTGGATAGATGTGGAACTTCCCCTCTCTAACGGCCTCCACGATGTCCTCCCGCAGCATGAGGTTTTTGACGTTTTGGGCAGGGATGATCACCCCCTGTTCGCCTGTGAGGCCCTTGACTTTGCAGACATCGAAGAAGCCCTCGATTTTGCGCGTCACCCCGCCAACAGGCTGGATCTCCCCGCGCTGGTCAACCGAGCCGGTCACCGCTATCCCCTGCTTGAGGGGATAGCCCGATAGGCTGGAGAGGAGGGCGTATAGCTCTGTGGAGGCGGCGCTGTCACCTTCCACTTCCTCGTAGAGCTGCTCGAAGCTCACGCTGGCGGAGAGGGCTAAGGGCACATCTTGGGCGTACTTCCCGCCCAGATACCCTATCAGGGTCATGACCCCTTTGTTGTGGATGCGGCCGCTCATCTCCACCTCGCGCTCGATGTTCACCACCCCTGACTTGCCCATGAAGGTGCGAGCGGTTATGCGCGTGGGCTTGCCGAAGGTGTAATCGCCCAGGGTGATGATGGAGATGCCATTCACCTGACCTACGACCTCCCCCTCGGTGTCGATGAAGATCGTCCCATCCTCGATGAGCTCACGGATCCTCTCCTCAGGCAGGTTGGAGCGGTAGAATTTCTCCTCTATGGCCTGCTCCACATCCTCGGCGGTCACGAATTCGTGGCCGTTCTTACTCGCCCAGTAGTTCGCCTCCCTTATCAGGTCGCAGATGAGCCCAAACCTGGTCGAGAGCTTCTCCTGGTTCTCCACCAGGCGGGAGCTGTACTCTATCACTCTGGCCACTCCGGAACGATCGAAGTGCTTGAGCCCCTCTTTCTCGCAGCGATCCTTGATGAACAGGGCGTACTGCCTTATGTTCTCCGGGGTTCGATCCATCTGGACATCGAAATCGGCCTTGACTTTGAAGAACTTCTGGAAGTCCTCATCCAGATCGTAGAGGAGGTAGTAAAGGAAGGGGTTCCCGATGAGCACCACCTTGACGTCCAAAGGAATGGGCTCAGGCTCCAAGGTGACAGTGGAGATGAGCTGGTAGCGCTCCCCCAGCTCCTCCGTCTTGATCTCCCCTTCCTCCAGGGCCCTCTTCAAAGCCTCCCAGGCGAAGGGCCTGGTCAAGACGTCCGCAGCTTCCATCACTAAGTATCCTCCGTTGGCCTTGTGCAGCGCCCCCGCCCTGATCATGGTGAAATCAGTGAACAGGGCTCCCAGCTGCGGCCTGTGTTCTATGCGGCCGATGAGGTTACGGTAGGTGGGATTGGTCTCCACAACCACGGGCGCACCCCTGGTCTTGGAGTTGTCGACGATGACGTTGACCTTGTATTTGGTGAAGGGGTTGAATCCGATGGGGATCTTCACCCCCATCATCTGCACCTGCAGCTCCCCTCCCTCGGACTTGAAGTCGTCCACGCTCTCCACTATGTCCTTATGGACCTCCTCCAAGTAATCTAACACTTCGGGGATCTGGCTGTACTTTTCCTTCAGCTCTTCGATGTAGGGGGCCACCACCGAGCTAGCGATCTCCTTATCCAACTCCTTTATCCTCCGCTCGACCTCCTTCTTCTTTCCCCTTATCCGGCGCATGGTCGCTTCCAAATTCCCCTGCAACTCCTGTCGGGCCTTTTCTATCTCCCGTCGCTTCTCCTTGGGGAGCTGTTTATATTGCTCAGGGCTGATCGCCTTGCCCTCGATGACGGGGGCGAGCAGCAGGCCAGCGGGAGTCCTCGCCAGGACGAAATTCCTCTCCTTCACCCGCTTTTCCAACTCCGCCAACTCCGCCTTCTGCATCTCCTCGAATTGGTGGGAGATGCGTTCCTTCGCCTCCTCGTACACTGCACTCTCAAAGGCACGCGGGATCTCGCTCCGCAGATGCTCGATCAGTTCATCCATGTCCTTCTGGAATTCTACCCCTTTACCCGGTGGGAGGCGTATGGCGCGAGGCTTAGAGGGATCGGAGAAATTGTTGACGTAGCACCAGTCATCCGGCACTTTCTCCTTGGCCGCCTTTTCCTCTAAGAAACTCTTGACGGTGAAGGTCTTACCCGAGCCGGTGGGCCCCAAGGCGTAGATGTTAAAGCCCTGGCTGGGAATGCTGATGCCAAACTCAATAGCTCTTGCCGCGCGGGGCTGGCCAATGATGCCCTCCAAATCGGGCAGCTCTTTCGTGGTCTCGAAATTGAATTGGTTAGGATCACATCTGCGTCTTAGCTCCTCTGGCGAGAGTTCACGCACCATGGCTATCCTCCCCAAATTCATTTCTTTCAAGTTAGTGTATCACGTTGGGCTTATATTGTCAACTTGCCGGCTCGCCTCCCAGTGATTTGCTTTTTCCCCGCTATTGTTGTAAACTATAAGCGAACGTTAGTATCGGATACACCCTCGGTTTCCAAGCCTTTTAAGATACCCAGTACATCTGTTGGTGGCAGATCGTGATGTACTGAAATTGAGGTAGAAAGGTGCAGGAGATGGTGGACGAAGGTCGAGAGAAAGCGTTAGAGACCGCCTTGATCAACATCAAAAAGCGTTTCGGCGAAGGCGCCATCATGAAGCTAGGGGAAGCTACCCATTTAGACGTAGAGGCCATCCCCACCGGTTCCCTCGCCCTGGATATCGCCTTAGGTGTGGGAGGGGTGCCTCGGGGCCGGGTTACTGAGATCTACGGCCCCTATGCCTCCGGCAAGACCACTCTTGCTCAGCACATCGTTGCGGAGGCCCAGAAGATGGGCGGCGTGGCCGCGTATATCGATATGGAGCATGCCATTGACCCCGCCTATATGGCCAAGTGCGGGGTCAATGTGGATGATCTATACATCTCCCAGCCCGACACCGGCGAGCAGGCATTGGAGATCGCCGAGGCCCTCATCAGGAGCGGGGCTGTGGATGTGGTGGTCATAGACTCGGTGGCCGCGCTTGTCCCCAGGGCGGAACTGGAAGGGGAGATGGGCGACCAGCACGTTGGATTGCAAGCCCGCTTGATGAGCCAGGCCCTGAGAAAGCTCTCAGGAGCTATTAAGCAGTCCAATACGGCCGTGATCTTCACCAACCAGTTGCGCACCAGGATAGGAGTCATGTTCGGCAACCCGGAGACCACCCCCGGCGGCCGAGCTCTTAAGTTTTACTCCACAGTGCGTTTGGACCTGCGCCCCGTGCAATCTATCAAGCATCAAGGTGAGGTCATCGGCATTCGCACCAGGGTCAGGGTGACCAAGAACAAGGTGGCTCCCCCCTTCAAGAAGGCGGAGTTCGATATCATCTACAACGAGGGCATCTCTAAAGAAGGGGACATCTTAGATGTGGGCGTGGATATGGGGATAATCGAGAAGAGAGGGGCCTGGTACTCCTACGGCGACCTCAACCTGGGCCAAGGGCGCGAGAGCGCCAAGGAGTTCCTGCGTCAGAACCCCGATCTGGCCTTGGAGATCGAAAACGCGATCCGCGAAAAGGCCAACCTTCCCCTTAAGAGGCCGCCCCAAGCTAAGAAAGAGGTCGCCCCAGGCGGTGAACTGCTCAAGAGTCTGGAGGCCGCCCAGACAAGCTAATAGCTCATCGCTTTCCCGGGGGCACACTAGAGTTGTTGCACAATTGACTGCTTGGCTCCAAAGGCGCAATTTTCTCCTATGAAGGCCAAATCCTGTGCAGAAATGGGGCGACCCAGCCTCCAAGATCGCTTCGTGGGGGACAGAAGTTCCCAAAGTTTAGGCGATTCGGGGATTGGTTTTAGGCCTGTCCACTGATGAGCTCGCTCGCTGCTGACTGGGGTGAAAGAATTTCGCGAACTTACCG
>CAYYKQ010000051.1:0-12624 GCA_964440965.1 uncultured Anaerolineae bacterium | reverse complement strand
TGGCGAAGCAGAGCGCGTTTTCGGGGCCAAACGGATCGGCCCCCTTGGGGATGTTATCATAGGCCAAACGCGCCGCTAAGCATACCCCTCCCACATACTTCTTGAGGAAATCCTCATCCACCCGCTGTATCCTGGTGGTCTTATCGGTCAGATCTATATGCAAAATCCTGCCCGTATAAGCGAACATGCCTCTACCTCCTTACATCTTACCGGCCATATAATGGAACAGATCAGCACACCGGCAGGCGTAGGCCCACTCGTTGTCATACCAGGCCAGAACCTTGACCAAATTACCTCCCATAACCATGGTGGAGCGGGTATCTACGATAGCCGAATGAGGGTCTCCTTTGAAGTCGATGGAGACGAGGGGCTCCTCACAGACATCCAAAATGCCCTTCATCGGGCCCCCGGCGGCCTCCTTGAAGGCATCATTGACCTCCTCTTTGGTCACATCCTTCTTCAGCAAAGCCACAACATCGATGACGGAGACGGTGGGAGTGGGCACCCGCATGGCGATGCCATGGAACTTGCCCTCGAGCTCCGGAATGGTGAGCGTGGTTGCTATGGCTGCCCCCGTGGAGGTGGGGATGATGTTCAGCGCCGCCGCCCGCGCCCTCTCCAGCCTCCTGTGAGGCAGGTCAAGGATGCGCTGGTCATTGGTGTAAGAGTGGATGGTGGTCATAAGGGCTTTCTCCACACCGAAGTTGTCGAAGAGGACCTTCATCACCGGGGCGATGCAGTTAGTAGTGCAGGAAGCATTGGAGATGATATGGTGCTTCTCCGGATCGTATTTATCCTCGTTCACCCCCAGGACGATGGTGATGTCAGGGCCCTTGGCCGGGGCGGAGATGACCACCTTCTTGGCCCCTGCCTCCAGGTGCTTGGCCGCCTTCTCCCTCGCCGTGAAGACGCCCGTAGATTCGAGCACGAAATCCACTCCCAATTCACCCCAGGGGAGCTTGGCCGGATCGCGCTCGCAGAGGAACTGGTATTCCTTGCCGTTCACTACCAAAGTGCTGTCCTTGACCTCGATGGTGCCGGGAAAACGGCCGTAGTTGGAGTCGTACTTGAGAAGGTGGGCCATGGTGGGCAGATCACCGATATCATTGATCGCCACTATATCCAGCTCCTCGGGGTAGTAGTCCAGGATAGCCTTAAATGTCTGGCGCCCGATGCGCCCGAAGCCGTTGATCCCTACTTTGACCGCCATTTTTAACCTCCTTTCTTCAATGACTGGAAGGCTTTTTACTCAGTTGTTCATTATATCACAATTTTGCTCGAAATGGCAAACGAATTTCGCCATAATCTGGCAAATTCCGAGGAGGCATTTAGCGATGATAAAGGGGTTATGGTATAATCGAAGCTGTAAAAAGCGGGCGAAAGGGAGGGAATAGTTTGCGGATCCGCTCATCCACCGGCCCCTGTCCCCTTAACGAAAGAGTGTGGGACTCCTTTGTAATCGCTTCTAAGGGGCACATCATGCAAACCTGGCAATGGGGAGAACTCAAGGCCAAATTCGGCTGGCGGGCTGTGCGCGTGGCCCTTGAGGAGGGAGGGCACTTGGTGGCCGGGGCTCAGATCCTATTCCGCCCCCTTCCCCCAGGCATCAGCATCGCCTACATCCCCAAAGGGCCCATCGTCGATTGGGCTGATCTGGATCTAACCAAAGGACTGTTCTCGGCCATCCACCCGATCGCCCGCCAACAGAGGGCCATTTTCCTTAAGATCGAACCTGACCTGCCCGACGACCGCGTTTTGGAACAGCGATTGGAAGGGCTGGGGTTCCATCCCAGCCCACAGACCATTCAGCCCCGTCGCACAATTCTCGTTAACCTGAAACCCAGCTTAGATGAGATGTTGATGGGGATGAAGCCCAAGACCCGATACAACATCCGACTTTCGGCTCGTAAAGGGGTGGAGATACGGGAGGGCAAGGCAGCGGACCTGGATACCTTCTACCGCTTGATGCAAGTGACATCGAAACGAGGCGGTTTCAGGGTTCACACCCGGGAATACTATGAAGCAGCTTACCACCTCTTTGTCCCTAAAGGCCTGGCCAAACTCCTCCTGGCCACCTATGGTGGCAAAACGCTGGCCGGCCTAATGGCCTTCGCCCTGGGGGATAGGGCTTGGTACTTCTATGGCGCCTCCTCTAACGAAGAGCGCAATCGCATGCCCAATTATGCCCTCCAATGGGCAGCCATCCGATGGGCTAAGGAGCGAGGATGCTCGGTCTACGATCTGTGGGGCATCCCCGATGAGGAAGAGGAGACTTTGGAGAGGGAATTCATAAAGCGGAGCGACGGACTTTGGGGAATTTACCGCTTTAAGAGGGGATTTGGGGGGAAAGTGGTCCGCTACGCAGGAGCCTTCGACTACGTCTATTCGCCGCTGCTGTATCGGCTTTGGGTCAAGCTATGGTCGGCATGGCGCGGATAGCATACTCGCTGGCATGGAAACGGGTTTTGCGGATTTTGCTTTTTGCTATTATAATGGTTAGTGACGAAAAGTTAGAGCACTCAGTTGGGCCACAAAAGGGACATCCCCTCCCGCTCAAATGGGTTAGAGGCGCTCTTGAAGAGGTTTAGAAAGGAGCAATGATGAGGAAAACCGCCTGGAACTCGATAACTGCCGCAGCCGCGATCTCCCTCATGGTGGGCATCTTGCTGATAGGATGTAAGAAAGCCCCCGAACTCCGCCCGAAGCCAGTTCCTCCGACAACTCCGATAAAGACCAAGGGATTGATAGACGTAGGTTATGGTTGGAGTCTCAAAGATGGGGAAAGAGAGGCCGCAGAAGAGGCGATATCCATGATGAAGGAAGGGCTGGGAGCTAAATCCCCAGATTATGCCATCCTATTCTCCACGGTCGGCTATGATTCAGAAGCCCTCCTCAGCGAGGTGAGGAAGCTCCTGCCCGGCGTTCAGATATACGGCGGGACCTCCTGCCTCGGCGTCCTAAGTAAGGATGGTTTTCATATCGGCGAAAAGGGTTCCCTGGTTCTGCTGGGCATCTCCTCTAAAAGGATCACCTTCGGGGTAGGCGGCGTTAGTATCGACGATTTCCCCTCTGCAAGGGAGGCCGGAGAGGCTGCTGTGAAGTCTGCCCTGGAGGCAGCGGGCGAAGAGGGCCTCCCTAAAATCATTTTAATGACCGCTGCCCCTGGGGAGGAGGAGGATATCCTCGCCGGCATCGAGGAAATCGTAGGGAAGGACGTGCCTGTATTCGGCGGCAGCTCCGGAGATAATGACTTATCCGGAAAATGGAGGCAGTTCGCGAACGATAAGGTATATAGCAACGGCATCAGCTTGACGGCTATCTATACCGATCTGAAAATCGGCTGGGCATTAGAAGCCGGATACCTGAGGACTGAGAACAGGGGCACGATCACCAAGGCCGAAGGACGAACGATCTACGAGATAGATGGCCAACCAGCGGCTGAGGTCTATAACGATTGGACGGGAGGGATCGTAACCGAGGAACTCAAGGCCGGCGGACCGGTCCTCCACAAAACGACGTTTTACCCTCTGGCTAAGGTCATCAAGAAGGGAGGGAAGGAGTTCACCATCTCCATCCATCCGCTGTCGATCGATGCCTCCAATCACTCGCTTACAGTGTTTGCCAACGTGGAGAAAGGCGATGAAGTGCTGCTTATGCACGGGGATTGGGAGCTGATTTTGAACAGATGTCTAACCACCCCTCTGAAAGCCTTGGAGAGCGAGGGCTTCTCCAAGGGGGATGTCTCCTTCGCCATCTATGACTATTGCGCGGGGACGATGCTTGCCATCCCTGAGGAGGAGAGGCCCAAGATGCCAGGGTTAATCAGGAGGGCGATAGGGAATGCCCCCTTTATCGGTACATTCACCTTCGGTGAGCAGGGATACATCAGAGGGATAGGGAATTACCATAACAACCTGGTGAATTGGATGATAGTCTTCACGGAGAAGGAAGCATGAAGATGTTAGGGGGGACAAGCAGAAGGGGCATATTTGTTAAACTCTTCTCAACGATGCTGCTCTTATCCATCGTGTTAGGGGCAGTTATCTTAAGCGTGGTTTTAAGGGATGTAAGGCAGAGCATAGAAAACAACCTCATCCAAGGGAACAGACGGCTTGCAGAGGTAGCTGCCAGAAGCATCGAATCCGGTTACATCGAGCACATGTTCCCATTCAGGACGCTCAGCCAGATCAAGGAATCCGAGGATGTGCTCTTCTGGTGGATAGTGAAGCCCGACGGGGTGATCTACCTGGCGGATGATCCATCCATGCAGGGGAAGGGGATCGAGCTCCCATCGATCAAAGCGGGCCAGGCGATGGTGAGAGATTACATCTACTCGGGCGAGGACATTAAATTTCTCATCCAACCGCTTAACATAGGCGAGCCTGGTAAAAGATGGGCACTTTGCATCGGCATCTCTCTAAAGCCAGTGAGGAAGGCCGTAAACGAAGCGGTCTTTAAAGGGCTGGGCTTCTTCGGCATGGCCATGGCTGTGGCTGGTCTGCTCTCCTTATTCCTGGCTAAAAGGTTCGTTAAACCCGTAATGCAGTTGGTGGAGGGAGCGAAGGCGATAGCCGAGGGCAATTTCGACCACCGAGTGGAGATAAGGACGGGCGATGAGATCGAAAGGCTGGGAGATGCCTTCAATGAGATGGCTGAGCGGGTTAAAAGCTCCATCGCTGAAGAGCAGAAGAGGCGGAAAATCGAGGAAGCCCTGAGGGAGATCTCGGGAGTCCTTAACTCCACCCTGGAGCTGAAAGAGGTCCTGGACCTCATCCTGAAGCAGCTTAGGAGACTGATCGAGTACGATAGCGCCTGCATCATCCTCCTCTCCGGCGATCTCCTTAAGGTCGTTGCCAGCCGGGGCTATCCCAGAATAGGGACGACGCCGAAGAGCTCCTTCCCCCTGAAGGAAGACCTGCTTGCCCAACAGATATTCAGCATCAAGCGGCCCCTGGTATTACCTCATGCCCAGGAAGACGAACGGCTCCGAGCGATGCCGGGCACCGAACACATCTTCTCCTGGATAGGCGCCCCCCTAATGGTTAGAGGTAAGGCCATCGGCCTCCTTAGCATCGACAGCAGAGAGCCTGGGGCTTACGACGAGGAGACAGCGGAGATCGCCCTTTCCTTCGCCAACCAGGCAGCCATCGCCATCGAAAACGCCCGGCTCTTCAGAGACGAGGCCAGGAGGCGGCAGGATGCTGAGGCCCTGCGCCAAGCGGCACTCGCTCTGACCACCACCCTGGACCGGAACCAGGTGATCGAGCGCATCCTGACCCAGCTGCAGCAAGTGGTTCCCTATGACAGCGCCTCGGTGCAACTGCTTAAGGGGGATCGGCTGGAGATCATCGGTGGGCGGGGCTTCCCCAACCTGGAGGAGATCCTGGGCATCACTTTCCCCGTAAACGGCGATAACCCCAACCGAGAGGTAATGCGCACCTTAAAGCCTTTCATCCTTGAAGACGCCCCAGCCGTGTATAGGGATTTCGGCAAGGAGCCCTTTGTTAAGATGCCTATCCGCTCCTGGTTAGGGGTGCCTATGCTGATAGGAGAGAAACCCGTGGGCATGCTCACCCTGGACAAGTGCCAGCCTGGATTCTATACCGAGGAGCATGCCCGTCTGGCCCAAGCCTTCGCCGCACAGGCAGCTATCGCCATTGAGAACGCAAGGCTGTTCGAAGAGACGAGGCGACGAGCGAGGGAATTGAGCATCCTCTACGACGTAGTTACCGCAGCCGCTTCCTCGGTTAACCTGGATGAAATCCTCCACCACGCCTTAGACGCACTGCACGAGGCCCTTAAACCGGACGACATCGCCATACTTCTGGTCGAGCCGGAGACAGGGGAGCTAGTCATCCGCGCTTGGACCGGCTTCCCTGGCGGTCCCACCCTTATGCGCCGTCCCGCCGGGGTAGGCATCCCTGGCTGGGTGGTCCAGACAGGAGAGCCCGTCCTGTTAGCCGATGTGCGCCAGGACGATCGCTACCACGCCTGTGATCCCGATACCCGCTCCGAATTGTGCGTGCCGATGCTTGTGGGAGAGAGGGTTATCGGAGCTTTGAACCTGGAGAGCCATCAGTTAAACGCCTTCAGCGAGGACGATTTGCGCCTCGTCTCCACTTTGGCGGGAGAATTGGCCATGATCATCGAGAACGCCAGGCTCTATCAAGAGGCCATCGAGGAGAGGAAGAGAGCGGAAACCCTCTTAGAGGAGACCTTCAGCGGCATGATAGTGGTGGACCGCGATCTGAGGATAAAGACCTTTAACCCTGGCGCAGAGGCCATCACCGGATACGCTGCGGATGATGTTCTGGGCCAACCCCTACCCGAAGTTATGGGGGCCGATATCTGCGAGGAAGACAGCCCCCTGCGAGAGGCCATCGAGACCGGTCAGCGGGTCGCCCCGACGGAGATGACCATCGCCGGAAAGAGGGGCAGGCGAGATGTCCTGCTCGGGATCACCCCTCTGAGCGATGGCTACCTGCTAACCTTCGCCGACATCACTAAACTCAAAGAGGTGGATAGGCTCAAGTCGAGCATGATAGCCAACGTATCCCATGAGTTCCGCGCCCCACTGGCCTCTATTAAGGCCTACACCGAACTCCTCCTGGAGGGGCTCGATGAGGAGGATAGAGCCACGCGCCAGGAGTTCCTCTCTATCATCGACCACGAGACGGACAGGCTGGCCACATTGATCAATGACTTTTTGGACCTCTCCAGGCTGGAGGCAGGGATTAAGATAAGGAGAGAACCCCTCCGCCTAAGCGAGGTGGTGGACGATGCGATCTCCCCCCTGGAGGTGAAGATCAAGGAGAAGGACATCGACCTCCGGATCGACGTTCCAGCCGATCTCTCCCTCTTAGCTGACAGGGAACTGATGGTCATCGTGGCCAAGAACCTGGTCAGCAACGCGGTGAAATTCAGCCACCGGGGCGGGAGAGTGGAGGTGAGGGGTTGGGAAAACGAAAGCGATGTCTTCCTCAGCGTTAAGGACGAAGGGATAGGCATCCCTAAGGAGGAGTTACCTCACATCTTCGAGAAGTTCTATCGGGTGCGCTCGACTACGGAGTCGGGCATCGAAGGGACCGGCTTAGGATTGGTGCTGGTCAAAGAGGCGGTGGAAGCACATGGGGGGACCATCGAAGTGGAAAGCGAACCCGGGGTGGGAACCCGCTTTACCGTAAGATTGCCGAAGAGATATGAAGGGGAAAGCGAAGCTTCTGATCGTTGACGATGACGTAAAATTGGTCAAGGCGCTCGAACTGTACCTGAGCAAGGCCGGCTACGAGGTCATCTCCGCCCTCGATGGGATGGAGGGACTGAAAAGGTTCCATCAGCACAAGCCTGACCTCCTCATCTTAGACATCATGATGCCCAAGTTGGATGGATGGGAGGTATGCCGTCGGATCAGGGACATCTCAGACGTGCCCATTATCATGCTCACCGCTAAAGGACAGGAGGCCGACAAGGTGAAGGGGCTCAGGATGGGGGCAGATGACTACGTGGCTAAGCCGTTCAGCATGAAGGAGCTTGGGGCAAGGGTGGAAGCGGTCCTTCGTCGCGCCCGCCTCCCGCCCCCCAAGGAAGGGATCATCTACGCCGATGAAAGGCTGGTGATAGACTCCGAAAAGAGGCTTGTCACCGTCGATGGCAAGAGGGTGGATTTGACCGCCACCGAGCAGAGGCTCTTGTTCTACCTGGCGAGGAACGCCGGCAGAACTCTCACCACCGAGCAGATCCTGGAGAGGGTTTGGGGGGCTGAATACGTGGGAGATGTGGACTATGTGAAGCTTTACGTCTGGCGCCTCCGCCAGAAGATAGAGCCCGACCCGAGAAATCCCAAGTACATCATCACGGAGAGGGGAATCGGGTATCGCTTCGCGAAAGCGACCTAAGGATCGCCGGGTAACCGTAATATTCACCCTGGTGTTGAGATCCTCCGGCGAGGTGATCGAAGCTTCCCGGCCTTGCCGTTGTGTGACCTGAAAGGGCCGAAATGCCCTTTCAGGTCTTTTTTGTTGGAATTGGATTCTGACAAGCGATTTTGTAGCCTGTATACAGCGACATCTACCAAAAGCCCAGTTGGAACGTAAGAGGGCATAACTTCTATCACCTGAGGGCTGGAAGGCTCGCCAGAGACCTTAAGGGAAGGCGGGCTCCCCGGCCCTTTTTCTACCTTGGCGAAGGGCTGAGAACTTTAACCTATTTTCAACTCGATTTATACGTAAAGTTGACCTTGATGTGATATGCTTCGCTCGGAGATCAGGAAAAATTGCCAGTAATGTCAAGCGGGAACGGTAGGCAAAGAAGGTCGGATATCATGTCGCGCTTTCGACAGGTCCCTCAAGCGGCGTTAGCCATCGCAGCCTTAGCGGTAGCGGTGCGCCTCCTGACCTTTTTGACCCAAGCGATCATCGCCAAGAAGTTCGGCGCGAGTTCCCTCTCCGATGCCTATTTCGCCGCGGAAAGCGTCATCCTGCTCCTCACGGACCTCATCGTGGTTGGCTTCACCATGGTCTTCATCCCCGTCTTCGCCAAACAGCGGGTCGCGCAGGGCGAGCATGGGGCCAGGAGGTTTGTCGGTTCCTTCGGCCTCTTCTCCATCGCTGTCTCGCTGGCCCTGGCCGCTCTCGTGGCCGCAGCCTCGCCTCTTCTGGCCCGCATCGTAGCGCCGGGCTTCCACGGCCAGACTCAGGAGCTCACCATCCAACTCCTAAGGGTGATGTCCATGTCCATCGCTTTCCTGGGCCTCACCGCAGATCTCACCGGCCTGCTCCGATCGGACAGGCAGTTCATCGTCCCTGAACTGGCCCAGGTGGGATACGGCGCAGCCCTGCTGGGAGCCGCCCTCTTTCTGACCGACAAACTGGGGGTGATGGCCCTGGCCTGGGGGACGGTCCTGGCCTCCTTCATCAGGCTGGCAGTACAGCTCCCCAGCGCGGTGAATCGAAGGAGCATCAAACCGAGCGGAGAGCTGGATTGGGCAGCCACTAAGCGAGCAGCCAAGCTGCTTGCTCCCCTCCTGATCGCCCATTCGGGGCTTAGGGTCACCTTGATCCTGGATTGGATCGTTGCCTCCGGCCTTCCGGAAGGGAGTGTGGCTGCTCTGAACTTAGCCAGCCGGCTGGCCCTGCTCCCAGTGGGGATATTGGCCATCCCATTGCGCAGGGCGATGCTGCCTACGCTCTCTCAGCATGCAGCTAAGGGACAGCTCCAAAGGATAGGGGAGGCTGTGGTCTCGGCGTTAAGGGTGCTGCTCTTCGCCGTCGTGCCCATATGCGCCGGATCGATCGCGCTGAGGGTTCCGCTCATCCGTCTGCTCTTCGAACGAGGGGCCTTCGTCCATTCGGCAACGCTGATCACGAGCCAGGCCCTGGCCTTCTATGCCCTGGGGATCCCTGCCATTGCTGGCATCTTCTTCCTCAACGGGGTGTACTTTTCCCTCGGGGATCCTCTCACTCCGATGAAGGTCAACGTCGCAAGCTGGGCAATCAACCTGGTCCTGAACTTGGCCCTGTCCAGATACCTTGGCCCCAATGGCATCGCCCTGGCTACGGCAGCATCGTCAACGGCGACCTTTATATCGCTGCTATACATCCTCAAGAGGGAGAAGCTCAACTCGCTAGATCTCAGGTCGCTCTTCGGCTCGCTGGCCAGAATGTTTCCCGCTGCCGCTTCCATGGGCGTGCTCCTCCTGGGCCTGCTTAGGTTGCTGAACGCCGTTCCCATCCTAACCCGCTTCGATCCCCAGGCGTTGGAGATGGGGATCGCGATCCTGGGCGGGGGGCTGACCTATCTCGCCGGGGCAATGGCCTTCGGAATGGAGGAGTTGACCACCCTGGCAGCGGCTGTCGCTGGATTTTTCAAGCCGGAGAGGGCGATCCAATGATAAGCCGATCGAAGGCCTTATCCCGGTTTCCGACCACTGAGATCGCCATTCCTGCATCGGCGCTCCTGTTGAGCGGGCCGATGGGGACAGCGGCGTGCCTATTCTCTAAAGGGCTCACCGGCAGGGAATCGCTTTTCGCCTTCGCCTTGCTGGGCTTATGGCTGATCTTGGTCCTGGGCGCGGTGAAGTTCGACTTCATGGTGCTGATGGCCTTCTGCCTTTTCGCTTTCGTTCGCCTGGAGCCGGCCCCTTCGGATTTGCTGTTCGCGGCCCTGTTGCTGATAGGTCTGCTGAAGGGGAAACTTTCAGCGAAAGCGCTTAAGAACTCATCTCTGATCCATTTCAGCCTCTGGGCCTTCCTGGTGGCCAACTTGTTCTCCCTCATAGGGGTGAGGCCGCTCGAATCCAGTCTGCGTTTCCTGCTCATCACTGTCTATCTGATGGCCTTTTTCTACTTCGTGAGGATGTATGTCACCTCCGCACAGAGGATGCGGAATGTGATCCTGGGATACCTGATCAGCGCGGCGGCGACCGTCCTTCTGGTGGGGCTCGGATACCTCAGGGTGGGTCATGCGGATGAGCTTTTCCTGGGCTGGGGGATCAGGGCCGAGGGGTTTTTTAAGGATCCTAACGTCTTCGGCCCCTTCCTCGTCCCCCTAGTCGTTCTCCTGCTCGACGAGATTTTGAGGCCACGCCTCTTCCCTAAATATGACCTGCTGAAGCTAATGGGAATCGTCGCCTTTGGCATAGGGGTCTTCCTCTCCTTCTCGCGGGGTGCCTGGCTTAACCTGGCCATAGCGCTGCTGGTCTACTTCCTCCTGCTTGAGCGCGTGGACCGGGCCAAGCTGACCCCTGCCATTTTAGCCTTGCTCCTGGCCGTGATCGTGCTGGCGGCGATCCTCGCCCAGCAGGAGGGGTTACGCGAGTTCCTTCAGGAGAGGTTGTCAAGGCAGAGGTATGACGTAGGACGCTTCGCCATCCAGTTGGGCGGCCTCGTGGCAGGGGTGAGCAACCCTGCGGGCGTGGGGCCAGGCAACTGGTCTGATGCCCATAGCCTCTACGTACGAGCCTTGGCCGAGAACGGCTTGCTCGGCCTCCTCTCCCTCCTCGTGTTCCTCTTGACCATAGTGGTGAACCTGACCAAGCGTGCCGTGCGGGAGGCGGAGAAGCCTCTCGGCCTTTCGAGCAAGGTCCTCCTGGCCTCGCTGTTGGGGACGCTGGCCAATAGCTTTGTGATCGACACCATCCACTGGCGCCACCTGTGGCTGCTCTTGGCCCTCTCATGGGCCGTATGCGCCAGGGGAAGCGAGGCGTCCTCTGACATCCCAGAGGGGAGAGGACCTTCTCTGACGTTCCGTCAGCATGAGGGGGATGGCGATGAATAGGCAAATGGCAAAGGATACACGTTCCAAAATCAAAGTCTTTCAAGTGCTTAGTGGGGTGGCCACCTGGGGCGGCGGAGGGACAGTGGTGCTGTCCCTGACCAAGGAACTGCTGCGCCTCGGCTGTGAGGTGACGGTCCTCTGCTTGGGCGACTTCGCCGGCGAGCAATTCGCCAAGGCGGGGGCCAAAGTGGTCACCTCCCGCTACTGGCGCCGGGAGATAAACCCTCCCTTTGACCTACTGGCCCTCTACGAGCTGTTCAGGCTCTGCCGAAGGGAGCGATTCGACGTCGTCCACACCCACACCTCCAAGGGTGGATTCCTGGGCCGGATCGCGGCCCGGCTGGCGGGCGTCCCCACGGTTATTCACACGGTGCACGGCTTCGCCTTTCACGAGTTCACCCCCGGACCTGTGGCGGCCTTTTACACGCTTCTGGAGAGACTGGCCGGCCATTTCTGCGACCTCGTCATCTGCGTCAACGACGAGGACCGACAGACGGCCATAAGGCGCAGGATCGTCGCCCCCGACAAGATCGTCACCATCCATAACGGGATAGACATGGACAGGTTTGCCGGCGTGCGAGGGGACTCGGTGCGCCGGGAGCTGGCCCTTGGTGATGGCTCCGTGCTCATCGGCACGGTGGGGAGGCTGGCACCACAGAAAGGGTTCGCCTATCTCCTGCAGGCCATACCTTTGGTCCTGCGCGAACATCCAGAGACTCACTTCGCCTTCGCCGGCGATGGCCCATTGGAGGCGGAGCTCAAGGGCTTAGCTACCGAGCTGGGCGTGTCCGAGAGGTGTCACTTTCTCGGCTTCCGCCGGGACATCCCAGAGGTCCTTGCTGCATGCGACATCTTCGTCCTGCCATCGCTGTGGGAGGGCCTCTCCATCACTCTCCTGGAGGCCATGGCCGCCGGCAAGCCCATCGTAGCCACCGACATAAAGGGCAACCGCGAGGTGATAACCGATGAAGTGAACGGCCTCCTGGTCCGGCCTAAAGACAGCGTCGAACTGGCCAGGGCCATCATCGAGCTGATAGAGGACCGGGAGAGGGCCCGCCTCCTGGGGGAGAGGGCCCGCCGGACCGTCGAGCGGCACTTCAACGAGAGGGCGATGTTAGAGAAGACCCTGCAGGCATACGCGACCGCCATGGCCAGGTCTGCAAAAGGCGCCGCTCCCCTCAACAACGCGCGCACCTTGATCGGAGTCCCGAATTTATTCGGGGAGAGCACAGCTCCGACAGGCGGCCAAGGAAAAGCGAAACAAGATTCGCACTCCATTGAGAGATTGCCGGCGCGGGCAGGGCGCGCTCCTGCCCCACCATGCCTGAGGGCGTAAGTTAGCAGAGGTTA
>CAYYKQ010000050.1:0-12720 GCA_964440965.1 uncultured Anaerolineae bacterium | reverse complement strand
GATAGAGGCAATAGGGCACTGATTCGCACATCGTGCCGGAGGTGATGCTCAGGGCATCGACGCCCATCTGCTCCAGGAGCGGTGCCAGCGCCTCCGCATCCTCCAGGTCCAGGCCGCCATCCACATAATCCTTGGCGTTCATGCGCACGACGATGGGGAAGCCCTGGCCTACCTCTTCTCGGACAGCGGCGATGACCTCCCGTCCAAAGCGCAATCGGTTCTCCAAAGGCCCGCCATACTCATCGTCGCGGCGGTTGGTATGGGGCGAGAGGAACTGATGGATCAAGTATCCATGGCTGAAGGGTATCTCGATGGCATCGAAGCCCGCTTCCCGCACCCGTCTGGCGGCCTCAGCGAAATAGCCGATGTAGTCAGGTATCTCCGCAAGGCTCAGCGGCCGTGGCATAACGCCGTTGGCCGGACAGAACACATCTGAGGCGGAGACCCGCTCCCCTTCGGGCACCAGTTTGGGGTTAGCGGCCCGCCCGGCGTGGTTGATATGGGCCATTATACGCCCGCCTGCCCCGTGCACCGCATCCACCAGGCGGCGCAGGCCCTCCACCAGGCGGTCCTCGTGAATACCCAACTGGGTTGGCAATTCACGCCCGTTGGGATGGATATACATGGGTTCGGTGGTGATCAGTCCGACGCCACCCTCGGCCCGTCGCACGTAAAAGGCTATATGGCGGTCGGTGACGTCGCCCTGGGGGGTGCCATAGCCCAGTTTGATGGTGGTCATCAACACTCGGTTAGGCAATTCCAGGGTTCCGATCTGAATGGGTTGGAAGAGGACGTCTAGGGCCATGATGCTTCCTCCTTTTCCTTCCGATTGCGAACAGGAAATGTTTGCCCGGAACCTGCTGCACATTTACCTCCTCGAAACCGCACTTCCTCAGCATCGCTTCCACCTGCTTGGGGGTGTAATAGGTTTCGCCCCATATCCTCTCGCCTTCATGCCCTTTGGCGAAATCGGCTATCAATATCGTCCCACCAGGTTTCAGGACCCTCTCCGCTTCGCGGAGGGCGGCGATGGGGTCAGATAGTTCATGGAGGGTGTGAGCGCTCACTACGGCATCAAAGCGGTTGTCAGCGAAGGCTCTCATGGCATGGGCGTTCCCTTCCATGCATCTGGCCAGGTGGAGACTCCCATCCTTCGAGATCCACCTCTCAGAGAAGATGCTTCCTATGATATCGATGCCGATAGCCTCACGAGCTATACGCTCCGCCAAGCATCTGATGAGCATGCCGTCCCCGCATCCCACATCCAGAACGGATTCAACTTTACCGACCCTATGTGCAATCTCCTCGCATATGGTTGCAATATCCATCCAGCTTAACCTCACCTTAGCCAGCTCACTGCCAAAAGCTTTAGCCTCCCTGACCTATCTCCAGCCTGCTGCCGACGCCCACCCGGATGAAGTCTTTCCCGTAAGCCCTCTCGAAAAGGCTCCGGGCCAGGTCGCCGGAGCAGTGGCAGGGAGCTACCTTCTGCACCCCCAGCTTTCGGAAATCCTCGACGATGCCCTCGATCGCGGCCTGACTGGCCCCACCCAGGTGGAAGCCGCCCATCACCAGGTAAACCTCCCCGCCGGTTATCTCCTTCGCTTTGGCGACAATGTTCACCACCCCCGGATGGGCGCAGCCGGTGATGACCACCAAGCCGGGCTCCGTGACTAACACCAGCGACTGCTCGAGCACTCCCTGCCCCATCTCGCCGGTGGTGTAGATGCCCTCGGCTATCTCCATCGGATCGTGCACCTCCACCACACGGGCACTGGCTCCGATTTTCTTCTTAAGGCTGGCGGGGAAGGAGCGAGGGAGGTAGACGGTTGTCTTCTTGTTGACGGCCAGAATGCCCTCCAGTCCGCCGATGTGATCCCCATGGATGTGCGAGAGGACGATGATGTCTATCTCGGTCGGGTCCAGGCCCAGCGTGGCCATGTTCGAGAGCAGGGTTGGGGCGTCCGCGCCGGTATCGAAGAGCAGTTTGAGGTCGCCCCGCTCCACCAGGCAGGAGAACCCCCAAGCCGTCCTCAACCGTTTGTCATAGGGGTTGTTGTCGTAGACGATGGTGATGGTCAACCCCTCAGCGGCCTTGGTGGGCGTTGGCTTGGGCATGGGTGTTAAGGTGGCGGTCGGGATGGGCGTCGAGGTTGGCGTCGGAGCGGGAGGGCTTGGAGTTAGGGTAGCAGTAAGTGTGGGAAGCGGCGTCACCGTAGCGGTCGCCCGTTCCGGCGTGGGAGAGGCTATCCCAGACGGCGCGCACCTAATTGCAGTTAGACAAATCAGCCCAATCAGCGCCAGGAGCGCCAATCGAGCCAAGTGTCGCTTGTTCATCTCCATCTCCTTCGCTCATTCAACAGCTCCAGAAGTATCCGCGCGGCGCGCTCGACCACGAGAGCGCAGGAGCCAAGCCCGCCTGGGGCGTGGACACGCTCGTACAATGGGCCGCAGCGGGTGGTGCCCAGCTCCTTGGCGAAGCGTTCCCGATAGCAGGAGGCCAGCCGGAGGGCCGGCCAGTCATCCTCCCCCAGGCTGTTACGCCCATACAGCGCTCCGATGAGCATCACCCCGGCGCTCAAGGCCCCGCACATCTCCTGCTGGGTATCCCCAACGCCTCCTGCGAAGCCAGTGGCCATCCTCACCATGTGAGGGTTGAGCTCGCCCAAGACGTGCCCGCCCACGGCAAGCATCATCGCCTCCGCTCAATGGTAGCCTTGCCTCACCAGATCGCCCGCCCGGCGGGCCACCTCGTCTTTGCTTCTCGCCATCAGTTGCGCCTTTCTCGAATAGGTACACAGCCATGGGTAGCTGCTTTCAATATCCCAACCTCCGGCTTCGGTCGTGCAACCTCAAGGCTGGAAAGAGAAATAGGACGAGACAGAGGGGCAACACGATCAAATCCAGGACCAGGCTCTGTGCGCCGTCGCCCAACACGGCGTGGTTCATCAGGTCCTGAGTATAGGTCAGAGGAGAGAGGTAAGAGAGGCCCCTCGCCCAGGCCGACATCTCCTCCAAAGGGATAAAGACCCCGCTGATGAATAAGAGCGGCCAGCGCAGTAAGACGCTGGGCATCAGGATACTGCCGACCGTCTGGCCCGGCGCCGAGGCGAAGAGGAGTCCTAAAGCGGAGAAGGCAGCGGTGGAGAGCAGCAGCCCGAGCAGCAGCAACCAAGGAGCCACAATAGTCACCCGCCAGACCAGCAAGCCGATGAGCAGGCAAATCAGCGAGGTAGCGATGCCGAAGAAGATGCCCACCAGGCCCTTACCCAGAAGGATAGTAATCAGCGACACCGGCGCGGCCAGCAACCGGTCGTAGGTATGCATCTGCCGCTCTATGGGGATGATCACCGGCCCAGCCGACGAGGCAGTGAAGAAGGCGCACATCGCTAACAATCGGGCGACCCCTGCCTCCGGCCCCAATCCCCGTTTGACCGAGAAGGAGAAGAAGATGAAGAAGGGCATCAACAGCCCCATCATGATCATCGGCGGGGTGAGATAGTAAATCCGGACGTCCTTAACGGCGATGGCCCAGGCTTGGGCCATCTCGTCCCCAATCCGCGCCAGCACACCATCGTTCCTCATCGGTTTCCTCTCCCAGCTTCATGCTGCACCGTCCCTACCTCCCGGCCGGTGATGGCCAGGAATACGTCCTCCAGGCTGGGTCCCAGAGTGTTCAGGGCTATCAGCCTCAGCCCTCGATCTTGAGCATAGGCCATGACCTCCGGCAGCAGGGCCGAAGGGTCGGCGGTGTAGAGGCGGAACTTGTCCCCCCGCTTGGTCGCCGCTACCACCCCCGGCAAGCTGGCCAGCGCCTCCCGCTGTTCCGGCCCGCCCCGGTCGAAGGCCACCTCCACCGATTGCACGCTCTGGAAGGCCCGCTTGAGGTGCTCCGGCGTGTCTATGGCCGCGATCCGACCGTGATTGATGATGGCCACCCGGTCGCAGAGCTGATTGGCCACCTCGATCTGATGGGTGGTCAGGAAGATGGTGGTCCCCTCGGCATTGAGCTGGCGTACCCGTTCCCTGATGACCTGGGCGCTCTGCACATCCAGCCCCACGATGGGCTCGTCGAGGAAGAGGATGGCCGGGCGGTGGATGAGGGCCATGGCGATGGTCAGCCGTCGCCGCATTCCCTTTGAGAGGAACCGGGCCTTCACGTCCCGTTTCTCCTGAAGTCCAAACAGCTCCAGCAACTCCCTCCCCCGGCGCTCCCGTTCGCCACGAGGCACTCGGTAGAGCTTGGCGGCGAAGATCAGGTTGTCCCAGGCCGAGAGCTCGGCATAGACGTTGGACTCCTCGGGCACGAGGCCCATCTGCCGCTTGGCCTGGTAGGCCTGGCGGGAGACATCGTAGCCGTTGATGAGGGCCGTCCCTTCAGTGGGCGTAAGCAGTGCGGTCAGCATGCGCACGGTGGTGGTCTTACCGGCCCCGTTGGGCCCCAGGAAGCCAAAGATCTCCCCTCGCCGCACCTCGAAGTTGATGTGATCCACGGCCAGTAGATCGCCATAGTACTTGGTCAACCCTAAAGCCTCGATCGCGCAAGCCTCGCCCATCGTCGCTTTCTCTTAGCCGATTTTGATCTCGATCCTCCCCTTGGAGAAGCCCTTTAGCGGCGAAAGCAGCCCTCTTACAGTGCTCCCCACCAACTCAGAAATGAAGGGGTTCATAGGCATCAGCTTGCCATCTATCTTCACCTCCACGGTCGGCCGCAGGGAAACGCAATCCCCTACACTTCGGGTTCCCTTAACGATCTCACGAGCCAGTTCGTAGCAACTTTCGAAGCCGCAGCCCCCGCAGTTAAGGTTGGGGAGTTTGAATGCTTTCTCCTCCACCAGGTCGGCGATTTCCCCTATCTCGTCCAGGCTCAGAAGGGGAATGTCGAGCTTGCACCCTTCGGGAACGGGCCCCACCGCGCAGATGGCCAAGCCGTCGAAGAGCTTCTCATCCTCCGGCTGCCCGCTCAGGCAGACGATCTTAGGGAAGGTCCGCTCCTTTTTGAACCCCTCGATGATGACGAAATCAGCCCTTAAGTGGGAAATGATCTCCTCTAAGGGCCTTGCTCCTCTCAGGAAGATGCCCGACTCCTGCGGCGAGATGAACCCCACTTGGTCAGCAAACTCGCTCAGTTTAGCAGTGTCCTTTCCGGAGAAATCCATCCCCTCAGAGGAATGCTTAACGGCGGCCACGCGGTGGCCCCTCCTGGTCAGTTCCTGAGCCAGGGCGCGGGCCAAAGTCGTCTTGCCGCTGTTTTTGTATCCTACAATGCCGACCGCTCTCAACGCCTCTCCCTCCCTACAGCTTCGTAAGTATCTCCGGCTCACCATCGGTGACGGCTATCGTGTGCTCGAAGTGGGCTGAAAGCGAACCGTCAGCGGTGACCACCGTCCAGCCATCCGATAGTGTTTGAGTGTGCCAATCCCCCATGGTGACCATCGGCTCCAAGGCGAAGGTCATGCCCGGCCAAAGGCGAGGTCCCCGATCCGGCGGGCCGAAATTGGGTATGTGGGGATCCTCATGCATCTGGCGACCGATGCCATGGCCTCCATACTCTCGTACCACATTGAAGCCCCGACTCTCCACATAGCGTTGGATGGCCGCGGAGATGTCGCCCAGCCGATTGCCAGGGTGAGCCTGGGCGATGCCTGCGTGCAGCGCACCTTGGGTTACCTCCAGAAGCCTTTGGACCTCCTCGCTCACCGCGCCCACTGGCAGGGTGATGGCTGCATCCCCGTGATAGCCCTTGTAGATGGCTCCCACGTCCAGGCTGACGATGTCGCCCTCCTTTAGGAGCCGCATAGGATTAGGGATGCCATGCACCACCTCCTCATTGATCGAGGCGCAGATGGAAGCGGGGAATCCTCGGTACCCCTTGAAGGAGGGGATTCCCCCCTCGCGTTCGATGATCTCCAAAGCGATCTTCTCCAGGTCGGCGGTGGAAATCCCCGGGCGAACCACCTCGCGGAAGCGATCGAGAACTTGGGCTACGATGCGGCCTGCCTGGCGCATGAACGCCAATTCACGAGAAGATTTGAGGACAATCACCTCGCCGCCCTCTCGCCCTTTATCAGGTGGCTCAGTCCATCCTCTCCGTAGGGGAGGGGAAACGGGAAGCTGCATCCTCCCCGTCTGACTTGAGCTTTCATCGTTATGCCCTTCTCAGCGCTGGCCCTTTTCCATTAAGGGCGGATTTAACGTCAGCTTTATCCTTTCTTCTCCAGCCTGTCGAGCCGCTGCAGCACCTCATCCAGCCTTTCGCTCAGCTTCTTGATCTCGTTTTTCAGTGAGGACAACTCCTCCCTGGAGGAAGGTGCTGGCGCGGCTGGAGTTGCCCCCCAGGGGCCAACTCCCCAGCCCATCCCGCGTCCCATGCCACGTCCCATCCCTCGGCCCATCCCCATGCCGCGCCCCATCCCCCACCCCGTGCCTCCGAAGGGGGCGGAGAGGGGCTGGAGCTTGCCGGCCTTGTAGGCCTCAACGGCCTCCCTAACCGTGCCCGCTTGGACAAGGAAGGCCGTTATTCCAGCCGATTGGAGGACCCCAAAGGCGTTAGGGCCTATGTTGCCGCTCAGCACAGCTTCGACCCCTCGGCTGGCTACCAGCTGAGCAGCCTGGATTCCCGCCCCGCCCGGAGCCGACATAGCCGGATTGGCTACCGCCTCGAAATCCATGGTCTCCGTGTCCACGAAGATGTAGTAGGGACAGCGTCCGAAGATAGGGCTTACCGCTGCATTCAGGTCGGTTCCATTGGAACTCACCACTACTTTCACCTCTCACCTCCTGCCATAAGATATTGGAATGTTTATCGTTGCGATGCCTTCTCCAGTTCCTCGATGCGCTTGGTGATGGCGTCCAGCTGCTCCCTCAGCCATCGGGCATAAGCCCTCAGGGCTGATAACTCCGCCTCCGGTGCCATCGTTGGCGGGACACCCCAGTAAGGCGCAGTGTAAGGCCAGAATCCCCAGGGGCCATAGGTCCACCACTGAGGGGCCAGCCAGGGATGAAAGCCCCATCCTCGACCCCACCACCAGCCTGGATAGCACATTCCCAACACCTCCTTTCCGGCGCGAGTCCTCCAGTGAGAGTTAAAGCTCAAATCAGCCCTCACTCCCACCCCGATCTCCTTATGGGCCGCCGGGCATTACTTCTTCTCCAGCTCTTCGATGCGCTTGGTGATCTGGTCCAATTGCCTCTTCAGGGTCTCCGCCTGGCTCCTCAGCATCGAGAGCTCCTGCTCAGGCGTCATGGTGCCGGGGGCAGGTGCGCCGAAGAAGCCGGGCGCCGTTGGCCAGACGCCAGGATATCCCGCCCCGGCCCCCCAGGCGGCGGCCATCTGAGGGGTTGGCCACCGGCCGGTCATGAGATACTCAGCGCAGGGGCCTAAGCCGGTAGCGCTGCGGCCCAGCCAGCCAGGGCTGAAGCCGAAGCGCATCCAGCCCGGAAGACCAGTCATGTAGTACATCCAGCGGTGTCCGTATCCTCCCATTTCTCTCACCTCCTTCCATGCAGGGATTTAAAACCAATATGGGCTAAACCAGGGGACAGGGTAAAGTCCCCAGGCCCACCAACGGCGTGGCAGCCAGGGGTAGAAGCGGCAGAAGAGATAGGGATTGCCGCGTCCCCAGCCCCACCACCAAAAGCCTGCACCTCTTCCTCTACCAAACCTTCCCATCCTTATCACCTCCTTCGAACCCAAGCTTTCCTAATGCAACAACTCCGTATGGTCAACGATAGTGCCATCCAAGTAAGCCTGCACAGCAGCCTCGATATCGACGATATCGGTGACGATGGGCTTTATGCCATAGGCTCTCATCGCCTCATAGGCGCCCCAGCCCATCCCTCCGCAGAGGAGGATCTCGCAATCGGCGATGGCAGCGGCCATGCGAGCATGGCGATCCTGGGCGCCGGGGCCATAGCCGTGTCGTCCACTCACATCCTCGTGCTGGCCGGCGAAATCGCGGTGGCCCAGCTTGTCCCGCAGTTCACGGTTCACGATTCGCCCTTCCTCCACCGTCAACACGGCATAGTAGGGAGCCCGCCCAAAGTGCCGGCTGATGGTCACTCCATCCTCGGTTATAGCTGCGATTTTCATGGCCGCTCCTCCTTCGATCAGACTCTTACCCGATAGAGCCCTCATCCTCGTTTGAGCACGATGCTGCCCACCGGCGCGCCAATGTCGCGAGCGATGACTGGACACTTGACCTTCAACAGGAAGAAGAGCCGACCTCCTTCCCCTGACGCATCCGCTCGCTTGTCCCTCGGTTCAAGTGGGCTTGCCAGATTGCTGCGAGCGGATGTGTCATCGCTCAGCGTCTCGTAGTTGGCCTGCCCCTTGGCGATGATCAGCTCGGCCCGCTCGTATAGGCTGCGAAACTCGGCGCTGCATCTGCTCAAGATGGTACCTGGCGCGTCGGAGCCAGTACTCACCACCTCGGCTACTGTGCCCAGGCCAGCGGCAAGGGCATCTTCCACCGTGGCATCGTTGATAACGGGTCCTCCTTTAACGGCATAGATCACCGGCAGGCTTAGCGCCTCAATGAGTATCCTGTCGAACACCGTCTCCCCGGCGTTGTCGCCCAGGTAAAGAATTGACCGCGCTTTTGAGAGCGCCCGCTTGAAAGCCTCCAGATCGTTTATGGCGAAAGGCTGATACAGTATGCGCTCTAACCCTTCCTCGAGATCAAAACTTACACCCGTGGCGAAATCTATCACGTTGCCCGCGATGGCGATGCGGATCGCCCGCTCCAGTCGGTCCCCATCCTCTGCAACCAAGGCCTTCAGCCTGGGGTAGAGGCGAAGCGCCTCCCTTGTGCTCTCCGCCTTGACGACGGCGTAAGGATCATCGTCGCCGGTTAGTTGACGCACAATGCGGTGCACCCGATCGCCGATCTCCGGCGGCTTGCTCTCCAGGGAAGCATCCTGGAGCAAGGCCATCGTACGATCGAGTATTAACCGCTGTCGCTCCTCATCGGCCCCAGCCATCCTTGCCGCCTCTAACGCCTGGCGCAGGAAGCAGGGAAAGCAATCGAGATAGGTCCTCATCTGCCGGCCTTCTCAACGCTTTTCACTAGTTCCTTAACGATAGGGGCGAAGGCATCCGCCGAGTAGTTCTCGATCATTCCGACATCACAGAGCTTAGAGATCCGGGGATCAATGGGCAAACGGCCGAGGAGCGGCGCATTGAATTTCTTCGCCGTAACCGTCGTTCTGCTAGGGCCAAATATCTCGATGCGCTCCCCGCATTTAGGGCAGACGATGTAGCTCATGTTCTCCACTAATCCCAGGATAGGTGCGCCCATGTGCTGGGTCATCTGCGCTGCTTTGCGCACCACCATCCCCGCTAAACTTTGGGGGGTAGTGACCAGGATCACACCCTCCAAAGGGATGGATTGCATAACGGTTAATGAGGCATCGGCTGTGCCAGGGGGGAGGTCCACCACCAGCCAATCCAGGTCGCCCCAGAAGACGTCGCCCCAGAATTGCTGGATAGCTTTGCCTATGAGCGGCCCCCGCCAGATGACTGCCTGATCCTCACTGGGAAGGAGCAGGTTGATGGACATGATCTTAATGCCCGTCTTGCTCTCCACGGGCAGGATGCCTAAGGGGCTGTTGCCTGGGCGCTTAATGGTAGGGAAGAACATCTTGGGGATGCTAGGGCCGGTGATGTCAGCATCCAGCAGGCCCACCCTGTAGCCCTCCCTCCTCAACGCAACGGCCAGAAGCCCGGCCACCGTGGATTTGCCCACTCCGCCCTTTCCGCTCAGCACGGCGATGACGTGCTTAATGCGATTAAGGCCCTCGGCTAAACCCGGCTCTCTGCTGAGTGACATGAAACGGGCCCGCTCCTTCTGGGTCATCGCCGCTGATTTAATGGTCACCTGCTCGACTTCAGGCAGCGCTTCCACCGCTGCCCGCGCCTGGTTAACCAGTTGTTTTTTTATGGGCACATTTGCAAAGGGCAGGACAAGGGTGAATTTCACCCGCTTGTTGTCCACTTCGATGTCCCTGATCATGCCCAACGTCACCAGATCGCGGTTCAATTCCGGATGTTTGACCCCCTTTAAGGCCTCTTCCACCTCTTTTTCAGTAACCACTGAGTACCCCCTTTACTTTTTCAGCACATAGGACGCAGTGACTTACCTCGTCATTGTCAGCAATTTGGCGCCTTTGAGCTGCTGGAAGCTTGCTCCTTGGCTGATGTAGCGCAGCGTCTCCTGAGGTTGGACGACCTTGATGCCGGCAATGACGTCAACACCATAATCAAAGAGCACCGGGGAGAGGGGAGTGGTGGGCCCTAGCACGATGACTTGAGCTTCGGGGCGGCAGAGCCTCACCAAGCGTTCGAAAGTGTGGTTGATGATAGTCGCGCCGGTGATAGCTACTATGTCGGCCTGAGGGAGCACCTCAGGGGCCATTTCCGCCGGCAAGTCGCCTTTAATGGGCCTCTTCTCCAGCACCCAGAGCTCTTCAGTTACCTTCCTTACCTCGGGTATAAAGGGGAAATGGCCCACGAATGCTACCTTTTTCCCTTCTCCCCCCTCTAAGATGAGTTCTTTGGCATTCAGCTCTACGCAGCGGCTCTCATCCACCTCTATCAGGGAATTGATCGCCGCTAATCCGATCGAAGCCTCCAGATAGATTTCGGATCTGGCGTATTCCGCCAGCTCCAGAGCGCTCTTCTGAGTGAGCTGGCCGACGTCCCGCACTGGCCTCTGGAAGGGCATCCCTTCGCTCCTCACAGTGGAGGCTAGTCCGCACTGGCGTGAGAGTACGGCCGTCCAGAAGACACAGGTACGCACCTCCTGAACGGGGGCATCCCCCTCCAGAGTGGAAATAAGATCATCAATGAGGCCCATCCTCCCCTCGCATTTGCTCCTCATAGGCGGCCAGGAAACGCTCGAGCATCTTCTTCGTTTCCCGCAGGTCCGCCACCCACCAGGCCAGGTACCGATCACCTTGGGCTGTCAGCTGGTAGACCCGCCGGGGCGGGCCTGGGCCCTCGGTCTCCCAATGGGAGATGACCAGCCCTTGCTCTTCCATGTCCCGCAGGCTGCGATAGACCATGCTGGCATCCACAGGACATCTGTCAAAGCCCAATTCCTTCAGATCCTCGATGAGACCATAGCCGTGGGAGGGGGAGCAGCGCAATAGCAGGAGCAGACAGGGCCGCACGAAGCGGTCGATATACCTGGGAGAGGGCTCACATTGTCCTCCCCTCCACCTGCGTCGAGGCCTACGAGGCATAGCTCCTCCGTCCCTTATATGTGTACTATGCATATATATTATAACGTAATCTATTAGAATTGTCAAGCCAAATGCCTGCTCTGAACCTTAAAATTTTTCACGGTCGCAGGGAATCCGTTGTCCAGAGCTTGAGCAGGATTTAAGAGCTGGACACCTCCGCTGTCGTTGCAAGGGCCTCGCGTCCTAAGCCTGGGAGAGGATCGTTCTCAAGCTATCTTCGATCAGTAGAGTTGTTACACAATTGGCTGACTGGACTTGATAGTACGATTTTCTCCTATGGAGGGTCAAAATTTGCGCATAAATGGGGTGATCTGGCCTCAGAAAACCGCTTCGTGCGGGCCAAAAGTGCCTAAAACAGGTCGTTTTCGGAATGGTCTTAGATCCCTCCACTATTATGCAACAACTCTAGTTGTCGTGTGGAATCGTCTTTTCGCCTCATGGTTGGAGATGTCGCTGAAGCCAGTCCAGCAGCAGGGCGAAGACCTCCTCTTTCTTGTAATCCAGGTGGAGGAGATGGCCGCTGCCCTCGATGATATGCAATTCCTTCTCGCATGTCAATGCATTGTAGAGCGTATGCGCACTACTGGGAGGCTCCATTCGGTCTTGAGCGCCGTGGATGATCAGAGTGGGTGCCTGTATCCGGGGCAACTCATTCCTAATGTCAACGATGAAGCCGTTCCAAACCCCGGGGAAGGGGACGTTTCGGAAGGCATCCACCAGCTGAGGCGCGGCGTGGAAGCGTTTATCCACAGCTGGGTCCTCAGCAGTAACCATCCGATTGGCCAGGCTCACCAGGTTGACCCTTAGGTCGCTGCTGGTGAGGGTGCGCTTGATAAGCCCCACTGCACCCAGGAGATAGAAGATGGTGCGCTCCGCCAACGAGAGGGTAGTCTGGATGGACGCTGCTAAGGTCACTACGGCCTTCACCCTGGGGTCTGGCCTGGCGGCAGCACGCAGCACAGCCGTGCCGCCGGAGCTAAGGCCAACCAGTCCCAGGCACCCCTTCTTCACCTCGGGCAGGGTCTCCAAATAATCCATAGCATTGACCACATCGGCCGTCCATTGCTGGATATCGCAGCCGTAACGGTTACCCTCGCTGGCGCCGTGCCCATGCATGTCAAGTGCCAAGGCCACAAAGCCTGCCGCTGCAAGCCGCCTGGCGTAGTCGAAGAAATCCTCCTTGAATTCGAAGATACCATGGGCGAAGATAACTCCTGGGGCTGGCCCCTCTCCAGGGAGGAAAATGGCGGCAGCCAGCAGATCACCCTCGGATTCGAAAGAGATCTCCCTTCTTTCCATCGTGCCTCTTGTCTGCTTCCTTTCAGTGGCTGGGCTCACATCTTCGGCCCTCAGTCGTTCAAATTAACTGTAAACAGGGAATTCGATCCTGATACAGTAGAGTTGTTGCACAATTGGTGATAAGCTCGCTCGCGGCAGGTTGGCAAAACCCCTTCACCTGATGAGCTCGCTCGCGGT
>CAYYKQ010000049.1:0-13138 GCA_964440965.1 uncultured Anaerolineae bacterium | reverse complement strand
GCCAGGGCGATGAAGAGGCGCTTCTTCTGCCCCCCCGAGAGCTTAGCGAAGGGGGTATCGCACTTGTCCGCGATGCCCAGCCTCTCCAGCAGCGGCCTCCAGTCCACGGACTTGGTGTAGAAAGAGGAGAAGAGGTCTAAGGCCTCCCACACTTTGATGCGGTCGGGCAAAGCACTCTCTTGGAGCTGGACGCCGATGCGTTCTCTGAGTCTGTAGCCGTCCTGCTGGGGGTTTAGGCCCCACACGCGGATGGTCCCATCGTCTGGCACCCTGAGCCCCTCGATGCACTCGATGGTGGTGGTCTTGCCCGCCCCGTTAGGGCCTACCATCCCGAAGATCTCGCCTTCATGGACCTCAAAGCTTATCCTATCCACAGCGGTTATCTCGCCGTAGCGCTTCACCAAGTCCTCCACTTCGATGATCGTTTCCATAGCTCACCTCCAAGTTCTTATCACACTTGCCTTGTCCTAGAAGGAGGGATGCTCTCAATTATCGGTGAGGGGTGGTCGCTGCACCTATGAAAGTGAAGGTCTATAAAGCCGGGGACAACGCTTTTGCCAGGGGCATCTATCGCCTTCATCTGGCTTTAGAACCCCTCCACCTTGGTCAGGTCAACGATCCCCTTGGTCAGGGAGGCGATACGCTGCAGGAGGGCCAGGCGGTTCTCCCGCAGCTCTCGGTCCTCAGCCATGACCAGAACATCCTCGAAGAAGGTGTTGATGGGTTCGACCAAGGGTTTGAAGGCAGTGAATAGTTCATCGATCGCACTCTGGGGGGATACCTGGGCCTGGCAGGCCAGATAGGCCTCATAGAGCCGCTCGGTCGCTGGCTCAGCGAACTTCGATGGATCGAGGGAAAACGGCTTAAATCCGCGCACGATGCGTGCACTGCGGCTGTAAGCCGTCAGGATCTCCGTCCAGTCGTCCCGCTCCACCCAACGTGCGAGGTCGGCTATGGTGCGAAAGGCCAGGTAGGGGTCGTGGCCGCGCTCGGCCAACACGGCATCCACTAAGTCGTAGCGGTACCCGGCGTCCAGGAGCCAGCCCCGCAGCCTTCCCCTGATGAAGGACAAGACCTCGGCTTGCACATTCTCGCCGGCAGGGACGGGAAGCAAGCCCGCGGCCTCCCTTAAACCCTCCTCCAGATCGAAGGATATCCCCCTTTCGATCAGGATTTGGACTATACCCAAGGCTGCACGTCGCAGGCTGTAGGGGTCAGCGGAGCCGGTCGGCTTGAGGCCCAGGGCGAAGAGGCCGGTCAGGCTATCCAGGCGGTCGGCCAGCCCAATCACAATGCCCGGTCGGCTCTTAGGCAGTTCATCTCCAGCGAAGCGGGGCAGGTAATGCTCGTAAATGGCCTGCGCTACAGCCGGATCCTCGCCCGATTGCAGGGCATAGTACCGTCCCATGACCCCTTGCAGGCTCGTGAACTCGATTACCATCTTCGTGGCCAAGTCAGCCTTGCATAAGCGGGCCGCGCGGAGAGTGTGCTCCATTTCCGTATCGGAGAGGCCGAGCCTCTGCCCCAGCTTGGCCACCAGTTTTGCGATCCGCTCCACTTTGTCCAGCATCGAACCCAACTTCTCCTGGAAGGTGAGGGTGGCCAGCCCAGGGAGGAACTCCTCCAGCCTCCTCTTCGTGTCTTCGCTGTAGAAGAACTCGGCATCAGCGAACCGGGCCCTGAGCACCTCCTCGTTGCCCTGCCTAACGAGGTCCAGGCTCTCCCTTTCGCCATTGCACACGGCGATGAAGTAGGGGAGGAGCGAACGGGCTGCGAATTGCGAATCCACCCCTTGCCCCTCGCCCCTTGCCACCGGAAAATACCGCTGGTGCTCCCTCATCACCGTGATGAGCACCTCTTTCGGCAGCTTCAGGAACCTGGGATCGAACGAGCCGCGCAAGGCGGTGGGATACTCCACTAAGTTGGCCACCTCGTCCAGGAGTTCGGGATCGTGAGGCACCTCCCCGCCCACCTCCGCAGCCAACCTCTGGAGCTGGTCGGCAAGGCTGGCCCGGCGCTCGTCCATGTCCACTGTGATGGAGTTGGCCTTCATGAGCGGGAAATAGTCGCTGGCCCTCTCAATGGTGATCTCCGGCGAGCCTAAGGGCCTGAGCCCCCGGGTTGTCCTCCCCGTCCTCACGCCGGCGTACTCGAAATCGATCACTTGGTCGCCCAAGAGGGCCACCAGCCAGCGGATGGGACGCGGGAAGGCCACGTTCGTCTCGTTCCAACGCATGGTCATATCGAAGTGGAGGGAGGCGATAAGCCGGGGCATCAGCTCGCTCAGCACCTGGATGGAGGGTTTACCCTTCTCCACCCTTACCGCTGTCACGTATCGTCCTCCCTCCAACTCGCGCACCTGCAGGTCCTCCACAGCCACGCCGATGCTTCTGGCGAATCCCAGCGCCGCTTTGGTAGGCTGGCCGGAATCGTCGAAGGCTATCGCCGCAGGAGGCCCTTTCACCAGCTCCTCCTTATCGCGCTGCTTGGGGGAGACCTCCTCGATGTAAACGACCAGCCGCCTCGGCGTGCCTGCCACGCGCACTCTCCCATGGTCCAGCCTTGCCTCGCTCAGAAATCTGGGGGTTAACTCCCGGAGCTGGTCGATGGCCGAAGATAGGTCTCGCGCGGGGAGCTCCTCGGTCCCGATCTCGAGGAGCAAGGGGACAGGAGAGCGAGGGGACAAGGGAACAGAGGCTACCCTTGGGGCATGCGACCTTACGCCCCTTTTCCGCAGACGCGGATATCCCATCTCCTCCCTCTGTTTGAGGTAAGCCTCTGCCACCGCCCGGGCCAAACTCCGCATGCGGGCGAAGTAGCTGGCCCTCTCGGTCACGCCTATGGCTCCGCGGGCATCCAGCACATTGAAGGTGTGGGAGCATCTGAGGAGGTAGTCATAGGCTGGGAGCACCAGGCCCCTCTCTAAGGCGGCATGCGCCTCGGCTTCATACAGGTTGTAGAGTTGGACCAGCCTGGTCACATCGGCCTGCTCAAAGTTGTAGATGCAGCGCTCGACCTCGCTCCGCAGGAGGATATCGCCATAGCTTATGCCATCGCTCCATTCGATCTCGGCGAAGCCCCTTGCCCCCTGCAGGGGTAGCATAATGCGTTCCAGCCCGTAAGTGATCTCCACGGACACCGGATCGAGGTCTATCCCCCCCGCCTGCTGGAAATAGGTGAACTGGGTGATCTCCTGCCCATCCAGCCATACCTCCCAGCCCAGACCCCAAGCCCCCAGTGCGGGGGATTCCCAATTGTCCTCCACAAAGCGGATATCGTGTTTTCGAGGATCGATGCCCAAGGCCTCCAAGCTCTCCAGGTAGAGCTCCTGGGGGTTGCCGGGGTCGGGTTTCAAGATGACCTGGTATTGGGTGTGCATCTGCATGCGATTGGGGTTCTCGCCGTAGCGTCCATCGGCGGGGCGGTAAGAGGGCTCCACATAGGCCACTCTCCATGGTTCAGGGCCCAGAACCATGAGGAAAGTAGCGGGATTCATGGTGCCCGCCCCTACTTTCTCGCTGTAAGGCTGCCAGATGAGGCAGCCCTTCTCGGCCCAGAACCGCTCCAGCCGCATTATCGCTTCTTGAAAGGTGAGTTTCTCATCCATCGTAGCTTTGATTATACCAAATCTCACCCTAAATGCAAAAGATAGGCCCGCCAGGGCCTACAGGGCGTAGCCCAAGCGGCGCAGCTCCTCCTCTTTCTTCCGCCACTTCTTCCGCACCTTCACCCAGAGGTCCAGATAGACTTTGGTGCCCAGCAGCCTCTCGATCTCCTCTCTCGCCGCCTGACCGATCTTTTTGAGCATCTTCCCCTCCTTGCCTATGAGGATGCCTTTATGTGACTTCTTCTCCACGATGATATTGGCCCTGATGTAGGTGGTGGAATCGCGCTCTTCGAACTCCTCCACCAGCACTGCCACCCCATGGGGCACCTCCTGATAGGTATGGCACAGCACCTGCTCCCTGATAAGCTCGGCGGCGATGAACCGCACAGGCTGGTCGGTTATCTGATCTTCAGGGTAGTAACGGGGGCCCTCAGGGAGGTGGGCGATGATCAGATCCAGCAGCTTGTTGAGGTTATCTCCCCTGGTGGAGGAGATAAGCATCCAATCGTCGTGCCTCACCAGGTTGAAGTAAGCGTCGCAATTGGGCTTTACCCGCTCAGGGGGGAGGAGATCGACCTTATTCAGCGCCAGGATGACCGGCGCCTGCCCATGCCTCTCGATCAGCCCGGCGATCTGCTCATCCTCCGGGGTGGGCATCTCCGAGACATCCACCACGAACAGGATCACATCGGCATCGGGGATGGCTTTGGAGGCCGTCTCCACCATGAATTCGCCCAGCTTGTTCTTGGGCTCATGGATGCCTGGGGTATCAACGAAGACGATCTGGGCATTGGGCAACGTGAGGATGCCTCGGATGCGATGGCGAGTGGTCTGGGGCTTCTCCGAGACGATGGACACCTTCTGGCCCAGGTAAGCGTTCATCAGGGTGGATTTGCCCACGTTGGGCTTGCCGATGACGGCCACAAAGCCGGAACGGTATTCGATAGATGACGGACGATCGTTCACTTGGCCACCCTCCCGTTGAAGAGATCGGGGGCCAGCTGTGCCAACCTCCTGGTGATGAATCTCATGAGGGGCAATCCCCCCACCAACAATATGAGCTCGCTCGTCCCGATGGAGGCGAAGAGGGGCAGGAAAGGCATCGCCGTGAGCACGTTTATCATCAAGGACACGGAGGCTGCGGTGGTTAGAGCGTAGATCGTAACCCCCAACCAGGGGGAAAGCCTCCCCAACCACCAGCACAGCACGCCGCCAGCGAAGTCCGTAAAGGGCATGAAGACCAGCTCCCAAACTCCCACATAGGGGCTTACCAGGTTAGCCACGACGGTTCCGAACGCTATGCCGAAGATGGCATCAGGGAACCAGATCACTAAAGGCTTGAGCGCTTCGCTCACCCGAAACTGGATCGGCCCGTAGGAGATCGGGGCCAACGCCATCGTGAGCGCCGCGTACAGGGCAGCTACGATGGCCCCCCGCACCACCCTGCGGGTGGTGATGACCCTCGCCAGCTTCGGTCGAACGCCCTTCATCTCCTTCCTCCCCGTATTACCTGAAAAGCGAACCGGGCTTACTTCAGGGTAAATGGCCTGCCCATCACGGGAAGATGCACCTCGATCCCCTCCCCCTTCAGCTGGGCAGCAAAATGATCGGGTTTCTCAGAGTGGATAGGGATGACCACTTTGGGTTTGATGCTCCGCACGAGGCGGAGCAGATCAGGGCCGCTGGCGTGGCCGGAGGCATGGAGGCGTCGCCTCTCCTCGGGGTCGCCGACAAACTCCATGTCGAAGTGCCTCAGCCAGTTGCGCAAACGGAACAGGTCCAGCGCCTGCTCCTCATTGTAAGCTTCGCTGGAGGAATAGATGTAGATCGAACCCGGTTCCGGCTCGATATCGATGAGCCCGTTGATGTCGAAGAAACTGAAGCAAAGGATGAATTCGCCCTGGGAACGGTGGATATCCTCCGCTGCGATGAGCTTCCCCTGGGATGCATACCTTTGGCGGATCTCCCTCTCCCAATGGCGCGGGCTGCTCTTGACCTCAGCGAAGACGAAGATGTCCTCCACCTCAGCGATGTCGGGGACCTCTGCTGAGCCTGCCTGGGCCATGGCTTCCAGCAGGTAAGCATCGGCCGGGGTGATGGCCAGTTTCCTTCCCACCTCCCGCGCGATCTCGCGGAAAGTCAAGAGCCGCTCGATATTGCGGGCGGCGAAGTCGGCAACGATGAGCCCCTGCGCCTCCTTCACCACCCGCAGGGCGTTGACCGACACCTCCTCTTCGCTGACCCGATCGGTGCAGTCGATCCGCGTCCCTTCGCAGATGAGGGCGACGGGCTGGAGCTTCCTGGCCTCCTCGATGAAGTCTTCGCTGAGGTGAGCCCGTTTGCCATGCAGCCGCAGATCGCCGGTGTAGACAACCCACCCCGCCGAAGTCTCCACGGCGAAGGCACTGGCGCCGAAGATGGAATGGTCAACGGGAAAATGCACCAAGGGGAGATCGCCGATCCGGTCGGACGGAAGGTCTTCCCCGCAGGGGGTGATCTGCCGGCTGGCCGCTGGAGATCGGGACCAGAAGTCGCTGCGCCTGCGGGCGGGATCGTCCACGAAGACAAAGGGGCGCTGCTGGTAAGGCTCGTCACCCGCGACCAAGATGCCCCCTTTCAGCTTTCGACGGCTGAAGTAGCAGATCCCCGTCTTCTCGAGCTCGGAGGAACTGCCTGTGTCCTGGATCGCCTTAGCTATGAAGGCGGTCATGGCTGTGGCGTAAATGGGGATGTCCTCACGTAGGAAGGAGATGTAACCGGAATGGTCGAGATGGGCATGGGAAAGGAGGACGCCGTCCACTGCGAGTTTTCGATGCCAGGGGAGACGCCTCATGAACCGGCGGTCCTCCTCCAGGATCAAATCGGTGCGGTAGATCCCCTCCAGTGGGGGGAGCAGGCCCAGGCGCAGGGGGTCGCGCAGACCCACGCCGGGGCGGGGCTTAAGGTACTCCTCAAAGAAGCGGTAACGCCGGGCGAAGGGCAGGCCGAAGTCAAAGAAGAGTCTAGTATCCCTCTCCTCGTCCTCCAGCAGTATCTTGTTGCCGCCGATGGTTCCCACGCCATCGTAGCAGGTAATTTTGACCGACATGCCTTCCCCTCAATCCTGAGCTTCGGCTTGCTCGTCGGCCGAATCCATCGACAGCACCCGCTCCAGAGCGGCGATGGCCACCTCCAGCATGGAATCGTCCGGCTGGCGGGTGGTGAGGCCCTGCAGGGCCAGGCTCGGCTCTAAGATCAATATCCTCACCAAGGGGTTATGGCGGTGGGTAGCGCTGAACTTTATGAGCTCGTAGGAGATGCCAGCGATGACGGGGATGAGCACGATGCGGGAGAGGATCCGCAGCCACATCACCGGCCGGCCCAAGAGGGCGAAAAGCAGGACGGCGATGACCGCTACCACCAGCAGGAAGGCAGTGCCACAACGGGGGTGGGCTGTGCTATAGGCCCTGACCACAGCCGGAGTGAGCTCCGCCCCATCCTCGTAGGCGTTGATGGTCTTGTGCTCTGCCCCATGGTAGGCGAAGACGCGCCTGATGTCGGGTACGAAGCCGACGGCGTAGATGTAGGCCAGGAGGAAGAGGAGGCGGATCACCCCCTCAATGAAGTTGATCGCCAATGGGGAGGAGATGTAACGATCCAAGAGGCTGACCAGGAGCAGAGGCACGAGGAAGAAGAAGCCAATAGCCAGGACCAGTGAGATGGCCAGGATTCCCCAGGTCATAGGTCCCGAGAATTCCACCTCCCCTTCTGAGGCCACCTGGGCTGAGAAGGCTAAACTGCGGATTCCCAAGACCAAAGCGTCCCAGAGCATGGTCAACCCGCGGACGAAGGGGAGTCTCCAGATGCGGCTGGTGTAGATTCTGCCCTTGAGGGGTTCACTGTGAATGACTATCTTCCCCGAGGGCTCTCGAATGGCCACGGCCATGTTCCTCTCCCCGCGCATCATCACCCCTTCGATGACCGCCTGACCGCCATAATTGAACTTCTGATCGCTTTTCCCAGGCGAAGGGGCCTTCAGATAAACGGTTGAGAGGGCCAGAACCGCACCCAAGGCGTCGATGACCACGTCCACAGGGGTGCCATTACGGCCGGGGACGAAGGTCTGGTGGTACTCATCCGAGGCGGCGTAGAGAGAGGAGAGGGCGAAGGAGATAAGGAGAGGCTGGATGCGAATAGTGTCCGTTCCCTTAGAGAACACCCTATGGAAGAGAAAAGCCAAGATAGCATACTCCACTACATGACCCGTCTTTTTGAGGATGGTGTCCACCATCTCATTGGGATAGCGGGGCAGTGTCGGCTGTGAAGAGAGGAAGAAGATCAAGCCCATCCACAAGATCGGAGGTATCCAACGCCAGAGCGATGAACGGGAACTAAACCTCCGCAGCATTCACTCCACCGTGACCGACTTCGCCAGGTTCCTCGGCTGATCCACGTCGCAGCCTCGCCGCACGGCCATGAAGTAGGCGAAAAGCTGGAGGGGGATCACATTGACCACCGGAGACAAGAGCGGCGGCGTCGGTGGGACATAGAGGACGTGGTCAGCTTTCTCAGCGATGGACTCATCTCCCTCGGTGGCTAAGGCGATGATAGTACCTCCCCGTGCTTTCACCTGCTCTATCTGGCTCACCATCTTATCGTAGACATGGTCGCGGGTGGCGATGGCTACCACGGGCATGTTCTCGTCGATAAGGGCGATGGGCCCGTGCTTCATCTCTCCTGCCGGATACCCCTCAGCGTGGATGTAGCTGATCTCCTTCAGCTTGAGCGCCCCCTCCAAGGCGATGGGGTAATTGATCCCTCGCCCCAGGTAAAGGAAGTGCTCACGCTTGAAATACTCCTCGGCCAGGGCCTGGTAGTTGTTATCGTTTCCCAGAACGTGGCTCACCAGGTCGGGCAGGCTGGCCAGGTCGTCGAGCAACTCCCTCACGCGGGCCTTGTCGAGGACTCCCCTGGCCTTGCCCAGGTAGAGCCCCAAGAGGTATTGATCCACCAGCGAGGTGGTGAAGGCCTTGGTGGAGGCCACCCCTATCTCCGGCCCAGCCTGCATGTAAATGACCCCATCGGCATAGCGGGCCGCCTGGCTGCCGATGACGTTGACGATGGCCAGAAGCTTGGACCCCTTGCGCCTCGCCTCCTCCATCGCCGCCAAGGTATCCACCGTCTCCCCCGACTGAGTGATGGCCAGGACGAGTGTCCGGTCGTCGATCAAGGGGTCGCGGTAGCGGAACTCGGAGCCATAATCCACCTCCACGGGGATGTGGCTCAACTTCTCGAAGATGAACTTCCCCACCAGGCCGGCGTAAGCCGAGGTACCGCAGGCCACGATGGCCATCCTCTCGAATCGAAGTGCCTCCTCAGGGGAGAGGAGGGGCGAACAGCCATCCACCCCCACCAGGTACACCTCGCCGGCCTCGAGATCGACGCGCCCGCGGATGGTGTCGGTGATAGAGCGGGCCTGCTCGTAGATCTCCTTCTGCATGAAGTGCTTGTACTTGCCCTTAGCCGCCGAGACCGGGTCCCAGGGGATGGTGTGGATCTCCTTCTCCAGAGGATGGCCATCCAAAGTGGTGCAGCGGAACCCCTCCCGCGTGACCACAGCCATCTGGCTGTCCTCCAAGAAGGCCACCCTGCGGGTGTGCTCCAGGATGGCCGGCATGTCCGAGGCCACAAATGTCTCCCCCTCCCCCAAGCCGAGGACAACCCCGCCGGCGTTGCCCAAGCGGGCAGCGACGAGCTTATCCGGTTCGCGGCTCGACATGACCACGATGCCATGGGCGCCCTTGATGCGCCTCAGCGTCCGTCGCACTGCACCTTCCAGATCCTCGCCCGCATCGAGGTATTTCTCCACCAGGTGAGCGATCGTCTCCGTGTCCGTCTCTGAGGTGAAGACATGGCCCTCGGCCATGAGTTCCTGGCGCAGCTCCAGGAAGTTCTCCACTATGCCGTTATGGATAACCACCACCTCGCCCTTGCAGTCCATGTGGGGGTGAGCATTGGCTTCGGAGGGCCTGCCGTGGGTGGCCCAGCGGGTGTGGCCGATGCCGATGTGACCCCTCACAGGGTTTTCGGCCAGATTCCTCTCCAGGTTAGCGATCTTCCCTACCTCCCGGCGCCTCTCGATCCTCCCGTTCTGGATGACCGCCAAGCCCGCCGAATCGTAGCCGCGGTACTCCAACCGCTTCAGACCCTCGAGGATGATGGAACTCGCCTCACGAGGGCCGACATAGCCCACGATTCCACACATCAGAGCACCTCCAGATACCTCTTCAGCTCCCAATCGGTCACTTGGGTGCAGTACTCATTCCACTCGGCCTTTTTAGCCCTGACGAAAGCTCGGTAAGCGTGCTCCCCTAAGGCCCTCTTCAATACCTCATCCCTCTCCAGCTCCCTCAGGGCCTCCTCCAGCGTAGCGGGCAGCACAGCGATGTTTAACTCCTGCAGTTTGGCGTCGTCGAAGCCGTAGACATCCTCCTCCACCGGAGGGGGCGGGGTGAGGTCTCTCTCGATCCCATCCAGCCCGGCCCACAGCATGGCAGCGAAGGCCAGGTAGGGGTTGCAGCTAGGGTCGGGGCAGCGCAGCTCCAGTCTGGTGGCGTCCTCCCTCCCTGGCGAGCAGCGGGGGATGCGGATGAGGGCTGAGCGGTTTATCTGGCCCCAGCAGATGTAGACCGGCGCCTCATAGCCAGGGACAAGGCGTTTGTAGGAGTTGACTGTGGGGGCGACGATGGCGCTGAGGGCCCTGGCATGTTCCATCTGACCAGCTATGAAGTTGTAAGCTACCCTGGACAGCCTGTATCTGTCCTCAGGATCGAAGAAGGCATTGTCCCCCGCTGTGGTGAAGAGGCTTTGGTGGATGTGCATCCCGGAGCCCTCCACCCCGAAGATGGGTTTGGGCATGAAGGTGGCGTAAAGGCTGTGCTTGCGGGCGATGGCCTTGACGGTGTATTTGAAGGTCATGCAGTTGTCGGCGCTTTTGAGGGCCTCAGCGTAGCGGAAGTCTATCTCGTGCTGGCCGGGAGCGCACTCATGGTGGCCCATCTCGGCCTCTATCCCCATCTGAGCTAGGGCCATAGCTATCTCCTCCCTCACCTCGGAGGCCAAGTCGCGGGGAGAGAAGTCGAAGTAGCCTCCCACATCATGGGGGACGGGCCTCACCTGGGGCAAGCCATCCATCTTAAAGAGAAAGAACTCTATCTCGGGGCCTGTGTTGTAAATGTAACCCCTCCTCCTCGCCGCCTCCATGGCCCGCTTAAGGACGAAGCGAGGGTCGCCATCGAAGGGCTGACCATCAGGACGGTGGATATCGCAGATGATACGCGCCGTGCGTATCTCCTCTGGCTCCCAGGGAAGGAGGCAATAGGTGGAAGGATCGGGCTTGAGGAACATATCGCTCTCGCAGATGCGGGCGAAGCCCTCGATGGAAGAGCCGTCGAACCAGACCCCGTCCTTTATGGCCTCTTCCAGTCTCCAAGCGGGGATGGTGACGTTTTTGATAGTCCCTACCACATCGGTAAACTGGAGGCTGATGAACCTAACGCCATCAGCCTCAGCTCTCTCTAAAACCTCTTTCGCTTCCGCTGTAAGCATTTCACTCCTCTGGCAAAGGCAAAACCCCCCAAGTGCATCCGAAGCCCAGGGAGTCTTCCCGTTTAATTTAAAAGTATTAACATTATATACCGGTTCATTCAAGTTGGCAAAATAAACTCGAATAGTCGCGCGGGATGGCAGCGGAAAAGGCCCTCCCAGAGCTCATCCTCGGGCTTCATGTTTCGGAGATCGGGCCCTATTGACCAATTCCATCACCTTGGCCAAGACCTCATCCACCGTCATCTCGGTGGTGTCGATGATGATGGCATCCTCCGCTGGACGGAGGGGAGCCACTTTGCGCTCGCTGTCTATCTTGTCGCGCCGACGCATGGCGGCCAAAACCTCCTCGTATTCGATCGATTCCCCCCTCTCCAGGAGCTCCTTGTAGCGACGGCGGGCCCTCTCCTCCACCGAGGCATCCAGGTAGATTTTGAGGTCGGCATCGGGCATGACCACCGTGCCGATGTCCCTCCCCACCATGACCACGCTTCCCCTGCGCCCGATGCGCCTCTGCTGGCGGGTCAGAGCCTCCCGCACGCCGGGATAGGCCGAGACGGGGGAGACGCTGGCGTCCACTTCCGGACGGCGTATCTGCCAGGTGACATCCTCTCCATTGGCGTAAACGGTGTACTGCCGTCCATCATCCACCGTCGGCCTGGTAATGGTGATCTCGATCTCGTTGGCCAGGGCGGTGATAGCCTCCTCATCGCCGATATCAAGCCCCCGCTCCAATGCCACCCAGGTGATCGCTCGATACATCGCCCCTGTGTCCAGGTAAAGGTAGCCTAAGCGTCGAGCCAACAGTTCTCCGATGGTGCTCTTCCCGGAGGCCGCCGTCCCGTCGATGGCGATGGTGGCGGGCAAACTATGCGGACGTTCAGATTTAGAGCGACTATCTCGATTTGACATTAAAACGAAAAAGCCGATTCAAGTTTACCTTAAACCTTCGCAGGACAGAGCCCTGCGAGCATTGGCGCGGAGAGAAATGGTGCCCACCTGGATTACCCGGAAGAGGTCAATCGCAGCAGGGTGATCTCCGGCCGGCAGAGGAAGCGCACGGGCGGGAAGATGACGCCCAGACCACGGTTGATGTAGAGCCAGGCCCTCCCTTCCCGCCGCAGGCCGGAGGCGTTCTCCCGCCTGACGCCCAAGATCAGCGGGCCGAGCAGGGGAATCCGAATCTGTCCGCCGTGGCTGTGCCCTGAGAGGATCAAATCAACACCCGGAGGCAGAACGCTGGCGAAGTCCGGATTGTGAAGGAGGAGGATCTTGACCTCGCCTGGGGGCAAGGCCCTCAAGGCCCTTCGCAGCCAAGGCAAACCTCCTTCCCAGACGGACTCCAGTTCATCGCGTGCCCATGTCTTGGTAAACCCATAGCCAGGGTCGTCGACACCTAAAAGCCACAGCCTCGCCCCGTTCATCTCGATGGCCACCCGCCTATCTCGCAGCACTTGGATGCCCACGCGCCGCAAACTCTCCGTTACCTTGTCCGCACCTTCCCAGAGATCGTGATTGCCCAGGACGGCGTAGACGCCGCAGCGAGCCTCCAGGCGCGAAAGCTCACCAGCACAAAGGGCGGCGTAACGGGCTGAGCGATAGACGAAATCCCCCGTGAGGACGACGATATCAGGACGGAGCGAATTGACTACCTGGACCGCCCGTTGCAGGCGTTCCGGCCTGACCCAGAATCCCAAATGGATGTCGCTCAACTGGGCGATGGTCAGGCCATCCAGCGCTGGTGGCAAGCGGGGGATGGGGACATCCACCCGCTCGACATCGATCCGATTCGGCTCCACGTGAACGGTGTAGAAGACCGCTCCGATAACCAGAGCGCTCAGGCACAGGATGGCGAAAAGCAGAGGCTCACCTCCTTTGCGGAAGCTCTCGCGTTGATATGGATGCTATCAGCTAAAGGCACGGCCATGGCCGCCTCGAGGAGCTGCC
>CAYYKQ010000048.1:0-13437 GCA_964440965.1 uncultured Anaerolineae bacterium | reverse complement strand
AATGGGGAGATTTGGCTTTGACCACCATGGGGAAATTTGGCTTTGACGGAACAAGAGGCAAAGTATGACTGAGGGGATAACGATCTTAGGTCTGGGGCCTGGAGACCCAAAGCAATTGACTTTGGAGGCCTGGGAAGTCTTGCGAGAGGCGAAGGAGATCTACCTGCGCACCAGTTGGCATCCGACTGTGGAACACCTCCCGCCTCATCTTACCATCTATTCCTTTGATCGCCTCTATGAGGAGAAGGAGACCTTTAACGAAGTCTACGAGGAAATAGCCCATCGGATAGTGGAGTTGGGAAGGCGCCCTCAGGGGGTAATCTATGCTGTTCCCGGCCATCCTTTGGTGGGTGAGGCCTCAACTCAACGCATCTTGGCCTTGGCTGAGGAGAGGGGATTGAAGGTGCGCATTGTGCAAGGGCTGAGCTTCTTGGAACCGATCTTCGCTCGTTTAAGCATTGATCCTTTGGACGGCTTGCAAATAGTGGATGCCACTGAGCTGGCCATCCAGCATTACCCTCATCTGGATCCGAACATCCCTGCTTTGGTGGGCCAACTCTACAGCCGCTCTTTAGCCAGCTCTGTTAAACTCACTCTGATGAATCTCTATCCGGATGAGCATCGGGTCACCTTGATACGCGGGGCGGGCACCGATGAGGAGAGGGTCTGGACAGTGCCCCTCTACAAGCTGGACCGCCAGGATGGGATAGACCATTTAACTGCCCTCTATCTGCCGCCCTTGACCGATCCCGGTTCCCTGGCCTCGTTGCAAGATGTGGTGGCCCATCTGCGGGCTCCGGATGGCTGTCCTTGGGATCGGAAGCAGACCCACCGTTCCCTTCGACCTGAACTGTTAGAAGAGGCCTATGAGGTTTTGGAGGCTCTGGACGCCGATGATGCAGATGAGCTCTGCGAGGAACTGGGCGACTTACTCCTGGAGGTCGTCTTCCACATCCAGCTGGCTGCGGAGGCAGGGGAATTCAAATTGCCCCAGGTGATTAAGGGCATTGTGACTAAGTTAAAGCGCCGCCATCCGCACGTCTTCGGGAAAGTAAAAGTGGCCGGTGTGGGCGAAGTGCTGCGCCGCTGGGAGGAGATCAAAAGGGAGGAGAAGGGAGGGAAGAGTTCCCCCCTCAGCGGAGTGCCCAAGACCCTGCCTGCCTTAGCCAGGGCCCAGGACCTTCAACGACGAGCGGCTCGGGTAGGCTTCAATTGGCCAGATGTGGAAACCACGATGGCCGAGGTGGCTGAGGGACTAAGAAGTTTAAAGCAAACACAGGGAAAAGAGGAGCTGGAGAGGGCAACAGGTGAACTCCTTTTCTCTTTGGTGAACTTAGCTCGCCAGTTGGGAGTAGACGCCGAGAGCGCCCTGCGTATAGCCAACCAACGATTCTGCCAACGCTTTGCCCAGATGAAACGCTTTACTTAGGAGCGAGGCCGCAATCGAGGAGATGAGTCTGACCGAATAGGATGAGCTTAGGGAAAACGGAAACCTGCATCCGGGAAATAATTAAGAGGGTGAGGAACGAACTCGCTAAATTGCTCAGTCGGGGCGGGCGGATTTGAACCGCCGACCTCAGCATCCCGATTGCTGCGCGCTGACCTAACTGCGCTACGCCCCGGCTTGACCTTTCACTTGGCTTATACAGATTATAGTGTGTGAATGATGCTTTGTCAAGCGGTTTGACCTAACAGCATTTTCAATTGCCGCGCCGTTGTTATCGCCTGGCCGCGCCAGTGGTTGTTGGCAAAAACGAAGACACTCTCCGCCTTCTCCTCCAACTCCTTGATCTTGGGCACCCACTCCCTCAGCTCCTCCTCACTGTAAGAGTAGTCGTAGCGCTCCCAAGCCTGCTCGTGCTGCCACCACTTGGCGGCGTTACGGCCATGGAAGCGCACGTAAGCTATGGAGCTCGTGACCTCAGCTATGGGAGGGATGAGTCCCTTAAGGCGGGGCAGATCAACGCAGCAGAAGCCCAAATCCAATTCCCGCAATAATTCAAAGGTATCAGGGCTTATCCACCCTCGGCTGCGAAATTCAACTACCACCGGCAGATCGCCCATCCGCTGACGGAAAAGCCGCAGGTAGTCCCGATTTTCCCGGTTGTTGTGAAAGGAATAGGGAAACTGCGCCAGGACGCAGCCGAATTTATCCCTCTCCAAAAGGGGCCGCAGGGAGGCACGGAACTTCTCGAAGGTTTCCTTATTTCCCTCCCGCTCGTGGGTCATCCCCTGGTTGGCCTTAACTGTGAAGAGGAAACCCTCGGGGGTCTTTTTAGCCATACGTTCCAGCGTCCATGGGCTGGGGATACGATAGAAGCTGAAGTTGATCTCATTGGCCTGAAACTCCCTGGCGTAGAAGCTCAGCCAATCCCTCTTAGGGAGATCCTCAGGATAGTAGGTTCCTACCCAATCCTCATAACTGAAGCCGCTGGTTCCTATCAAGACCATTATCTACCTTCCTATCTGTTCGATTGTCCTTCTTCCCCTCAGGAATCCTAAGCCGGAGTGGATGAAATAAACGCTCATGGCGATCAAAAACAGCCCGCAAACGAAGAGCACCGCTTGGTAGACGGTTTGGCTGAAGATCCTGCTCCCTGTAGCAACCACGAAGGAGACGAGGCTGTACCAACTGAAGTCGGAGAGGATGTGGCCGGTGAAGAAAGCTCCTAAGCCCACCTTCCCCTCCTTTAGGGAGAGCGCCGTGTAGCCCGCGCCGATGGTGGCCCACCAGATGACCCAATAAGGGTTAGAGAGGGTGGCCAGCAGCCCGGCAGCGATAGGGCTCAGCCTCTCCGTCCCTCCTGTCTGGCTCGAGCCGATCCCAAAGGAGATGAGGCCATGCCAGGCGCTGAGCGAGATGTCATAGCCCATCCAGATGAGGACAATCCCTCCCAGCAGCCCCACTAACCCCGCCACGGAATTCCTCTTCAGGAAACTGCCCAGCCCTTTGGCCAGGGCGATAATGACGCCCAGCTCAGCCAGGCCATGCCCCACGATAACCAAGGGGCCTGCCCATGATCCCCACTGTGCGCTTTCCTTAATCACCGCCGTCAGAAGGGGGCCAGGCATCATAGCCCCCGAGAAACCGACGGCCAAAGAGGTCGTGAACAGGGTGAGCAGTCTCGTCATGGTTTACCAGCCTTTCGTCAAATGGCGTCGTTCCCGGCTCATCGAGGTTTAGGCTCGAGGACACAAAGCCCCTTAGAAGCGGAGAGGCCCCGGATACCTCTGTTGCTGTTTGTGGCTTTTCCCCGAGGCTAAACTCTCCGCAGGACCTTACGTGAGCCGGTGCCCTTCCGGGGTGGTCCGACGATCCCCATCTTTTCCAATTGGTCTATAAGCTGAGCCGCTTTCGGGTAGCCGACGCGAAGTTTGCGTTGTAGGAAGGAGGCCGAAACCTGTCTGTGCCCCTTCACCAGCTCGATGGCTTCCTTCAGCAGCTCGTCGACTTCCTCTTCCCCCATCGCCTCTTCCCAGGGAGCGACTCCCTCGAGCAGTTTCGACACAGCCGCTTTCCTCCAGAAATTCACCACCCTCTTTACCTCCTCATCGGAGACGAAGCAGCCCCGTAGCCGGAGGGGCATGCTGGAATCCGGGGCCAAGTAGAGCATATCGCCCGCACCTAACAGCTTCTCCGCTCCTCCGGAATCCAATATCACCCGTGAGTCCACCTGGCTGGTCACCGCAAAGCTGATGCGCGCCGGGAAGTTGGCCTTGATCAATCCTGTGACCACGTCTACGCTGGGGCGCTGGGTGGCCACGACCAAGTGAATCCCTGTGGCGCGGGCCATCTGGGCGATGCGGCATATCAGCTGTTCCACCTCATCGGGGGAGGCGAACATCAGATCGGCCAATTCATCAATGACGACCACAATGGAAGGCAGCGGCCTCCCCTGCGGCCCAACCTTGCGATTATAATCCTCCAAATTGCGGGCCTTGGCCTCAGCGAATACCTTGAAGCGGCGATCCATCTCCCTCATTACCCATCTCAAAGCTTCGAGGATGCGTTCCATCCTCGTCTCTACAGCACCTAAGAGATGAGGGAGGCCGTTAAACCTGATGAGCTCTACCATTTTGGGGTCAATCATCACCAACCGCAGCTCTTCAGGGCTGTTGTTGCAGAGGAGACAAGTGGTGATGGAGTTGAGGCAGACCGACTTCCCCGAGCCGGTGGCTCCAGCGACGAGGAGGTGGGGCATGGTAGCTAAGTCGGCCACCACGGGCTGCCCTGAGACATCCCGGCCTAAAGCGATGGCCAGCTTCGAATTCAGGCTTCGGAAGGCTTCCGATTCCATGACCCCTCTCAATGAGACCAGGGAGGCTTTCTCGTTAGGCACCTCGATGCCGACCACACGCCGACCGGGGACGGGGGCCTCGATGCGAATGGGAGCGGCAGCCAAAGCCAAAGCGAGGTCGTCGGCCAACGCGGTGATTTTGCTGACCTTGATCTTCCTGCGCGTCCCATCCCTTAATTCTATGTAGCCGGGTTCGACGCCGAATTGGGTTATCACTGGCCCATGGTTGATCTCCACCACCTTAGCTGGGATGCCGAAGCTGGCCAGAGTCTCTTCAATGACCCTCGCTTTGCGGCGGATCTCCCCCTTATCGAAGGCTTGGGGGGAAGCCTTATCCAGGAGGTCTAAGGAGGGGAGCTCTCTGCCCCGCTTGGGTCTCAGGGCCTTCCTCTTAGGCTTAGCGGCCTTCGCTCTAATCTTCGCACGAGGGGCCTCCGCTGTGGCTGGTTTCGGAGCGGGAGCGAAGCGGCGTGAAAGGGCGGTGATAATCCCTCCTCGTACCCGTTCCCAGGAGAGATCGAAAGCTAAGGCTATCCCCGCTCCTCCTACCACCAGGAGGACGACCGAAGCGCCCCATCTCCCCAAGCCTTTGTTCAGGAGGAAACCGAGGGCCCAGCCGAGGTAGCCTCCCCCACGTCCCTCCCGGGCCCAGCGCAGGGGATCGTCGCCCGAGGCTATGAGGTGGAGGAGTGCCAACCCTGCGAAGGAGGCTACTGTCAGGCCAACGATCGATCTTCGGTGGCCCTCCAGCCAGCTCCGGAGGTCGCCTATCAGAAGGAAGAAGCCCGTCACCCCTATGGTTAAAGCCAGGGGATAGGCCCCCCAGCCGAAGAGGAAGCGCAGGAGTTTAATCCACCACCCGCTGAGCGCACCGGAGGTGAGGGAGAGGAGGCCAAGGAGAGTGAGCACCCCCCAGGTCAGCAGCAGGAGGCCTGCAATCTCCCAATAGAGAGGTTTCAAGCCGATGTGCGGTCTTTGTTTGCGTTTGGATCGTTTAAGCATCATTTGATAATGCGCAGCAATGGTAAGAAGATGAGCAAGACAAATAGAATTTGCTCAGTGAGTATCTTAGGCGGGAGGAGCCTGATGATAACGAGGGCTGTCTGCGAAGTTGGCACCTTAAAGACCCTTTGCAAAGGCAGGTATTGCTGCTCGTGCAGGTAAAACCAGAGGTTGCCGGCGATCAAGTAGCCGTTTATCAGGCCTGTGAAAAGGCCAAGGAGATGTCCGGTGATCCCGGAAACCTTTTTGCCTAAGGTCCCCCCGCGATAGGAGATGAAGGCTACGGCTAAGAAGACGAGGGCGAAGAAGAGGAATCTGGATGCGGAGGGGGCATCAGCTATGATGAGCTGCTTGATGCCTATCGCTTCGAAGACCCGGTTAATGGAGGATATCATCCTCTCTCCGAAACAGCTGAGGATGAACATGGCTAAGACCAATCCCGTGGTGGTGCCTACTTCCTTAGACCAACCGCGGATAAGTCCGATGATGGCGAACAACGTAATGATGGCCCAAAAGGTACCTTCGATGGGGGAGAGATGGAGGACGGCGGTGAAAATAATTAGCAGAGCACAGATAGCCAAAATCCCGGATAGCAGTGGCTTGTTTACCATAATAAATTCGCCTGCCGCTTTGAGCAGGCTTTTCAGCCGTTGCCCCTGCAGGTAGATTGCCCCCAATATGACACCTGCCGTCGCCGCTCTCACCATCCAGGGAGCGCTCCAGAGCACATTTGTGGCTATGAATGTCAGAACAAAGGCCAGGAGGGAAGCGATGCCTCCGAGGCTGGTATAGTTGCTCTTCAAATTAATCGGCTCTTGGCTTAACCTTATGAAAAACCTAGCCAGGAAATCGACAACTAGGATGATGAGAAAACCCAGAAGGCCGGCAAGGATCGCTATCAAGGCATTGCTAAGCACTTTGTCAAGCCACATTGGGATACCTTTCCGGTTCGTAAAGGCAAAAGCCTTTTGCCCTTATCACCTTAAAGCGGTGAAGGGCGAAATCCCTTTCAACTGCTGCTACAAGAGCGCCCCAGGCTGATCCCGCCCCCCGTTTTTTGCCTTTAAACCCGTCTGAGGCTAAGTCCCAGACGGTGGTTCTCCCTATCGATGCTTAGGATGCGCACAGTGACCTCATCCCCTTCCTTGACCACATTGCGGGGATGCAGGAAATTGCCCTCGGCCAGCTCGGAGATATGGACCAACCCTTCCAGCCCCTCCTCGAGGCGGACGAAGGCCCCGAAACTGAGCACATTGGTGACTACTCCTCGGACAAGCTGGCCCACCTGGTAGCGCTCTTCCACTGTTTCCCAGGGGTTTGGCTGCAACCTCTTTAAACTGAGGCCGATCCTTTGTCGCTCGCGGTCGACGTTTAGAACATATACTTCAACCTCATCGCCGATGTTAAGCACTTCGCTGGGATGGTTAACATGGCCCCAGGATAGCTCGGATATATAGATCAAGCCCTCTACTCCACCCAGATCGACGAAGGCTCCGAAGTCACACAGATTGGTAACCCGCCCCCGACGGATATCGCCCTCGCTTAATTCGTTCAGCAGTTTCTCAACCCTTTCCCCTTCTATCGCTGCCCGTTCCGAGAGGATAAGCCGATTCTGCTCCCGATCCAGTTCGATTATCTTGAGGACGAGCTTTTCCCCCACTCGGCTGGCCAGTCGTTCCACCCTATCTTCGAACTTCAAAGGGAAGGGCATATCCACCAGCTGCGAAGCAGGCACGAATCCTGGCAGGCCATTCAGATCGACCAACAGTCCTCCGCGATTGTAAGCGATGACCTCCAGTTCAAGGATGCCACCGTTTTTAAAGGTCTCAAACGCCAATTCCCACGCTTGCTCTCGTTGTCTCTCCTCGCCGGATCCCGGCCTTTCGAGGAGTCCTCCCTCGCTCACTTCAGGCCAGCCCTCCCTGCTCGGAAGCGAGACCGCTTCTACCTCCTGTAGAAGGGCTTCCCAATAACCTTCGTCTAAAGGCATCTCCTCAGAGCTATCGTAGACATCCGATCCTTGATCCATCTGAACTCACCCCCAAGCTGTGTTAATCTTTCAATGCATTCCTATTGGCGTCCTTTTCACCTCACATCATTTCCCCTCCTATCCCGCTGAACGCCCAATGAGCTTAAGTCCGTCCGGTAAAGACCCGATTGCCTATTCGCCGCTCATTATATGTCAATCGGAGGTAATTGTCAAGGAGCGGAGTCGCTAAGGGGATCGACGGTTGAGCTTTTCGGGAAAGGGGAATATAATGCATAGGAGGGCTCAAGAAGTGCACTGCCTTCAAGGAATTGGATTAAATGGCTGAAAGGATGGGCTTTAGGGTTAAGGCGGATGCCCTGCGTGATTTCTGCAAGCGGGTTTTCGAGCGGCTGGGAGTGCCGGCCAAGGATGCGAGGGTGGCGGCTGATGTGCTGGTCTCAGCGGATCTCCGGGGTATGGATTCGCATGGGGTGGCTCGGCTGCGGCGCTACGTAAATGGGCTGCGCCGAGGGGTGATGAAACCCCGCCCGGAGGTGAAAGTGGTGCGTGAGACCTCGGTCACTGCCCTGCTGGACGGCGATGCTGGCCTAGGACAGGTGGTGGGCGTGCGGGGGATGAAACTGGCCATCGAAAAGGCCCTTCAGAGGGGGATAGGCCTGGTGGCTGTGCGTAACTCTAACCATTACGGCATCGCCGGTTACTATGCCATGATGGCCTTAGAGTACGATCTCATCGGCATTTCCATGACCAACGCGGCCCCTTTGGTCGTTCCTACCTTCGGCCGAGAGGCCATGCTGGGCACCAATCCCATCAGCGTGGCCGTGCCCACCGGCTCGGAGCGGCCTTTTGTACTGGACATGGCCACCAGTGTGGTCCCCCGCGGCAAGCTGGAGGTTTACGCCCGCCAGGGCAGGGAAATGCCTTTGGGTTGGGCTGTAGATGAAGAGGGGCTGCCCACCACTGACCCCCGGCGCGTCCTGGACAACGTTGCCTGGCGACATGGTGGAGGGCTGTTGCCCCTTGGAGGAGCGGGGGAGGAGCTGGGCGGTCATAAAGGCTATGGCCTCTCGCTTCTGGTGGATATCCTCTGCGGGGTGCTGTCAGGGGCAGCTTATGGCCCTCTCACCTACACCGGCCCCACACCCAACCTGGGACATCTCTTCGGCGCCCTCCGGGTGGACCTCTTCCGCCCCTTGGAAGGGTTTAAAGCCGACATGGACGACCTCATCCGTAGGCTCTCAGCCTCCGCCAAAGCCGAGGGACAGGACCGCATCTACATCCACGGCGAGAAGGAGTTCGAGGAAGCTGAGCGCCGCCAGCGGGAGGGGATCCCCCTCCCTCCCGGTATTGTGAACAGCTTGAGGGAGATCGGCGAGGAGTTGGGAATTCGATTTGATGCCTTTGTGAAAAGCAGCAGGTCTCTTTCTGAACTTGAGGGAGGGCACAATGCTCACTAAATGGGAGCTCCTGGCCCGAGCGAGGAAGCCGGCCGAGGATGCTTTGAAGCTCCACCCCTTCTACAGGGGCAAGGTGCAGATCATGGCCAAATGCGCCATTCGCGACTCCTCGGATTTCGCCATCTGGTACACCCCAGGGGTAGCTGCGCCCTGCCGGGATATCCAAGTTCATCCTGAGATGGTATGGGAGCACACCAACAGGGGCAACTGCATCGCCGTAGTCTCCGATGGCACGCGCGTCCTCGGCCTGGGAGACATCGGGCCGGAGGCCGGCCTGCCGGTGATGGAGGGCAAAGCCCTACTCTTCAAATATCTGGGCGGGGTAGACGCCGTGCCCATCTGCTTGGACACCAAGGATCCAGATGAGTTCATCCGTACAGTGGAGCTCCTGGAGCCCTCCTTCGGCGGCATCAACCTGGAGGACATCTCCCAGCCCAAGTGCTTCCGCATCTTGGACACCCTGCGAGCGGAGATGGACATCCCCGTCTGGCACGACGACCAGCAGGGCACGGCCACGGTGCTTTTGGCGGGGCTCATCAACGCCCTCAAGATCGTGGGCAAGGAGCTGGGCAGCATCAAGATCGCTATGATCGGCATGGGGGCAGCCAACGTGGCCACCTATCGCCTGCTCAAGGCCAGCGGGGTGGACTTGGGAGGGATCGTGGCCTGCGACAGCAAGGGCACACTGCACCCTGGCCGGGGCGACATCGAGGAGCGGCAGGAGGAGTTCGCCGACAAGTGGCGCATCTGCAACGAGACTAACGCCGAACGGGTCGTGGGAGGCATCGCTGAGGCGCTGCGGGGGGCCGATGTATGCATCGCTTTCTCCAGGCCAGGCCCCGGCACCATCAAACCGGAGTGGGTGAGGTCCATGGCCAAGGACGCCATCGTCTTCGCCTGTGCCAATCCCATCCCTGAGATCTGGCCTTGGGAGGCCAAGGAGGCTGGGGCGAGGATCGTAGGCACGGGAAGGAGCGATTTTCCTAACCAGCTCAACAACTCCTTGGGCTTCCCCGGCATCTTCCGCGGCGTGCTGGACGTGCGAGCCCGCACCATCACCGACGAGATGGCCCTTGCCGCTGCCTACGAGTTGGCGCGCTATGCCGAGGAGCGGGGCATCCATGAGGAGGATATTGTACCTCGGATGGACGAATGGGAGGTCTTCCCCTGCGAGGCAGTGGCTACGGCCATGAAGGCCCAGGAGCAGGGCGTCGCTAAGCTCAGGAAGACCAGAGAACAGCTCTACAAGGAGGCCTCAACCACTATCAGGCAGGCACGGGAGGCAATCCATTGCCTGATGAAAGAAGGGTTCATCGCCAAGGCCTGAAAGCCCCCTAAGGCGCTGCGCCTTGCTTCTCGACCTCTTTTGATGGAGAATCGAGGACTAGATGAGGGAGATAGACTGCCGGAAGATCGCCGATGCGGTAGCCGAGCTTTGCGTGGAAGCCAACTACCGCTTGGGTGAGGATGTGCTGAAGGCCCTGCGCAACGCCCGCGAGAGGGAGGTTTCCCCGCTGGGCAAGGAGATTCTCGACCAGATATTGGAGAACGCTGAGATCGCCAGGCAGGAGAGGATGCCCCTTTGCCAAGACACAGGGATGGTCGTGGTCTTCCTGGAACTGGGCCAAGAGGTTCACATCGTTGGCGGCGATCTCTATGAAGCCATCAATGAGGGAGTGCGCAAGGGCTACAGCGAGGGCTACCTGCGCAGTTCGGTGGTGGCTAAACCCTTCTCCGATCGTGTAAACACTGGGGATAACACCCCTGCCGTCATTTACACCGACATCGTCTCCGGAGATGAGCTCAGGATCGTCGTCCTTCCCAAGGGCGGGGGAAGCGAGAACATGAGCTATCTGGCGATGCTCTCCCCTGCTGCGGGGCGTCAAGGGGTCATCGATTTCGTGGTCAAGTGTGTGGACAGATCGGGTGCCAATCCCTGTCCTCCCATCATCGTGGGGGTGGGCATCGGCGGCACGGCTGAGAAGGCCATGCTCATCGCCAAGAAGGCCCTACTCCGCCCGGTGGGCGAGCCCAATCCTGATCCGGAGGTAGCGGAATTGGAGGTGGAGATACTGGAACGGGTGAACGAGCTAGGCATCGGGCCGCAGGGCTTCGGAGGGAGGATCACCGCCTTGGCCGTCCACGTGGAGACCTTCCCCTGCCACATCGCCAGCCTGCCGGTAGCGGTTAACCTCCAATGCCATTCGGCGAGGCATAAGGAGGTGACCCTTTAACCTAATGGATTCAAACTTGGAAATTATGAATGGATAACGATGAAGATCACTACACCGTTGACCGATGAGGTCATCGAAAAGCTCCACGCTGGCGACAGAGTGACCATCACTGGCATCATTTACGCAGGGCGAGATGCAACCCATAAGCGCTTCATGGAGGCGCTGGAGAGGGGGGAGCCTCTGCCCTTCGATCCGAAGGGGCAGATAATCTACTACATGGGACCTTCTCCGGCTCCCCCCGGCAAGCCGATAGGCTCAGCCGGGCCGACCACGAGTTACCGGATGGACCCTTACACCCCTCGCATGTTAGAGCAGGGGCTCAAGGGGATGATAGGCAAAGGAAACCGCAGCTCCAAGGTAAGGGAGGCGTTGAGGAGGCATAAAGCGGTCTACTTCGCCGCCATCGGTGGAGCTGCGGCCCTTATCGCCAAGTCCATCAGGAGGGCTGAGGCCATCGCTTATGAGGAACTGGGAACCGAGGCCCTGTGGCGGCTGGAAGTGGAGGATTTCCCCGCCATCGTAGTCAATGACATCTACGGGGGAGATGCCTACGAGGAAGGAAAGGCAAGGTATCAAACGACCAAATCCCGATAGGCTAAGGAGGGGAAAATGGCCACCTTCGAGGATTTCCAAAAATTGGACATCAGGGTGGGGAGGATACTCTCGGTTGAGGACTTTCCCCGCGCTCGGAAGCCCCTCTACAAACTCACTATAGACTTTGGAGAGGAGATCGGCATCAAGAAGTCAGCGGCCCAGATCACCAACTACCCTAAGGAAGAGCTGGAGGGGCTCCAGATAGTAGCCGTAGTCAACTTCCCTCCCAAAAACATCGCAGGCTTCATGTCGGAGGTCCTCGTGCTGGGTGTTCCCACCCCTGATGGGGAGGTCTCTCTGCTTGTCCCTAAGCTGCCAGCTAAGATCGGCGGCAGGGTGTATTGAGCCGATCGATGTTCTGCAGAGCACAGAAAGGGGCAAGGTGATCGCCACCTTGCCCCTTTCCAATTCGAGGGCTATAGCCCTAGCGGCACCAGGAGACAGGCTATAGACATGTAGATGAGGTAGGGTATCCACACCGCCACACAGTAGCCCATCATCTCCCTGAACTTTATGCCGGTGATCTCGCATAGGGCTATGGCCCAGAAGGGCTGGATGACGTCGGTCATCATGTCGCCCCACCCGTAGGTGAGCGTAACCGTTGCCGGGCTCACCCCCAACGCTGCCCCGGCGGGGATGATGATGGGGGAGAGGATGATCCACTCCGAGCCACCCGAGGGGACGAAGTAGTTCAAGATGCCCGCCACCCAGTACATAAAGAGTGGGTAGGTCCTCGGAGTGGAGGCCGCTACGAAGACATCGGTTATGGTTTTAGCCAGCGCTGTGTACCTCAGCATCCCGAAGATGCCTGCGTAGAGGGGGAACTGGATTATGATCCCCCATAGCTTGTTGGCGCCGGATAGAGCGGCATCAACGAATCGTACCGGGTACCAATGGAGAATAAGCCCTGCGAACAGGAACATGAAGTTCACGGAATTGAGGCCCAGGCCGGCGAACCCTTTCTCTTTGTACCACCACACCAGATATACGGCGGCCATTATGCTGAAGATGATGCCCCATCCAGGCCACCAATTTATCTTATCCGAAGGGCTCATCTCCTCCTCAGGGGGCTTCTCCGGCGGGATCCACCTCTCGACCGCCTTAAGCCTCTCAGGCGGGAGGGACATCGTCCTCTCAGGGGAGGGGTGCATGATGGCCATGAACGCTGAGGTGAAGATCAAGGTGAAGAGGGCAACACCTATATTGGCTGGGGTGAAGAGTGTCCTGCTGGTGGGGATAACCTCCTTGAGGACCCCCGTCTTGATGAGGAATGATTCTGGGTCAGTGACCATGAGGGGCGCCGAGGCAGAGAGCCCCATGTGCCAGATGCATCCGAGCCCTAGATAGGCGGTGGCCAGAAGCAATCTGAAGTCCACCTTGGGCTGGTGTCTGACGAGGTAGATGGTGAAGATGGCCGCTCCCACTATGCTCAGGCCCCAGTTGATGAAGGCCAGGATGTTGGTGACGAGCCCCATCAGCAGGATGGTTTGCCATGGCTTGTCGGGGTTGGGCAGCCTCGCCAGCCATGCCAGGGCCTTCTCCACCGGCGGGGATACGGCCACGATGTAGCCCGTCAGCAGGATCAGACACATCTGCATGGCAAAGCGGAGGAGGACCCAGAAGCCCTTACCCCACGCCTGGATGACTGTGAGCGGGTTGTAGCCCACATCCCCCCATATTAGAGCTAGGATGAAGGCTATTAGGTTCAGTATCAAGGCCACAATGAGGGAATGGGGGACCCACCTCATCGTCCACCGGCTCAGCCTATCCCCAAACGCCTTCAATGCATCAAGCATTGTGATACCTCCTTTCTAGGTTACCAAAGAGGTTCATACTGAGCCTCAAGAATCACTTCTGCCTAT
>CAYYKQ010000047.1:0-13520 GCA_964440965.1 uncultured Anaerolineae bacterium | reverse complement strand
CTGGATGTGTATCGCCTGGCATTTGAGACGGCCATGCGCATTTTTCAGCTATCGAAACGATTTCCCCGCGAGGAGACATATGCGCTCACCGATCAGATCAGGCGCTCTTCCAGAGCAGTCTGCTCTAACATCGCGGAGGCCTGGAGAAAACGACGGTACGAGGCTGCATTTGTGAGCAAGCTAAACGATGCGGAAGCTGAAGCAGCAGAGACCCAGACATGGATCGGCTTCGCCGTAGAATGCCTCTATTTGTCCAAGGAGTTGGGCCAGGAATTGCACAAAACTTACGACTACATCATCGGCAAGCTTGTGAACATGATCATCAATCCCAGCCCGTGGATACTCAAGCGAGGTAACTATCAATGACTTCTCCCATGCACCCTTGCTCCCATGCACCCACGCACCCCGGCACCCCAGCACCTCGGCACCTCGGCACCTCTGCACAGAAGGGGGAGCGGGGGAGCGGAGGGGCATGGGTGCAAGGGAGCAGAGGAGCAGAGGGGCGGAGGAGAGGGGGAGCAAGAGTGATACAGAGTCATGAAGAGTTGGATGTGTACAAGATGGCGTTCGATGCAGCAATGCGTATTTTTGAACTTTCCAAGTCCTTCCCGCCCGAAGAGCGTTATTCATTGACTGATCAGATTCGCCGTTCCTCGCGCTCAGTGTGCGGGAATATTGCCGAGGCATGGCGCAAGCGGCGGTACGAGGCCGCCTTTGTGAACAAGCTCAATGATGCTGAATCGGAAGCGGCGGAAACTCAGACGTGGGCTTCGTTTGCGGTAAAATGCGGCTATTGGCCAGCAGAAGTCGGAACCGAATTGCGCCAGACCTACGATTACATCATCGGCAAGCGCGTGAACATGATAATCCATCCTCAACCTTGGCTGATGTTACGGAGGAGCCAATGAATTCACCTCTGCACCCTGGCTCCTCTGCTCCTCGGCACCTCTGCACAGAAGGGGGAGCGGGGGAGCTAGGGAGCGGAGGGGCAGGGGAGCAAGGGAGAGGAGGAGCAGGGGAGCAGGGGAGACAAGGTGAGGGGGAGAACAGAGAATGGAAGATGGAAGATGGAGGGGGGAGTGGGGAGGCAAGGGAGTGGAAGGGCAGGGGAGCGGGGGAGCTAGGGTGCGGAGGAGAGAAGGACGCTTTAGTCGAAGAGCACTTTCTTCTGGGGACCGTCGAAGGTCACTTTCAGTTGATTCAGGACATCACGGCCCAGGATTCGTTCTTTTCCCCCAGGGATGGGTTGGATCAGAGAAGGGTAAGAGTCCCCATTGATCTCCGCATTGCCGCGATAGACCAGCGTCGTCACACTGGGGCCCAGCACACCCCGGGTGAGACCCAGCAGATAGGGAGAGTCAAAGAGATCAATGGCCAAACAGTCGTCTTCTGGCAAGGCAGAAAGGTCGGCCCCCGTATCAGGGATAACGTCTGGATAGAGCTGGCGTGCGGTCCCGCGATAGTTGGAGAAGACGACCTCGGCTTGAGGCAGAGCGAAGGGCTGGTAGGCCACGTCGTAAGCGAACTCCTTACGGCGGATGGTGAAAACGATGCTGTCTTCCTGTCCCACTCGGGCGATGTAAGCGTGACAGCCGAGCCTTCCTACCTCATCGGTTACATCGAACAGATTGTCACCACTGGCGACTACCTTCCCTCCTTCGATGGCCACCCATTGCCCCTCATATTGTTTCAGGAGCTGCTCTCGCATTCGCCAGTAGAGCCTTTCGTTTTCGATGAAATCTTTGTGGAGACGCTTCTTCTGGGCCGGGAGTAGATTTTGACTCGTAAGTAGTTGGGACATGGGAAGTTTCTCCTCTCAGTGGAAGAATCTTTGCGCCTGATAAAGATCGCCGCACAGAATGTGCGACGTTGCTTTGCATAGCAGATTATACTCGTGTTGGAAACCTTTGTCAAGGAGGAACCTTTGCGCCAGAACTTTCTGCCCTTTTCGCTTCCCACCATCGGCGAGGAAGAGATCGCTGAGGTCGCCGATAGCCTCAGGTCTGGCTGGATCACCACCGGTCCCAAGACCAAGCGCTTCGAGGAGCAGTTCCGGGAATACGTCGGCGCAAAGCACGCCATCGCCGTCAACTCCTGCACCGCCGGCCTGCACATCGCCCTGACCGCGCTGGGCGTCGGCCCAGGAGACGAGGTCATCGTCCCCACCCTCACTTTCTGCTCCACTGCCAACGTCGTCATCCACCTGGGGGCCCGTCCCATGCTGGTGGATGTGGACGATGATTTCAACGTCACACCAGAAGCCATCCAACTGGCTATCACGCCGAAGACCAAGGCCATCATGCCCGTCCACTACGGCGGCCAGCCGTGCGATCTGGAAGCCATCTACGCCATCGCTGCACGCCACAATCTGCCCGTCATCGAGGACGCCGCCCACGCCGTCGGCGCCACCTACCACGGCCACAAAATCGGCTCTGATGCCGTTCAACGTTCAACGTGTAACGGTGTTTTCGTTTTATGCTACCAAAAACATGACCACTGGCGAAGGGGGGATGATCACCACTGCCGACGACGAACTGGCCGAGCGTATGCGCCTGCTCGGCCATACAATACCGACAGAAAGAGATGCTGAATGTAATCGCGCTCCTGAGCCTGTAGACCAATACCATGGCGTTGCGCGATGCGTTGAAGTTGTCGCTTGGTGAGCATCAGGTTTCCCTCCACCTGAGGAGTTCCTTATCCGACACGTTGACCCGCACGCGCCAGCGATGATCGTACGGACCTTCAACCTGCCCCTGGGGATCCAGGAGAACAAAAGTCTGGGAAATGTTCAACCCCTGCACGGGCTGTCCAAAGCGGTCCAGCAGGTAACCCAGGCGTGAGCAAAGGCTGCGGTTGCGCATCCGGTTGGCATATTCCGCCAGCCGCTCCGGGTCCAGTTGCTCACGGGCGTGGTACAATGCCTTCGCCACTTCCAATAACCCACCGGCATAACGGGGCTGATCCAGCGAATCCACCAGGGCCTTTTCCACCTCCGCCACCAGCACGGGGAGATCGCCGATTATCTCTCGCCGATAGCCGAAGAACTTATATGGAGCCACCTTCACGAAGACGAACCGGGCACCGTCGAAGTCCAATGGCCGGCATTTCCGCGTGGTGGCCACGAAGCTTGCCCTGAGCCCAGTCGAAGGGACGGTCCGCGGCACCTGTTCCGTGAGGCCGTGAAAGTGAAGCGCACTCCAATAGGAGACATAAGCTGGATAGGCCAGGCGGGTGGCGATGAACATCGGGTTGGAGAGCACCCGCTCCGGCTGGAAGCCGAGCAAAAGGTACTTTCCCGCCCGAACAGGGCGCACCAGCTCCTCGGCCTTAAGGCGGCGCAGGATCTCGTAAGCTTTGGTCTCTGTCAACGAATATCTAACGAATAAACGAATGATGTCCGGCAGAAGCCATTCGTTTATCCGTTTCCGATTCGTTGACAGACAAGGCTGAGCAGTTACGTCAGACGGACTTTTTCCCTTGGCCTTTGAGAATTTCAAGAAGACCCACGGATAGAGTGAATTGAAGCAAATCCTCCAGAACTACAAAACCGGTGAACTACAACTGGCTGAGGTGCCGGCGCCGACCCATGCCCGGCGGGGACACGTGCTGGTGCAAACACGCGCCTCGGTGGTCAGCGTGGGCACAGAGAAGGCGATGATCGAAGTGGCCAGGAAGAGCTTGCTGGGCAAGGCTTTGGCTCGGCCCGATTGGGTGCGGCAAGTGGTGGATAAGGTGCGCACCGAGGGAATCGCAGAAGCCTACCGCCAGTCCATGGCCCGGTTGGAGAAGCCCATGCCCCTGGGCTATTCCTCGGCTGGGGTGGTGATTGATTGCGGATTGCGGATCGCGGATTGCGGATTTAAGGTGGGTGACCGGGTGGCCTGCGCCGGCAGCGGCTATGCCTGCCACGCGGAGGTTGTATCAGTTCCTGCTAACCTGTGTGTCAAGATTCCCGATGGTGTGGACTTCGAATCCGCTGCCTTCGTGGCTATGGGTGGCATCGCCCTGGAAGCGGTGCGCATGGCAAAGGTCTCCCTGGGCGAGACCGTCGTCGTCATCGGCCTGGGGCTGCTGGGCCAGATCGCCGTCCAACTCCTCAACGCCGCTGGCTGCCACGTCATCGGCATGGACATCAACTCCCAGAAAGCGGAAATGGCCCTCCAACACGGCGCCGAGGCCGTCGCCACCGACTACGCTCAGCTCTCGATTCTCAATTCTCAACTCTCCGGCGGAGCCGGTTCTGACGCTGTCATCATCCTCGCCGCCACCCCCAGCAACGAGCCCCTGGAACAGGCCGCCGAACTCTGCCGGGAGCGGGGCCGCATCGTCGCCACGGGGCTGGTGGGGCTGAAGATCCCCCGCAAGCCTTTCTACGACAAGGAGCTGGAATTGGTCGTCTCCCGCGCCTGGGGCCCTGGCCTCTACGACCCCAACTACACCGAAAAGGGGTTGGATTATCCCCTGGCCTACGCCCGCTGGACGGCCAAGCGCAACATGGAGGAGTTCCTGGCTCAACTGGCCAAAGGCACCGTCCGCGTGGATCATCTCATCACCCATCGCTTCCCTTTCGACCGCGCCCTCGAAGCCTATGAACTCATCCTCAGAGGCAAGGAGCCGTACATTGGCGTGCTTCTCGAATACGAACCAAGAACTGAGGAATCAGAATTGAGCACTAAGAAATTAGAACTGAGAACTCAGGATTCTCAATTCTCAATTCTTGATTCTCAATCCTCCGACGTGGGCATCGGCTTGATCGGCGCCGGCCAACACGCCAGGGGGACCCTCCTCCCAGCCCTGCGAAAGGTGAAGGGCGTGCGGTATGTAGGGGTCGCCACAGCCACCGGCCTCAGCGGGAGGCATGTGGGGGAGAAGTATGGCTTTGAGTACTGCACCACCGACTATCGGGAACTCCTGCAGGATGAGGACATCGAGGCGATCTTCATCCTCACCCGCCATGGCTCCCACGCCCCCCTCGTGGCCGAAGCCCTCCGCGCCGGCAAGCACGTGTTCGTGGAAAAGCCGCTTGCCCTTAATGTAGAGCAGCTAAGAGAGGTTGCGGCCGTCTGTAAGGAATCCCGAACTCGAACACAGAATTCAGAATTAAGCATTAAGAAGCAAAGCCTCGATTCTCAGTTCTCGATTCTGGATTCTCAAATCCTCATGGTCGGCTTTAACCGCCGCTTCTCCCCCTTCGCCCGCTGGCTCAAAGAGCGCTTCGCCGGCACCCCGGAGCCCCTGGCCGTTCACTGTACCGTCAACGCCGGGCCGGTGCCGCCCGACCACTGGGTGCATGACCCCGAGCAGGGCGGCGGGCGCATCATCGGCGAGGTGTGCCACTTCGTGGACCTCATCCAGTACCTGACCGGCTCCGTCCCAGTACGGGTCTACGCTGAGGCGCTGGCATCAAACGGCTACAAGCCCAGCGACAATGTGGTTATCACTCTCAAGATGGCCAACGGCGCCATTGGCTCCATCACCTACCTGGCCGGAGGGGACAAGCGCTACCCTCGGGAGCGGGTGGAGGTCTTCGGCGGCGGGGCGGTGGGCGTCATCGAGAACTTCAAGGCGGCGACCTTCACCCGCGGCGGGCGCACGAAGCGCATCCGCAACTGGCTCAGCGTGGACCGGGGGCATCGGGGCGAGGTGGAGGCGCTGCTTTCGGCCATCCGCAACGGCGGCCCGGCGCCGGTGGATTTTGAGGAGTACGTCTACACAACTCTGGCCACCTTTGCCATGGAAGAGTCACTGCGCAAAGGCCAGTCGGTGACAGTTGATCCACTACTTCTCTTCGTGAACAACGCGGAGGAACCAAAGGTCTCCAACACATGAACGTCTTGATCCTAACCAATTACTTTCCACCCGAAATCGGAGGGGCTGCGCATCTTTTCTACGAACTGGCAGAAAGTCTGGTCCAACGGGGCCATCAAGTGACCGTCGTTACTGGCTTTCCCCGCTACAACGTTAAGGAGCGACCGGAACCCTATCGGGGTAAACGCTTGATGCGGGAGGAGATGAGCGGTGTCCAGGTATTGCGGTTATGGACGCCGTCCGTGCCCAGGACGAACCTGATCTTACGAGGCCTGGAGCACTTCCTGGTGCCGGCTGTCCTTTTCCTCGGCGGCCTCTTCTCTGGTCGACAAGACGTGGTGCTCATTTACTCTCCGCCACTTCCACTGGGCTTGGCGGCTTACGCTCTCAGTCGTATCAAGCGCATCCCCTTCGTGGTCAACGTTCAGGACCTTTTCCCCAAAGAAGCCGTGATCCTGGGTCTGCTGAAAAGCAAGATCCTTATTCGCGTCTTCGAGATCATCGAGCGGTTCATCTACCGCAAGGCCGACTCTGTTACCGTCCACTCACCTGGTAACCGAGAGCACGTGCTGGCTCACGGGGGGCACTCGGAGCGCGTCCAGGTGGTACACAATTGGGTAGATATCGAGCGGGTTCGTCCCCTTCCACGGGAAAACTCATTCCGCCATGAGCACGGGCTCGATGGTCGTTTCGTTGTCTCCTATGCCGGGACAATGGGCTGGTGCCAGGATATGTCTGTCATCGTGCAGGCCGCACAGCGGTTACAGGATTACCAGGACATTGTTTTCCTGATGGTGGGCGATGGGCCCGAAAAAACCAAAACCGAGGAACACGCCCGTCGGCTAAAGCTGAACAACGTTATCTTCCTGCCCATGCAGCCCTGGAGCAAGTACCCGGAGGTGCTGGCTGCTTCGGACGTCAGCATGATCAATCTCAACAAGAACCTGACCACGCCAGTGGTGCCATCAAAGCTCCTGAACATCATGGCTGCTGGCCGGCCAGTGGTAGCCAGCGTTCCTCTGAACGGAGATACCCCCAAAATTGTGGCTGAGGCCGGGTGTGGCCTCTGCGTGGAGGCAGGGGATGCACAGGGGCTGGCTCAAGCCATCCTCACGCTGTATCACAATCCTGAGCAGGCTCACGAGATGGGGCAGCGAGGTCGGCTCTATGCCGAGCAGCACTTTTCTCGCGAATCCTGTGTGGCCAGCTACGAAGAGATACTCCGTCAAGCCTGCGCCCGCTGGGGGAAAACATGTTGAATGCCTTGACCGTGGATGTGGAGGAGTACTTCCAGGTCCACGCCTTCGAAGAGGTGGTAGGGCGGAAGAACTGGGAAAACTACGAAAGCCGGGTGGAGACCAATACGTCTCGGCTCCTGGATATATTGGCGGAAACCGGGACGAGAGCCACCTTCTTCATCCTGGGTTGGATAGCAGAACGACATCCAACCTTGGTACGGCGAATTCAGGATGCCGGCCATGAGGTGGCGAGCCACGGATATGGCCACTGGTTGATCTACCACCAGACGCCGGAACAGTTTCGAAGCGATTTGCAGCGCTCTTTGGATATCATCCAGGACATCACCGGGGAGAAGGTCTTGGGCTTCAGAGCCCCTTCGTTCTCCGTCACAAAGCAGTCCCTGTGGGCTTTAGACGTGGTGCAGGAGTGTGGGCTGCGATATGATTCCAGCATTTATCCGGCCAGGCCCCTAGTCCATAACAGATATGGGCTTCCTGGAGCACCCCGTGCACCTCATATGATCCGGCCAGGGCTTTGGGAGTTTCCAATGACCGTCGTGCATTGGCTGGGTAGGGATTTCCCGATCGGTGGTGGAGGCTGGTTGAGACACTATCCCTATGCCCTCACCCGCTGGGGCCTGCGCAAGGCGAACGCTGAGGGTAGGCCAGCAATCGTCTACCTGCACCCGTGGGAAGTGGACCCCCATCAACCGCGCATCAACGGCAGCCTCTGGCGGCAGTTTCTGCATTACCGCAATTTGGACAAGACCGCCGAGAGGCTGAAAGCGTTGTGCCAGGAGTTTCGCTTCGCTCCCGTCCGGGAAGTCCTCGGCCTTTAGGAGATTACATCGGCATGCGTATCGCTATTGTCACTCAAGATGAACCCTTTTACCTGCCTGCCTTCTTGGAGCGAATCGCGCAAGCCAGAAGCAACGACATTGTGGCCCTGGTCATCCTGAAGCCCTTTAACGAAAAGCTTCAGGACACTGTGCGGCGGGCGTACAATCTTTACGGTCCTTGGGACTTCCTGGTGTTTGGCTTTCGCTTTGCCGGGCTAAAAGCGATGAGCGTAGTTAGCTCAATCCTGCCTCTGGGTGGACCCTGGTCGGCTGCGGATGTGGCCAGGCGCCACGGCATACCCGTCTATCGGCCCGAGAACATCAATGCCCCGCCTTTTCTCACTGTGCTTTCCCAAGAAATCCGGCCCGACATTATCGTCTCTGTCGCCGCCAGCCAGATCTTTAAGAAGGATATCCTGGCCTTACCCCCCTACGGTTGCATCAACGTTCACACTGCCCCATTGCCCCGTTACCGGGGCATGCTTCCCACCTTCTGGGTGCTTCTAAATGGAGAGAAAGAAACGGCCGTCACCGTTCACTACATGACGGCCACACTGGACGATGGTGACATCATCCGCCAGGAGCCGGTAGCGATATCGCCAGATGATACCCTTGATTCGCTGATTCGCAAGACCAAGCGCATTGGTGCTGAGGTGCTTTTGCAAGCTCTGGAGGATATCGAGCGAGGCACAGTGATCCGGCAGCCCAACGATGCATCCCAGGCCACCTACTTCAGCTTCCCGACCAGAGAGGATGCTCAACGCTTTCGGGCACAAGGACGGCGATTTCGATAAGAGGAGGTAGCCGTGATGGACTATTTGCAGGCCTATGCAGGCAAAACAATTCTGGTCACCGGCGGTGCCGGCGCCATCGGCTCCAACCTGTGCCGCCGGCTGGCCGAACTGGGCGCCCAGGTTATCATCCTGGACGACCTCTCCTCCGGCGTGCGCTGGAACATCCCTTCCCTGCCCGGGGTGCTCTTCGTGGAAGGGGACATCCTGGACGAAGTGAAGCTCAAGCGCGTCTTCTTTGAACGCCCCCAGATCGTCTTCCATCTGGCCGCCTTTTTCGCCAACCAAAACTCGGTGGACCATCCCGAACGGGACCTGATGGTCAACGGCCTGGGCACCCTGCGGATGCTGGAGTACTCCGTCTTCACCGGCGTGGAGCGCTTCATCTATGCCTCCTCCGGCTGCTCCATCTATGGCAGCGAGTCGCCGCTCCCCCTACGGGAGGAGTTCATGTCCATGCACCTCAGTACCCCCTACCAGATCACCAAGATGTTGGGCGAGCTCTACTGCAACTTCTTCTACAACCACTACGGCCTCAAAGTAGTCAAGCCCCGTTTCTTCAACTCATATGGGCCAGGGGAAGTGCCCGGCCAGTACCGCAACGTCATCCCTAACTTCATTTACTGGGCCATGAAGGGGCTTCCCCTTCCTATCACCGGCACTGGCGAGGAGACCCGCGACTTCACCTACGTGGGGGACATCGTGGATGGCCTGCTGCGCTGTGGTGTCATGGAGAGCGCCATCGGCCAGGAGTTCAACCTGGCCTCGGGCAGGGAAACCCGCATCATTGACCTGGCCCATATGATCAACGAGGCCACGGGTAACACTGCCGGCATCCGCTTCGCCCGGCGCCGCAAGTGGGATACCAAGAGCCGCCTGCTGGCGTCCATTGACAAGGCGCGCGAACTCATCGGTTACGAGCCGCACACCCCGTTTGAGGAGGGGCTACAACATACCATCGAGTGGTTCCGCAACCATTGGGAGGAGATCGAGGCCTCGGCGCGGTTTGGGCCGGGGGTGTCATCGGCGGTGAGGGAGATGGTGGTGGAGTGAGGATGGAAAATGGAGGGGGGAGGACGGAGAACGGAGTGGTAGAGCACTGAGAAGTAAGAACTCAGAAATCAGAACTCAGACGATGGGCAGCAATCAAAGCGAGGCGTACAGATCCTTCGAAGAGATGCCGCTGTGGCAGCAGGCTCACGCGCTCGCTGTAAGGATCCACCAGATCACCGAGCCCTTCCCGCCACATGAGAGATATGGTCTGACATCACAGTTCCGGCGATCCGCGGTCTCCATTGCAGCGAATATAGCTGAGGCCTTTGGACGGTATCATTACCGTGATAAGCTGACCTTCTACTACAACAGTCGGGGCTCAGCGTGTGAAACTAAGAGTCACCTCCTCTATGCCCGTGACGTAGGCTACACTGAGCCCCATCTATTTGACGAACTTGCGCAGGAACTCGACACCATCTTACACGACTTGAACAAGATCATCGCCTCCATCCGCAACCGTCTCACCGAGCGTGCTTCCCGCTGACGGAAGCCTTAGTTCTCAATTCTGATTTCTCAATGCTTAAAGTCCTTTCCATCTTCGGCACCCGTCCTGAAGCCATCAAGATGGCCCCGGTGGTGCGGGAATTGAAAAAGCATCCGAGCCAGATCGAGGCGGTCGTCTGCGTCACCGCCCAGCACCGGCAGATGCTCGACCAGGTGCTGGCGCTTTTCAAAATCGAGCCCGATATAGACCTGGACCTGATGGAGGACGACCAAACTCCGGCATCGCTGACGGCGCGGGCTATGGCCGACCTGACCCAGGTGTTACGAGAGGTGCAGCCAGACCTCGTTCTGGTGCAGGGGGACACCACCACGGCTATGGTCGCCGCTTTGGCCGCCTTCTACCAGAAAATCCCGGTGGGCCATGTGGAGGCGGGCCTCCGCACCCACAACAGATATTACCCCTTCCCTGAGGAGATAAACCGCCGCCTCATCAGCGTCCTGGCCACCTACCATTTCGCCCCCACCCGCAGCGCCGCCGAGGCTCTACGCGCCGAAGGCATCCCCGAAGACGTCATCTTCGTCACCGGCAACACCGTCATAGACGCCCTGCTCTGGGTCGTGAGTCAACCACCATCCCGGCAGACCCGCGCGCTGTTGCAGCGCCTGGGCATCGCTCAAGGAGCAGAGGAGCAGGGGAACAGAGGAGCAGGGGTGAATTCTCCCCTGCACCCTTGCACCTCTGCCCCCTTGCTCCTCGTGACCGCCCATCGCCGCGAGAACTTCGGCCAGCCCCTAAAGAACATCTGCCTCGCTCTGCGGGAGCTAGTTCGGCGCAATCCGGATGTCCAGATCGTCTACCCTGTCCATATGAACCCCCACGTGCGGGGGCCAGTTTATCGCCTTCTGAACAACCACGAGCGGATCCACCTGCTTGACCCGCTGCCATATGAGCCTTTTGCTTACCTGATGAAGCACACCTACCTGGTCCTCACCGACTCCGGCGGCATCCAAGAGGAGGCGCCCGCTTTGGGCAAGCCCGTCCTGGTGATGAGGCGGGAGACCGAGCGGCCTGAGGCAGTGGAGGCGGGGACGGTCAAAATCGTGGGAACCGACACCGAAACCATCGTCGCCGAAACCGAGCGGCTGTTATACGACCGGCGGGAATATGAGAGGATGGCCAGGGCCATCAGCCCCTACGGGGATGGACATGCGGCGGAAAGGATTGTCGGGATCATCGAGAAAGCGATCTTGTAGAGCAACACTATGCAATTGGGCTAAGTGGCGATCTGATGTACCCTCTCGGCTTTTCAGAAGGGGCTAAGTTTTGGTTTACATAGCGCTCAGAGGGATAAAACATGAAGGCAACCAGTACCGATGACAAATTTACCGACTTCCAGCAGTTTTTAAATCTCTCTTCCATCGGCAGGAGGATAGCCTTGCCTCGTATCCCTTTGTGCATCTCAGAGCGAAAGGTGCTGCTGGGGCTGCTGGACCTGCTGATGCTCAACGGGGCCCTGCTCATCATCCTTTGGCTGAGGTTGGGCGAGTCCCTCTCCTGGCGGACGATCCCCTCCCACCCCGCTTGGTTCGCCCTCTTGAGCACCATCTGGCTCATTTTCGCCTCGGCCTTCGACGCCTACGACCTGAGGAACGCCTCGCGCCTTCCCAAGAGCACTCTCTGCGTCGCCAAGGCCGCCCTGCTGACCCTGTCGCTCTACGTCCTCATCCCTTACATCACACCCTATCTCGTGCGTTCCCGGCTCACCCTGGGGTTATTCGCAGCATGTACCCTGGTTTTTCTCGGCCTCGGCCGGGCCCTTTACGTTTTCTCCCTGACCCAACCGATCTTTCGGCGGCGAGCCCTGGTGGTTGGAGCGGGCCTGGCCGGTCGCATCATCGCCAGGGCTGTGCGGGAGAACGTAAGCTGCGAGTATCAACTGGTCGGGTTTATTGACGACGACCCCGCCAAGCGGGGAAAGATCATCGAGGGAATACCCGTCCTCGGAGACCACCGCGACCTCGTCCCCCTGGCTAAGGAGCTGGGCGTCTCCGAAGTGATACTGGCCATTACCCATTTCCACCAGATTCGCGAGGGGCTGTTTCGGGCCCTCATGGGCTGCCAGGAGATGGGCCTTCAGATCATCCCCATGCCCGTCCTCTACGAACGGGCCACGGGGATGGTGCCGGTAGAACACATCGGCCGCATGCTGCACGTCATCCTGCGCCCCAATTACAATCCCACCGCCCACCTATATGAGGGCCTGAAGCGAGCGCTGGACATCCTGATCGCCCTGGCGGGGCTTGCCGTGCTGGGCATCCTCCTGCCCTTCGTCGCCCCGGCCATCTACATCAACTCCCCAGGGCCCATATTCTACGCTCAGGAAAGGGTGGGCAAGGCGGGGAAGGTGTTCCGCCTGTTCAAGCTGCGCACCATGGTCCCCAATGCCGAAAAAGAAGGGAGAGCGGTGTGGGCCAGGAAGGGCGACGAGCGGGTGACCAAGGTGGGGCGGTTCCTGCGCGCCACCCATATAGATGAACTGCCCCAGTTCATCAACGTGCTCAAAGGGGAGATGAGCGTGGTGGGGCCGAGGCCGGAGCGTCCGGAGTTCGTGGCCCGGCTGGAGAAAGAGATCCCCTTCTATCGCCTTCGCCACTCCGTGCGTCCGGGGATGGCCGGCTGGGCGTTAGTCAAACAGGGCTACAGCAGCTCGGTCGAGGACACTCTCATCAAGCTCCAATATGACCTCTATTACATCAAGCACCGCTCGATTTACCTGGACTTGCTTATCCTTCTCAAGGCCATCGGCGATGTTCTCACCTTCAGGGGGACATAGGCGACGGATAGGCAGGGATCGGGGGGAAACTGATGGAGCTGGTGCCGGAGTATCAGCCAGCAGATGGCAGATAGCTGATGGCCGATGGCAAGGCAAATAGCGGGCTGTATGCTATTAGCCAAGGGAGCGGGCTATGTGGCGTTTCGATTCGAGAGTTTTGACATCTGGCATGTGGCGCGGGCATAGCCAAGGTGACTGTCACCTCTGGCCCCCTAAAAACGGGAAGTGCGGTTGTAGTAATAGACCATCGGCCAAGACTTCGGCAAGGTTCCCCTTCCCGAAGCCGGCGCTTTCAAATGGAGAGAGGCTGCGGAAGGGCGTGCTGGAGGTCAAGAGGCTGGCCAGGGAGATGGACCAGGAGGGGATTAGGCGTAAGCTGAGGGAGTTGATGCCGGAGTATAAACCGGCGGAGGGAGGGGAGACAAGGGTCGTGCCCAGATAAGCTCAAGTCAACACTCTGCGATGGGGAGAGATTTCCCCTCTGCTCCTCAGCACCTCGGCACCTCTGCACAG
>CAYYKQ010000046.1:0-13551 GCA_964440965.1 uncultured Anaerolineae bacterium | reverse complement strand
AATCTCTTCAGCTCTATCTACTACAAAGTCAGGAGGGTTCAAACCGGTGTCCTTTCCTACAATATGCTGTACATAGCGCTGTTTATCGTAATCGTCATAGCCATTTTGCTGTTAGGAGGGATTTGACATGCAAATACCTTACCCGCTTCTTCAAACGATAGTCGTTCCGGTGATCGTTGCTGGGATTATAGCCCTAATACATTCGCGATTGGGCAGGAAGACGGGTTGGGTCACCGGTGCCTGTCTGGTATACACGACGGCCCTCCTCTGCCTGATCGGCCCCCAGATTTACTCCGGCAATCCCATTTATGAGGAATATACCTGGGTTCCTATCGCTAAGCTGAAATTCGGGCTCCTGGCCGATGGTTTGAGCTGGCCTGTGGCCCTGATAATGAACATCACCTGCGCTGCCCTCGCGTTTTACTCCATTAATTACATAGACCATAGGATACACCTCCTCTATGGCAGGGAGGCTGGATCGGCTTATTATGGGCTATACAACTCCTTCTTCTTGCTTTTCGCTACAGGGTTCGCTGGTGTGGCTTTCGCGACGAATTTGATCATGATTTTCCTCTTCATAGAGCTGCTGCTCATCCCTCTCTTTTTCATAATGAGCTACTTCGGATACATCGATCGCCATCGGGTGGCTATGATGTGCTTCCTATGGGGGGTTGCGGGCGGGCTTCTCTTCTTAACTGGCATAATGATAGCGTATGCTCAGATAGGAAGTTTCAGGCTTTCCGATTTGCCGCACCTGGTAGGGAAACCTTTGGCCTTCTGGGCCTGTTTCTTCATGCTCATCGGCACCTTAGTCAAGATGGCCGTATTCGGGTTCCATGTGTGGATGCCTTGGGTTCACGCTGAACACCCAACCTGCATAGCCGGAATACTTGCCGACTATGCCAACATAGGAACCTATGTGATAGTTAGAGTCCTCATCCAGCCGTTATATCGATATTTCCAGTTGTTTAGCGTCCCCCTCATGGCGTGGGCTCTGATAACCATGGTTTACGGTGCCTTGCTCACCCTGGCCCAGGATGACGTCAAGCGCCTTTGCGCCTGCTCAACCATAAGCCAGATATCCTACTCGTTGTTGGGCATAGCGAGTTGCACGAGGTTGGGGATCGCAGGTGGGGTCTTCTATTTCCTGAGCCACTGCTTGGGCAAGTCAATCCTCTTTTCGACAGCAGGGCTGTTGGTATACGAGACCGGGAAAAGGGATATAAGGAGGATGGGAGGATTGGCGGCTAAGATGCCTATAACAGCTATACTCTGGGCCATGGGCTCCATGATCTTATCCGCCATCCCACTCCTGAGCGGTTTCCAAGCTGAGTGGATAATGTTTGCCGGGATATTCAGGAGTGGGGTAGAAGTTACCATTAAACTCCCCATAGCCATCCTCGGGATATTGGCGACCGCCCTCACGGCCGCTTATACATTCTGGCCGATGCGCCGGATCTTCTTCGGGCCTTTGCCAGATGACGCCGGGGACATCAAGGATCCCCCTTTGGCCATGACGATCCCCCTTCTCCTCCTCGGTGTGATCTCGCTTTTGTTGGGAATTTATCCTAAAATGATAATGGACCTCTTCACTCCTTATGTTGAAGGCCTGCCTATAGGATGATGAGGTCCTTTCAGGCCGTAGGAGTAGGAGGTACTTATGGTGATAAATGCGGAGCTGCTCATTAACATCTTTGCTCCCTTGGTTGGGATCTTCAGCTTGACCGTGATCGCGTTGCTGTATTTATGGCTGCGCAGACAGGAGGCGGGCACGGAGCGGATGAGGGAGCTCGCCCACTTCATTCAGATCGGAGCGAACGCCTTCCTCCGCCGGGAGTTCCTCACCATCGCCCCCTTCGTGGTGGGCCTGGCCCTGCTGTTGTTCGTGGCCATGCCGGAAGGGAAGTGGCAGATCGCCCTGGGGTTCGCCACCGGAGCGGTGCTCTCTCTGTTCGCCATCTACATGGGGATGAACGCGGCTGTGAGGGCTAATGTGCGTACCACTAATGCGGCCCGGACTTCTATCGGCAAGGCCCTGACCATCGCCTTCCGCGGCGGTTCGATCATGGGGCTCTCCATCGTCACCCTCAATATGCTGGGGGCCGTGCTGCTCATGTGGATATTTGGGGTGGGGCCGGACAACCCCCAAAGGGTCAGCCTGTTGGTGGGCTTCGGCTTTGGGGCCAGCCTCACAGCGCTCTTCGCCCAATTGGGAGGCGGCATCTACACCAAGGCCGCCGACATCGGGGCCGATTTGGTGGGGAAAGTCGAGGCGGGCATCCCTGAGGATGATCCTCGCAACGCTGCTGTGATCGCCGATCTGGTAGGGGACAACGTTGGCGACTGCGCCGGCCGAGGGGCCGATCTCTTCGAATCCGGCGTTGACAATCTGGTCACTGGGATGATCGTCGGAGCGGCCCCCGTCTTCTTTCAGCGGTATGGCTGGCCTGGTGTCCTGTTCCCCCTCATAGTTAGGGCTATCGGCTCCTTAGCCACCACCGTCGGAGTCGCCCTAGTGCGAGGACGGGACCATTGGAATCCCATCTTACCGGTTAACCTCGGCTACGCGGGCACCGCTGTGACCTGTTTGGCGCTCTTCTATGCCGTGGCGCGCTGGATTATGCATGACATAAGACTCTTCTGGGCTCAGCTCCTGGGGATGATAGGCGTTCTGGTGATCGTCATTGTCGTTCAGCATTACACCGGCGTCTATGGGCAGCCGGTGCGCGAAACCGCTCGAAATGCCCAGGGCGGCCCGGCGCTGAACATCCTGGAGGGGTTGGCCTATGGCATGGAAAGCAGCGTATGGAGCATGTTCATCTTAGGAGCTGTTATCTTCATCTCTTACTTCTTCATAGGAGGCGGAGGACTGAGAGGCATCTTTTACATCTCCGCAGCCACCATGGGTGCCGTAGAGATGAAGGGGATCATTATGGCCAGCGATACCTTCGGCCCTATCGTGGACAACGCGGCTGGCATCAGCGAGATGGCTGGCCTGAGTGAGGAGACGCGCGCGGCCGGCGATGCCCTGGACGCCGTGGGCAATGTCACCAAGGCCCTGACTAAGGGGTACGCGATGGGCGCTGCCACGATGAGCAGCTTGGTGATCCTCTTCGCCTACCTCCTGGAGGTCGCCCGCCTGAAGGGGGTCCAGTTGACCAGCCTCAACCAATTTACGGTTAATCTGGCGAACCCAGGCACCGCCGTGGCTCTGTTCCTCGGGGTCGCTATGCCTTATCTCTTCTCGGCGCTCACCTTGCGCTCGGTTAACGACGGCGCGTACAAGGTGATCGAGGAGGTACGGCGCCAATTCCACGAGATCCCAGGACTTAGGGAGGGGAAAGCTTTGCCCGAATATGCGCGCTGCGTCGATCTGGCAACGGGCAATGCGCTGCGGAAGATGGTAGCGCCCACGCTCATCTCGGTGCTGATCCCCGCGGCGATCGGGTTCACCCTCGGCCCCTGGCCGCTGGCAGCTTACCTACTCAGCATGACTGCATCCTCGGCGGTGCTGGCCAGCACCCAATTCAACGCCGGCGGCGCCCTCGACAACGCCAAAAAGCTGATCGAGGGAGGGGACTTCGGCGGCAAGGGCTCTGAGGCCCATGCATCGGCTGTGGTCGGCGATACCTTTGGTGACCCCCTGAAGGACACGGCTGGACCTTCCTTGCATATCCTGATCAAGCTGCAGAGCATCATGTCCATCACCCTGTTGCCATTGTTCATCCGCTATGGCTTGAATCTGGTTTAGGGGACGGAGTATCCAGCTTGGAGATCGAGAGGAAGCTATACGACTGGCTCGCGAATGCGGGGAGGGTCGTGATCGTAGGCATCGGAGGAACTCTGAAGGGGGATGATGGGGTGGGGGTGGAGATCGTCAGGAGGCTTAAGGGGAAGACCTCGGAGATGGTTTGCCCTTTGGAGTGTGGGACCGCCCCCGAGAGCTGTTTAGGGCCGATCAGAAGGTTTAGGCCAACCCACGTGCTCATGATCGACGCGGCTGAGCTTGGCCTGCAGCCTGGCTCTTCGATGCTTATAGCACCGAATGAGGTGAAGGGATTCCCCATCTCGACCCACTCCCTCCCCTTGGGAATAGTGGCGGAGTATCTGGAAAGGACGACCGGCGCTAAGGTTGCCCTGCTCGCCATACAACCGAGGCAGATAGAGTTAGGGAAGGGCCTCTCAGAGGAGGTGGAAAAGGCAGCTGAACTCCTCAGTCGCATCTTGCTCAGGGTGCTTCCGAGCGGGGAAGGTTGATGGCCGGATCTTCTCGGGGATGAAGGGTTTAAGATGCACAACCTCTTCGTTGTCAGGATTCAGCTTAAGCTCAGCGAGGAGGTATCCAAGCGCAATTTGGCGGCTGTTGAGGACGGGCTATGCCGATGGGGCCACCAATATGGCCATCGATGAGGCTATCTCCTTGGCCGTAGCCGAAGGAGCAGTTCCACCCACCATCCGCTTCTATGGATGGCAGCCTCCTTGCCTATCCATCGGTTATGCTCAATCCATGGAGGGCGAAGTCGACGTGGCTAAATGCCATCGGCATGGCATAGACTGCGTGCGTCGCCCAACAGGCGGCAGGGCAGTCCTCCACGCCGATGAGCTGACCTACAGCCTGGCCCTCCCTAAAGGGGATCCCAGAGCGGAGGGAGGGGTGATCGAATCCTATCGCCGCTTAAGCCTGGGGCTGGTATTGGGATTGCGCTCCTTGGGCCTGCCCGTCGTCCAAGCGCCGGAGGAACGGGGAGAGGGAGCGAACTCAGCGGTCTGCTTCGATCTCCCCGCTCCTTACGAGATAACCGTAGGGGGCAAGAAACTGGTGGGCAGTGCTCAAGTGAGGCGGAAGGGGGTTGTGCTCCAGCATGGAGCGCTCCCTCTGAAGGGCGATGTGGCCAGGATAATCGACTTCCTGAGGGTGCCAGAGGGAAAGCGGAAGGAGTTAAAGAGGGAGCTGCGTGGAAAGGCCACTTCACTGGAGCTAGCCCTGGGGCGGATTGTCACCTTCTCCGAGGTGGCTGAGGCCTTGAGAGAAGGATTCGCCCAGGCGCTCAATTTAGAGCTCATCCCCGGGGAGTTGACCCCCTACGAACTCTCCCTTGCAGAGAAGCTTCGAAGCGAGAAATATGGGGCATGGAAATGGAATTTCCAAAAATGAGGCCGTGGATCAAGCGGCCGCTTGGAGCTGAGAGAGCTTATGGAGCCCTGGCTCCGTAATTCCTCGCGCCGGCTCCCCTATCAGATCGTACTCAAGCGCCCCTGTGATGTGCACGGGCACCATCTCCCCCGGCGCCAACTCGTCCTTCACAAGCACCAAGCCGTCTATCTCAGGGGCGTCGCGATAGCTTCGCCCTACACTTAAACCCTTTCCACAGCCTTCGATGAGGATGTCCAATACACGCCCCACCTGTTCCTCATTTCTGGCCAGGGAGATGCCCTGCTGCAGGCTCATGAGCCGATCATAGCGTTCCCTTTTGACCTCCTCTGGAACCTGATGAGGCAACTCTGCCGCCAGGGTGCCCTCCTCGCGGGAATAGGTGAAGGCCCCCACCTTATCGAAGGCCATCTCGCGGATGAAATCCAGCAGGGTTTCGAACTCCTCTTCCGTTTCGCCCGGATAGCCGACGATGAAAGAGGTGCGAAGGGAGATGTCGGGCATCGCTCCGCGCAATTTCTCGATGAGCCTCCGCACCCATTCCACATCGCTGGGGCGGTTCATCCTCCTCAACACGTCCGGATGGGCATGCTGCAGGGGCATATCCAAGTAATGGCATATCTGGGGGTGGCTGGCCATGACCTCTATCAGCTTAGGGGTGACGTGTTGGGGATAAGCGTACATAACACGCAGCCACCTTAGCTTGGGTGCGGCGGCCAGTATCCTCTCGATCAGGGAGGCCAGCCCGTCCCTTTCGCCGCGGTCCCATCCATAGGCGGTGGTATCCTGGGCGACCAGGATGAGTTCCTTCACCCCCTGTGAAGCCAGTTCACGGGCGTCTTCCACAATGGCCTCCGGAGGTCGGCTTCGGGCCGGCCCTTTGATGAGAGGTATGGCGCAGAAGGCACAGGACGCGCTGCAGCCCTGGGAGATCTCCAAGTAAGCGCTGGCCCCTTTGACGACAAAGCGATGCCTTCGTTCAGGGGAACCCTCGGGCGGATCGCCCACCATCACCACAGGTCCATTTCCCGGCAGCTCCTCCAGCAGGCTCGCGATCTCCATCCAGCGCCTGGTGCCTATGATCCCGTCTAAAGCGGGGACTTCCTCGGCTAACTTTAGGCCATAGCGCTGGGAAAGGCAGCCTGCGGCGATCAGAAACTGTCCTGGCCCCTTGAGCTCAGCCAACTCCCTCAGGGCCTGGACGGATTCCTCTTTAGCGATGTCGATGAAGCCGCAGGTGTTGACGATCAGGAATTGGGCTGTGTCTGGATCGTCCACTGGGATGTAACCAGCCTCCTGTAGCAGCCTTTCCATGCCCTGGGAATCCACCTCGTTCTTAGGGCATCCTAAAGTCAGCAGGTAGTAACAGCCTACTTGCACAGCTCTCCTCCGCATTTTATCGTAGCACGCTTTTCCCTATCGGGCAAGGGCGTGAAATCCCATTTGCGCAGGACCTCAGTAACGATATAATATGGCTCGGATATGGGCTTTGAATTCGTTTTGGTCAAAAGAGACCCCCATAGCCGTGCCCGTGCTGGAGTGATGCATACCCCGCACGGCGAGGTGCCCACGCCCGTCTTCGCTCCTGTGGGCACCCAGGCTACGGTCAAATCGCTCTCGCCTCGGGAGTTGGAGGAGCTGGGCGCCGCTCTTCTCATGGCTAACACTTACCACCTCTATCTGCGCCCAGGTGCTGACATCGTGGCCAAGCTGGGCGGCCTGCACCGTTTCATGGCCTGGGATGGGCCCATCATGACCGATTCGGGTGGCTTTCAAATCTTCAGCTTAGAGGCACTGCGCCGGGTGAACGACGAGGGAGTCCTTTTCCGCTCCCATCTGGATGGCTCCGAGCACCTCTTCACTCCCGAAAAGGCGATCGAAGTCCAGGAGAAGTTGGGAGCGGACCTCATCATGTGTTTGGATGAATGCACCCCTAATCCTGCCAGCTACGAATACGAAAGGGAAGCTTTGGAGCGCACCCATCGCTGGGCTGAGCGTTGCAGGAGGGCCCATACTAAGGAAGAGCAGGCGCTCTTCGGTATCGTGCAGGGGGGTATCTTCCCCGATTTGCGCGCCAGGAGCGCCGAATTCCTCACCTCTCTGGACTTCCCAGGCTACGCTATCGGCGGCCTATCGGTAGGGGAGCCGAAGGCGGTGACGAGGCAGATGGTGGATCTCACCGTCTCCCTCCTCCCGGAGGACAAGCCGCGCCACCTCATGGGTGTCGGTTCCCCGGAGGACCTCTTCGACTACGTGGCCAGGGGGATAGATATCTTCGACTGCGTGCTGCCCACCCGTCTGGCCCGCAACGGAGCGGTGCTCGTCCGCACCGGCCGCCTGAACTTGCGCAATGCCCGCTTCGCTGACGATCCCGCTCCCATCGAGGAGGATTGTGATTGCTACGCTTGCCGCCATTTCTCCCGTGCCTACCTCCATCACCTGATCAAAGCCAGGGAGATATTGGGGCTTCGCCTGACTACTTTGCACAACCTGCACTTCATGCTGAATTTGATGCGTCGGATTCGCCAGTCCATCCTCGATGGCACCTTCGCCGCCTTTAAGGAGGATTTCCTGGCGAGCTATAAGGCCAGGGAGGATTACAGGATGCAGCGACATCCGCACCGCGCTGCTTAGCTGGGGGAAAGGATGGCGAAAGGCGACTCTCTGATAAGAGAGCTCGGACTTAGCGAGGCCCTATCCATTGGCCTGGGGACGATGATCGGGGCGGGCATATTTGTCCTCTCGGGGATAGCGGCTGAGGAGGCGGGGCCTGCGGCCGCCCTTTCCTACGTGGCGGCGGGATTCATCTGCCTCCCCATCGCCATGACCATATCCGAGCTGGCGACGGGGATGCCCAGGGCGGGGGGCAGTTACCACCTCATCTCCCACTCCCTCGGTCCCCTGGCTGGCGCCGTCGTAGGGTTGGGAAACTGGCTGGGGCTCACCTTTGCCACTGGCTTCTATCTCCTTGGTTTCGGGCAATATATCAGCTATTTTCTGCCCATACCCTGGTGGGCGGCTGTCCTGGCTGGGGGAGCCCTCTTCACCTATCTGAACTATCGGGGGACGAGGATATCCGGCCGTATCCAGAACCTCATCGTGATGGCCCTGATGGCCATTTTGCTCCTCTTCGTGGGGAAGGGCCTGCTCAGCATCGATCCACAATTGCACCGGCCTTTCTTCCCTTATGGATGGAGGGCGGCGCTGGCAGTCGTGGGCTTGATCATCGTCTCCTTCACCGGCTTCGAGAAGGTTTCCACCGTTGCTGAGGAGATAAAAAGGCCTGGTCGCAACCTCCCCTTAGCTATCGTGGGCTCAGTGATAATCGCCACCCTCCTCTACGGCCTGATCCTTTTCGTGATGACGGGAATCCTGTCCTACAGGGAGATCGGCCTGCTGGAGGCGCCCTTGGTGGAAGCAGCCGACCTCTCCATGGGCAGGATCGGAGGGATAGGCATCTCTTTGGCGGCCCTATTGGCCACCGCTTCCTCTGCGAACGCGGCCATCATGGCCTCCTCGCGCATAATCTTCGCTATGGGAAGGGATAGGATCATGCCCTCCTGGTTTAACGAAATCCATGTCCGCCATCTCACTCCCTACCGCTCGATTTTGGTGACGGGGGGGTTGGCCACCCTCTTAGCCATCGCGGGACAGGCGGAGGTGCTGGCTGAGATCTCGAGCGCCCTGTTCATGGTCTCCTATGCCCTGTTGAGCTTGAGTTGCATCGTAATGAGAGAGGCGAGGCCCCTCTGGTACAAGCCTGCCTACCGCCTCCCCCTCTACCCCTGGCTGCCCATCGTGGGAGGGGCGCTTTGCCTCTTCGTTATCACCACCATGGCCAGCGAGTCTCAGGTGGCTGGCTTGGTCCTGGTTTTGGCCGGCGTGGGATGGTATTATGCCTGGGCCCGGGGGAGGACGGAGATAGAAGGGGAACTTACCCCCCTTCTAGCCAGGGAGAGGCCTTTAGAGAGGGTGGTTGCAGCCGCCGAACGCATGGCCATCTCCAGGGGGAGGGAGATACTCATCTCTGTGGCCAACCCAGCGACGGTGAGGAGCCTCATCCGATTGGCTTCCACCCTGGCTAAGGAAGGGACGAAGGTGATAGCCCTTAAAGTGGTGCCCGTTCCCAGTCCCACACCCCTTTGGGCTGCTCAGGAGTACATCGAAAGCAAAGGGAATAAGAACAAGGCCCTTTTAAGGAAGGTAAAGGAGGAGGGACAGGCGGCGGGAATCCAAGTTGATACTTTCCTCAGGGCCGCTAGGAGTGTCTCGTCGGGGATCCTATCCTTTGCTGAGGCCAGAGGCGATATCGGCCTCATCCTTCTGGGCTGGAGGGGGCCTATGGCTTTATCCCGCATAAGGGAAAGCACGGACAAGGCCATCGTTGGGGGAGCAAAGAGCGATGTGGCAGTGCTCAGGGATAGGGGCTTGGGGAAGATCGACTGTGTGCTCATCCCCTTCGGAGGGGGTCCCCATGCCCGCCTGGGGCTCCTCCTGGCCAGAGATATGATGACCTCCGAGGGAGCTGAACTTGTGGTGTTGAAAGTGGTCCCGGAGGGCAAAGAGGTGAATATGGAGGGGGAGATGCTCTCCCTGCGTAAGATGGTTAGCAATGTCCTGGGAGGGTTAAGGGAGGGGGTGACTACCAAGGTGGTAAGGGGGAGATCGGTGGAGGAAGGGATTTTAGCCGAAATAGAGCGGTCGAAATGTGACCTGGTGGTCATTGGGGCCTCCGAGGAGTGGTTCTTCAAGGATATCCTCTTCGGCACCATCCCCGACATCGTGGCCGAGAGGGCTCCGTGTTCGGTGCTCATGGTACGGAAGTACGAGCCATCAGCCGTCTCCTGGGCACGAAGGGTGTTCAAGAGGATGGGCAGCAAAGACGTTTGAGAGGGTACAACTCAAGGAAGGAGGAGGCACTGCATGAGCAAGGGATTCGGAGCGGTAGCGATTTTAGCGCTTCTATTGGCTTGGCCAGCTATCTTCCCCATGCCAGTTGAGGCCCAGGGCCCTGGAGGCCCGGCCCTCACTATCATCGGACGGGCTGTGGACGAGCATGGGATGGGCATCCCCGAGGCTTCCGTTCGAGTCTTGGTGGATGGGAAGCCTCGGGCGATCCTGGTGGAGGGGAGGGAGGAGGATCAAGCGCAAACCTTATCCGATGGCTCCTTCGTCTTAAGGCTGAGTTTACCCGAGGGGGAGCTGCGGGCTGCGAGGGAGGGACGAGTGGAGTTAACCCTGGCCCTGACCAAGCCCTCTTATGCTCCCCGTTCTCTGGATGTCAAGATGGACCAGATCGCTCAGATGAGAGGTCGGCTCCTGGTGGATGTAGGCGAGGTGGTGCTCGAGCGCCACAGGAATGCCGCTTTCTTCATCGCCACAGCCACCTTTATCGTCGTCCTGGCCCTCATCTCCTTAGGGGTAATACATGAGACCATGGCTTCCCTGGCAGGGGCAGTGTTGCTCTTAGCCGTGACCTATATGGCAGGCGCGGCTCACCCTGACTTCTATATCCTCGATTTCGAGGATGCCGTCGAATCCATCGATTTCGACGCTATCTTCCTCGTTATGGCGATGATGATCATGGTGGCATTGATAGGGAAAACTGGCGTCTTCCGGTGGCTGGCTTTTGTAGCTTATCGGGTCGCCCGGGGAAGGGTCTGGTATTTGGCTGCTCTTCTCACGGTTATCGCCGCTCTGGCCTCCGCCTTTTTGGATAACGTCACCGTCATGCTGTTGATGACCCCAATCACCATCGAGATAGCCTTAATTATGGGCATTCATCCTTCCTTCCTGATCATCCCGGAGATGTTCAGCTCTAACATCGGCGGAACGGCCACCCTTGTCGGCGGTCCTCCTTGCATCATGGTCGGATCCTATGCTGGATTAGGCTTCAGCGATTTCCTCATTCACATGACCCCTATAGCCTTCATATCCACGGCTGTCCTCATCGTTATGCTGAAGCTCCTTTACGGCCGGGAGTATGAGAAGGCTCGCGCAGGCGCCTCGCCAGCTATGTTGAAGAAGCTGGAGGCGGATTCGCGCATCACTGACCCGGTGTTGTTGAGGAAGGCTCTGATCACCTTCGGCCTGACCATCGTGCTCTTCTTAATCGGAGACCTCTTCCACATGCCCCCTTGCGTGGCGGCGCTGATAGGGGCTACGACTCTTCTGATCTGGGTTCGCCCCCCCTTCGAGGAGATGCTGAAGGAGGTAAGTTGGACAACCTTGCTCTTCTTCATAGCTCTCTTCATCATGGCAGGGGGCATAGGGGAAGTTGGGCTCATTCAAATGGCCGCTGAGGCGATCGAGCAAAAGGCTGGGGACAACCTAGCTTTGGCCACCACCCTCGTCACTTGGCTCTCTGGCTTGGCTTCAGGGGTGATCGGCAATGTACCATTCACCGCTGCTATGCTCCCTCTGGTCTCCTTTCTGACGAAGGGCATCCCTGGCGCGGAGAGCGGTGTCCTCTACTGGGCTCTCGTCGTCGGGGCCTGCTTCGGAGGGAATTTCACCGTCATTGGATCGGAATCTAACATGGTAGCCGCCAGCTTAGCTGACCAGGCCGGTTACCGCATCTCCTTTGGGGATTTCCTTAAGGTGGGCATCCCAGTGACCATCGCAACCATCCTCAGCGCGATGATATGGCTTCTGATCAGGTATTGATAGGGCATCCGGTGCCCTTAGCGGTTAAGGAGGGTGGGCAAATGGGGAGGATTCTATGTGCCACCCGGGGCGGCGAGGTGAGCATTAGGACTCAAGAGGAGGCGATTCGGCTGGCCAAGGAGCGTGGCTGCGAGCTCCTCTTCCTCTATGTGGTGGACACCAGCTTCCTGGACAAGACAGCCGCTCCTGTGGTGGTGGACATGAGCGGCGAGATGGAGAGGATGGGCGATTTCCTCCTGGCCATGGCCCAGGAGAGGGCCAAGGAGCAGGGCGTAGAGGCCAAGATCCTCCATCGCAGGGGGAACATCAGGGAGGAGATAAAAGCCGCCGTGAGAGAGGGCGATATAGATACAGTGGTATTGGGACACCCCCTCGGCAGGGAGAAGGACCTCTTCGATGAGGAGGAGCTCGAATCCTTTGCCTCCGAGATCGAGAGGGAGACGGGGGTTAAGGTGGTGATCGTCTGAAGGACGTGTTAAAGCCCTTGAAAGTGGACCTGGTGGCCTTCCCGGAGCTGGTCATAACAGGTTATCCCCCGAAGACCTCTTGCTCAAGCCCGATTTCATCCAGGCCAACCTGGATTGCCTGCGGCAGATCGTCGAGGGGAGCCGCTCCATCACCGCCGAGCATCCCATGCCCATCCTGATCCTCACCGCCTATAGCGACCGGGAGCTGGTCGAGCGAGCGAAGGAGCTGGCCGTCCTGGCCTATCTGGTGAAGCCCGTGAGGGACTCCGAGCTGGCCGCCGCCATCGAGATCGCCGTGGCCAGGTTCGAGGAGTGGCGGGAGAGGGGCGAAAAGTCTCCAGGAGGCCCTGGTGGCGCGCCAAGTAGTGGAGCGGGCCAAGCGCGCCATCATGAGCCGCTACGGGCTGACCGAGAGGGAGGCCTCCATGAGGATCCACCGCCAGAGCAGGCGGAGCAGAAGGCCCATGTGGGAGGTGGCTGAGGAGATGCTGCGGGAATAGCTGGTTGACATCTTTGACACAGCGGCGTGTTCGTATTACAATCTGGGCAGGAGAATCCGGGGGCAACTATTTGTTGATTCAGATGAGTTCCCACGAGCTCCTGAAAGACTCATAGGAACTCTTGGGAACTCAGAGCTTCACTTGGCTGCCACGCATCTTTTGGAAGATGGCATAGATATCCGCTGCATTCAAGAGCTTTTGGGCATGGGCGGGTGGAGACGACGCAGCGCTACACATGTGAGTCGGAGGGAACTTGGCCGCATCCGCAGCCCACTGGATCGGTTAAATTTGGCAAGTGGCAGGGAAAGAAAGGGAGTGATGAGCGACGGAAGTGACGAAATGGGGAAAGGTTCGTAACAGACGGGATTTTGCCGTCAGGGGCGAACAAAAGGTTCGCCAATTAGGGAGTTATATGAAATTGCTCGCATAGAGGAGCGAGAAAAATGAATCCTATTGCAAAGCAGATATTGTGGATAGCGGTTTTCTTTATTGGTTTAGGTTTTCAGGCAATGCCTGAACTTTTCCGAAAAATGAAAGAGCTTATAAAATAATGGGGACATGGGTAAGGAACTTGGGAATATTGATTTTCATTGTGCCGATTATACTGGCTCCTTTTGATGCTCAGCCAAGGATAGAAGGTATTTTAGGATCTTCGTTCAGAATTGTAGGAGTAATCTTAGCTGCTTTGGGAATAGTTTTCATAGCAGTTGCGTCCAAACATCTACTTAAAGTTGCTGGGCCGGAGCAGATACCAAGAGAACTCATC
>CAYYKQ010000045.1:0-13557 GCA_964440965.1 uncultured Anaerolineae bacterium | reverse complement strand
GCGAAAACGTCCGTTTGACATTTGGGCGTAAATGTAGTATAATTTTGGCAAATTATAAACCTAAAGACGTTGAACGGGGATAGTAAGCGCCAAAGCGGAGTTCAGAGAATCGGGGGAAGGTGTGAGCCCGATCTTGCGCGGGCGCTGAATGGACCCGGGAGTCGCAGGCCGAACGGCGGGGTTGGTGGATGGGAAGCATTCACTGATCTACCACCTCCTTAGTAGGTCGAGCCGGAAGTCGCCACCGTTATCACGGCCGAGGATATCGGATAGCAGCGCTGCTATCCCGTATCTGCAATGAGTGAGGCTGGCTTGCCTTACCTCCGCCGTCACTGGCGGATTTTTCATTTCAGGGCCAGCCTAAAGAGGGTGGCACCGCGGGGAGCGAAGGCCCTCGTCCCTTGTAGAGACGAGGGCCTTCTTGATTTAAGCGATCCATAGGTGAAAAAGATTTCTAAAGCAGCAAGAAAGGGGGTTAAAAATGGTCAATCAAACCAAATTCCTATTGTCCGAAGAGGAGATCCCAACCCAATGGTACAACATCCAGGCGGATCTCCCTAAGCCATTGCCGGCGGTATTGCACCCCATCACGCTCAAGCCTTGCGCTCCCGATGACCTGGCTCCTCTCTTCCCTGAGGCATTGATCGAACAGGAGGTCAGTCAGGAGCGCTGGATCGACATCCCCGAGCCGGTGCGAGAGGTATACAGGCTCTGGAGGCCCACACCTCTTTATCGGGCCAGACGGTGGGAGAAAGCCTTAGGTACCCCGGCCCACATCTACTACAAATACGAAGGGGTCAGTCCGCCGGGGAGTCATAAACCAAACACCGCTGTGGCCCAGGCCTACTACAACAAGATGGAAGGGCAGAAGCGCTTGACCACCGAGACCGGGGCCGGACAATGGGGCAGTGCTCTGGCTTTCGGCTGTAACATATTCGGCCTGGAATGTAAGGTATATATGGTTCGAGTCAGCTATGAGCAGAAGCCCTACCGAAAGACCATGATGCAGGCCTGGGGAGCCGAGGTGGTACCCAGTCCTAGCCCTGATACCAGCTACGGACGCAGGATCCTGGACGAGGATCCGGATTGCTCAGGCAGCCTGGGGATTGCCATCAGCGAGGCTGTGGAGGATGCTGTGACCCACGATGGCACCAAGTACGCTTTGGGCAGCGTAGTCAACCATGTCCTCCTCCACCAGACGATCATCGGGCTGGAGGCCAAGAAGCAATTCGAGATGGCTGGAGAGTACCCAGATATCATGATCGGCTGTATCGGCGGCGGCTCCAGCTTCGCCGGCTTCTCCCTGCCCTTCGTCCGAGACAGGATCGTTGAGGGCAGGGACATCCGCTTCATCGCCGTGGAGCCGATGGCTTGCCCCTCGGTGACCAAAGGCATATACACCTATGATTGGGGCGATGCAGCTGAGACAGGGCCGGTGATCAAGATGTATACCCTGGGGCATCGCTTCGTCCCTCCGCCCATCCACGCCGGTGGTCTGCGCTACCATGGCATGGCTCCCATAATCTGCCACCTTCACAGGCTGGGGATCATGGAGGCGAGGGCCGAGTATCAGACCGCAGTCTTTAAGGCAGCGGTGAGCTTCGCCAAAGCCGAAGGATTCATCCCCGCGCCCGAGCCAGCCCATGCTATCAAAGTGACCATGGACGAGGCCCTCAAGTGCAAGAAGACAGGCGAAGAGAAGGTGATCGCCTTCCTCCTGTGCGGGCATGGCCACTTCGACATGGCTGCCTATGAGGAGTTCTTCGCCGGCACGCTTCGGGATTACGAATATCCGGAGGAGAAAATCAAGGAAGCGTTGAAAACCCTGCCCAAGGTTGAAGCTTAAGGAAGGTCTAAAGGGGGAGGGGATAGGTTGCCTTTATCCCCTCCCCCAGCTGAGGGTGGTCCAGGTTGACAGGGGCGCTAAGTATGCTAAAATGGGGCATAACCAAGCGCAGCTCTAAAGCCTATAGGCTACATGGTTGGTTTCAGGGGTTGGAAGACAAGGCTGGCGAAGGATGAAGACTTTAGAGATAGCAGGGTTAGTTCTGATCTATTTGATCCTCACCATCGCAAGCAACATCGGATTCAAACTATCGGCCCTCAGCCGGGGGTTGCAAGGCTTCCTGGGATGGCAGGTGATAGGCAATGTATTTGGGCTATTGGGGGTTTTGGCCTTCACCTTCCTCCTGCGCTTGCTACCGCTCCACCTTGCCTACGTCTTCACCTATGGATTAGGCTTCGTAGGTGTCCAGGTCGTCGGTGCCCACTTCTTCTTCCATGAGGCTATCGCTCCGACCCAGTGGCTTGGGATCGCCCTTATCGCCATCGGCATCGTCTTCGTCTCACTGGGTCGGTAAAGCCCGACGCATCGAGGGAGCAACGGGGCGAGATAGTAGAGTGGTTGCATAATTACATGATTTAACCCGATGCATTGGGTCATCATGATGATATTTACTTCTAATATTACAGACTTAAACGATCGTGCAACCACTCCGGTGAGAAGGTTTGTCTGTACTCTGGATTCGTTGCTGCGGCGGGCTTACCGCATCCAGGAGTTCTCTCGGAGCGAGGATTGTATCCTGCGCCTTGCGCTCGGCAGGAGTAAGGAGGACGTAATCCTCCCCGATGGGACGAGGATCACCAAGGGCGAACCGATAGGCGAGCTCCATCTCTGGAACGAACACATCCCGCCTATGCCCGCCAAGGGGCCGGATTTCGGATGGGGACTGATGTTTTATCGCCGATTGATCAGATCCCTCCGCGAGCTGGCTGTGTATGTCGAACATGAGCCAAAGTTCAAGGCCGTCAGAGCTTTTAGAGGGGAGATCGCTTTCGACCCTCAGGCGCATCGGAGGCCAGCCTTGTTTGCTCGCTTAGGCTTCGACTTCATGAGGCCGGCTCACCCCAGCCCCCTGAGGCGCTTCGGTGATTTCTGGGAGAACCTTTATGCCTGGAGTTTGATCTGGACCTTCAATCCCGGCAGCCTGAGGAGCAAACGCTTTTGGCGTTTAGAACGCTGCCAACTTTGGATCTCCCGCCAAGCCCTTCTCGAGAGGTACGGGGACCGCGGCGTTCGAGGGGGGGATGGGGCGTGTTTAGAATTCAGGAAAGGAGGATAGCATGGCCACGTATATTATGCTTAGCACTCTTACGGACGAAGGGGCGAAGACCGTTAAGAGGAATCCGGATCGCATTAAGGAGGTGAACAAGGAGATCGAGGCGTTAGGCGTTAAAGTGAAGGCCCAGTACGCCGTATTAGGGCCCTACGACTTTGTGAACGTCGTCGAGGCCCCCGATAATGAGACCGTCGTCCGCGTCTCAGCGGAACTGGCCTCCAGGGGGACCGTTAAGATCCAGACCTTAGCGGCCATCCCCATCGATGACTTCATCGCTAAACTCAAAGGTTGAGCTTGTGTTTCCTGCTGACCCTAACGGAATTCACAGCTCCATCCCTCCGTCGTGATCGAATTCATCGCTCCCACGGATAGGCCACGATGCCTAAGGTCAAGAAGAACACAAAGGCCAGATCGACCAGAAAGTAGGCGTTGTCGATCAGGCCATGGGCCAAAAGATCGACCATGCTGGCCATGAGCCCCATGATCAGCGCCTGCGGATTCGGGTCGTTTAGGCTGCGACGAAGTTTCAAGCCCCTTCCGAAGAATGCTATCTCTAACCACAGCAGGGCCACTACCCCCAGAAGGCCTAATCGCGTCCAATAGTCCAGCACGATGTTATGGGGATGGGATAGATTCGCTTCCTGCCATGCCGTGGGAAGGATGTAGCGGGTGCGATACTCGTAGAGGAAGTTGTCCAGCCCCACACCCGTAAGGGGATGATCGTGGATCATATTTACAGCGCTTTGCCAAAGCTTGAGGCGGAAGAAGGCCGTTCCACCCCCGAGTTCGAAGGTGCTGGCCAGCCGTTTAGTCCCGATCAGGGGGGTAAGGCTCAGGGCGATGACCGAGATGGCGATCAAGGAGATTAACAAGGCCCTCCTCCCATGCACCATACCCAGGAAGAGAAACGCCGCAGGGAGTCCTAGAAGCCAAGCGCCTCGGGAGTAGGTCAGATAGAGGCATGCGATGATAGGCAGGCCAGCAGCGCAATAGGCTGCGCAACGCCTCCTCGATCGGCCGAGGAAGGCAACCGCTACCAGGAGGGGTACAATCCTTCCTAGGAAGAGTCCCAAATTGTTAGGCGATCCATATACACCCCTCACACGTCGCACTCCTTCGGCGGCGATGGTCTTGCCAGCGAGGAATTGATAGAGGCCGATAGACGAAACGACCACGGCTGAGAGGAGGAGGGCATCCACGATGCGCCAGAGGTCACGCCTCTTCAAAGGGAGGATGCGGAGCAGAAAGTAGAAGAGGGCCGGTTCGAGGATCACCACTCTGAATTCGCGTATGGCTACCCCTCTATTCCCGGCCCACAGCAGCGATGCGGCACTCACCGCAACGAAGAAAACCACAGCCCAATCACAACGACCCATACTCGTCATTCGCCCCTTGCCCTTTGCCTCTCGCCCCTCGCTCACCATTTGCACGAGCCAGGCAGCGAAGCAGAGCAGGGTGAGGATCTCCACTGTAGAGAAATTTTTGCTCAAAAGCTGTTTGGGGTAGAGGAAGAAGGGGATGGCAAAGGCCGTGAGGGCCAACCCCAAATCGAGGCGGAGGTAGATGAGAAGGGCTAATAAGGTCAAGCCAAGGATAGTGAGGGGAAGCCAGGGGGAGAAGTAAAAGGAAGCAGCGGCTAAGGCCATGAGGGCCACTTGCAACCATTCGTTCAGAGCGCGATATCGGTTGGCAAGCTCCCTTAGCAAGGGGCAGGCTGCAGAGAGCAGGGGGCGGAAACCGCCCGCTGCCAGAAAGGCAATGGCTCCGATCCCCCAAACCGCCCAGGCCAAGTGATATAGTCGGAGGTTAGGCTCACGGGATACCCTCCAGCCCACGATGGCCCATTGCCCCCAACCGCCCTCGGCCACGATCTCGGCCTTGTGTTCGGCATCGGGGAGGCCCTTAGCCAGGGTGACCGTCTCCACCCCGTGGAGAGGGTCGTAGAGGACTAGATAAGAGCGGCCCTCTTCGTCATGCGGAAGAGCATTGGCCGGCTTTCCATCAATAGTCACGTAGAGCAGGCCCCAGAAATCGCCTCGCCGCACGCTCAGATCCAAGCGAGTGCCTTTGAAGGGGATGACCAGTTTGTCGCCTGACCTCCCGATGTCTGCTCCGAGGGGGGAAAGACGCCAGTACCCCTCGTATTTAGCGGTGTAGTGATCGGCCGGATAGTATCCCACGTGGGCTATGGGTTCTCTCCTGGCCGTCTCCTGCAGGTGCACGTAGACAGGGCGCGGCTTCCATCTTCTGTCCACGAGAGCAAAGCCCCAGTGTGGATCGTCAGGCGGGAGGTGGGGCCTAAAGCTTGACCAGGCCATAACGCCCATCCAAGGCCATTCATCCAATGCCCGCCTTATGGCCTCCGCTGCGTAAACGGCCTGCTCATCCTCGCTGACCTCCCCCCAGATCGAGGGCTCCCCTTGCCAACCCTCCGGCAGGGAGTTCCAACCGAACTCCACTGCCCAGACCGCTTTCTCCTCGTCCCCATGATCGACCATGACCTCCCTCACTAATTGGGCCCGGGAGAAGTTGAGGATGGCAGGGTCCACTCGCCTGTCGTCCGGCCCCGTCCAGAAGCCGTATGGCTTGATGGCCACGATGTCGAAGAAGCCCTTCCCTCCCGCCTCGTAGAGCCGATGCAGAAAAGCTGGTTCGTTCAGATTGAGCGGGCCTTTCTCGATGTTAGGGGCCAATCCTGCCGTTAAGATATAGGCCCTCTCGTCGGCCGATTTAATCTGGATGTATCCCTCGCGCAGCAGACGGGCATACTGGGCCGGATCGATGTACCTATCGCCCCAATGAGCACTGAGGTTAGGCTCATCCCAGATTTGGTAGTAGTCGATCTCCTCCCCGTAGCGCTCCGCTAAAGCACGGGCAAATCGACCAAAATCCTCAACTCTCCGGGGTGGGGTGTGAGGATTGCCGCTCGGATGGAGCTGGGCCCAAATGGGTGAGGTATCCAACACGGCGATGACCTCCAGGCCGTGCCTTCGGATCGCCGATACGATCCTGTCCCAACGCTCCCAATCGTATTCGCCGGGTTGCGGCTCGATCTCGGCCCAGGGGAAGGTCTGACGCACCCAATGGAAGCCGCCGTCCTCGACCATCCTTAGGGTGCGCTCCAACTCCTCTTCATCGCATTCAGCCAGGGAGACGTTGACTCCATAGGGGTTAACCGCTGCCTGGGGCACCTCGGGGAATGTGGTAGCATAACTTGCCCTTGCTTTATGCTCCAGCTGCAGGAGCACTAACGCACCTGAGGCAAGGACGAGCAGGCCCAGAATGCAGACGGCTACCCTCCAAGAGGCCAACCTTCGAACATCCCCTGAGGGGGGACCTCGATTGGGCATCTCCGTTTGCTCGCCGAGAGAGGGAATCCCTTAGTTGCTTAGCGGCGGCGGAGGAAGGCAGGGATATCCAATTCCTCATGCTCGAAGGTGCGTACTGGGAAATCCTCGATCCTCTTAATTGGGGCAGCGATGCGTTCCCTTTGGGCGGGGGTCTCGAAGCCAGTGGCGATGACTGTGATGCGGATCTCATCTTCCAATTCGGGGTCGATGACGGCGCCCCAGATGATATTGGCATCAGGGTGAGCGGCGCCCTTGATGATCTCCGCCGCTTCATTGACCTCGTAAAGGGTCAGGTCGGGGCCGCCGGTGACATTGAAGAGGATGCCTTTGGCACCCTCGATAGAGATGTCCAGGAGCGAGTTAGAGATAGCCTGCTTAGCACACTCCGTGGCCCTCCCTTCGCCGCTCGCCCGGCCCATGGCCATCATGGCGGCTCCTCCCTCAGCCATGATGGTCCGCACGTCAGCGAAATCGACGTTTATCAGACCCGGCACGGTGATTATCTCCGAGATGCCTTGGACCCCCTGGCGCAGGACGTCATCGGCTACCTTGAAGGCCTCCACCATGGAGACATCGCGATCCACGACCTCTAACAGGCGATCGTTAGGGATGACGATCAGGGTATCTACTTCCTCCTTGAGCTTTTCGATGCCTTCCTCGGCTATCCGCATCCGCTGAACCCCCTCGAAGGAGAAGGGCTTGGTGACTACGCCGATGGTCAAGGCGCCTATCTCCCTGGCGATTTGGGCGATAACCGGGGAAGCCCCGGTGCCGGTCCCTCCGCCGATGCCAGCGGTGAGGAACACCATATCTGAGCCCTCGAGGACCCTTTGGATCTCTTCTCTGGACTCCTCCGCCGCCTTGAGGCCGATCTGGGGGTCGCCGCCGGATCCCAGCCCTTTGGTAAGCTTCTCTCCGATGCGGACGCGTTGAGGGGCCTTGGAAAGCATAAGAGCCTGGGCGTCAGTGTTAATGGCTATAAAATCTACGCCCTGGATGCCTTCCTCGATCATGCGGTTAACGGCGTTGCAGCCCCCACCACCGATGCCCACTATCCTGATTTGGGCAAAGCTCTCCACTTCCTTTTTGATCCGCGCTTCCATTTTGTACTCCTTTCATCCTGGCAGAAGATTTCCGAGCCAATTCAATATCCTCCGGAGGATGCCAGATGGCTCCGAGGGAGGAGTTTCATATCGCAGGCCCCAAAGCAGAAGGCCCACGCTGGTAGCGTAAGCAGGGCTAGATATCGTATCCACCAGGCCGTGGAGGCCATGGGGAGTTCCCACTCGTACCGGCAATCGCATTATGCGTCGTCCCAAGTCGGTGATCCCAGCCAGCTCAGCTGTTCCCCCGCACAACACAATGCCGGCTGGGAGGAGGCCTTCACACCCCGAGCGCTTTATCTCCTGCTGGATAAGCTCGAAGATCTCCTCGACCCTCTTCTCGATGACCTGGGAGAGAAGACTGCGAGGGACATGGTAAGGCCCCTCGCCAAAAGCGGCTACCTCGACCATCTCCCCCCTTACATTCTCCGGGTGGACGTAGCCGTACTTCTTCTTGATCTTCTCCGCCACTTCGAAGGGGGCACACAGCCCTGCTGCCACATCCATGGTGAGATGGTTACCGCCTGTGGGCAGGACGGCGGTATGAAAGACGCTGCCTTTAGTGAAGATGGCTATGTCAGTGGTGCCGCCGCCGATGTCAGCTAGGACCACCCCCATCTCCCGCTCAGCTTCGGTTAGTACCGCCTCAGCCGAGGCCAGAGGAGCCAATATCAACTCCTTGACCTCGATATTATTGGCCTCTACGCACTTGACCAGATTCTGGATAAAGCTGGTGGCGCCAGTAATGATATGAGCCTCCACCTCTAAACGGAACCCATACATACCTAAGGGATCACGCACTCCGTCCTGTCCATCAATGGTGTAACTGCGGGGGATGACATGGATGAGCTGATAGTTATAAGGGATGAGCACTGCTTGAGCGGCATCTAAGGCCCGATCGATGTCCTCCTGGGTTATCCCGTGTTTGCTCCTGAAAGTAGCCACCACTCCCTTGCTGTTGAAGGAGGAGATATGGGCCCCGGCTATGCCCACGTAGGCTTGCTCGACCTGATAGCCGGAGATACGCTCCGCCTTCTCCACTGAAGCAGCGATAGCCTGGGCGGCGCTGCGAACGTTGACCACCGCCCCTTTATGCAACCCGTGGGAGGGTACCATCCCCACCCCCACGATGCGCAACTCCTCTTTCTCGGTTACCTCTCCGATGAGGGTACACACCTTTGTGGTGCCCACATCTATGCCGGCGATAACCTTCTCCATGATCGAATCCCGCTAATTGGATACCAAATGACGAGAGCTATCTTATTTATAATACGGCTTTTTGAATCGCAGATCTACCAGCTTGGGGCGGATATTCTTGGCCAGGAGCTGGCTCGTTAAAGCCTGCATGATAGCTACCTTCTCCGCCATGTCCTCACCAGTGCCTAAATAGATGAGCCAACCGTACCGATTCCGGAAATGAATCCCTGTCTCGGGCGAATATTGGACCTCCTTGAGCTCAGGCAGCAGGGATTTAAGCTGTAATGCCGCCCTCACCGCTCCTGGATCGAGGCGATTGTGGAGCTGGGGGCTCAGATCCTTCACCAGGAGCAGACCCTCCAATTCGCCTCGCGCGGGCATGACGATGCCCTCCTCATCCACCCAATAGCGGTTCTCCCTCCACTGCCAGAGGAGACGGGGCTGGCGTTCCACCACCTCGATGGTGACCTCTCTGGGCAGGCGGCAGCTCACCTTAGCCTCCTTGATGCTGGCTAAACAGCTTAGAGCTTCTTCCACCCGAGCGGGATTGATCCAGAAGATGTTCATGCCCTCCAGGCCGCTGCTCTGGCCGATCTCCTCGGCGGGAACGAAGCGGTTGCCTACCACTCTGATCTTGTGGACGAAGAAAGCCTGAGAGCTTGAAAAATAGTAGACAAGAGAAATCAAGGTGGCCAGGAGGAAGAAGCTCGCGATTTTGCCCCTCTCGAGCGTCCAGGGTTGCACTGCCCGCCGCGTGGTTGCTATCTCATAAGTTCGCTTCGAGCGCGGCCTCCTCCGTTTCGACGATTTGGCATCCATGGCGCTTCTACTCGAGGGTGTATGAAGTCTCCGAACGGCTTTTGTCGGCATATCTCTCCAGTGCCAGCTCGATAAGGCGGTCTATGAGTTCGGAATAGGAGATGCCGCTGGCCTCCCACAGCTTAGGATACATGCTGATGGGTGTGAAGCCAGGGATGGTGTTCACCTCGCTTATAAAGAGCTCCTCGGTATCGCTGTCCATGAGGAAGTCCACTCTGGCCATCCCGGCGCAGTCGATGGCCAGGTAGGCAGCTATGGCCAGCTCCCGCACCCTCTCGGTCAGCTTCGGCGAGAGGGGGGCGGGGATGAGGAGCTCAGATCGGTCGTCAATGTACTTGGCCCGGTAATCGTAGAATTCACGGCAGGGGATGATCTCTCCCGGGACCGAGGCGATGGGGTCATCGTTGCCTAAGACGCTCACCTCTATCTCGCGGGCGTTGTTAACTGCTCGCTCGGCCAGCATCTTGCGGTCGTAGCGGGCAGCTAAATCCAAAGCCGGTGCCAGCTCGCTCCGCCCGTGTACCTTGGAGACGCCCACGCTGGAGCCTAAATTGGCCGGCTTGGTAAAGCAGGGGTAACCCAATTTCCCTTCGATCTCCTCGATCACCGCTTCGGGTTCGCTTTCCCACCTCTTCCTTTTGATGATCAGGTGTTCCACCACCGGCAACCCTTTGGCTTGGAAGATGGCCTTGGTGATGGACTTGTCCATGGCCACTGCTGAGGCCAATACCCCGGCGCCCACATAGGGGATATCGGCGAGCTCCAGGAGCCCCTGGACAGTGCCGTCCTCCCCGTAAGGGCCATGGAGGACGGGGAAGATCACGTCCACCTGAGGGAAATCATCCTGGATACCCGATATCAACTCCCCCTCTTTATCAATCTCCGATCGAGGGGGCTCATATGCCCTGGCCTCCAACACCTTCATCGGGTCTCCTTTGGTTATCCAGCGTCCCTCCTTAGTGATGCCGATGGGGATGATCTCGTATTTGTTTTTGTCCATAGCGCCCATGATCCCCTTGGCTGAGACCAGGGAGACCTCGTGCTCCCCACTCCTGCCGCCGAAGACGACGCCAACCCTGAGTTTCCTGCCCATCGTCTTCTGCCTCCTCACCTTTCCCACTCTCCCACCAGCTCGATCTCTAACTCCAGCTTCTCCCCAAACTCCTCGAAGACGGTCTCCTGAGCCAAGTCGATGAGGGCCTTAACGTCGCTTGCCTTGGCCCTGCCCAGGTTGACTATGAAGTTGGCATGTTTAGGCGAGATCTGGGCATCGCCGATGCGCTTCCCTTTGAGGCCGGCCTGTTCGATGAGGAAGCCTGCTGGATACCGCTCCGTTCGCTTGAAGACGCTGCCAGCGCTGGGCTCGGTGGGCTGCTTGGCCTCCCGTCGGCGCGTGTAATCAGCCATCTTAGCTATAAGCATCTCCACAGGCTCCGGGTGCAGGGCGAACTCCGCCGAGAGGATGACCTCCCGCCCCCTATCTCCTATCCCCTGCTCCTTAAACCTGCTCGTCCTGTAGCCGAAGCCCAGCTCTTTAACGGATAGTTCGTGCACTATGCCGTTGGCCTTAAGCACGGTGGCCTTCCATACCACATCGCCGATGTAGCCGCCATAGGCTCCAGCATTGCCCACGATAGCCCCTCCCACGCTGCCGGGAATGCCCACCGCCCACTCCAGTCCTCCCAAGCCCCGTCGTGCGCTCTCATAGGCTAAATCTCCCAGAAGCACCCCGCTTTCGGCATGCACGATCGCATCTCCTTCGAAGCGCACGCCTTGGGCTCTGCTCTCTATCACCAGCCCTCGGATCCCTTTGTCGGAGACTAGGATGTTGGTTCCCCGGCCGATGATGAGATAGGGAATTTGATGCTCTTCCGCCAGCGAGATCAGCTCGACCAACTCTCGAGCACTTGTGGCCACAGCGTAGAGGTCTGCCGGCCCGCCGATACGGAAGGAAGTATGGAGGGCCATGGGTTCGTTCAAACGCACCCTATCGCCGAATATGCTCCTTATCCTCTCAAGTGCTTCTCTCTTCAAACACAATTTCCCCATCCCGCTGCTTAAAGGTAATGTCAAAGTGATCGAAGACATCCGATCTTCCTAGTAGCGGAGGCACCTCCTCGATTAAGGCCCAAGCCACTCGGCCTTCAAACTCTAGAGTTCCTATCCTCATGCGGACGCTGTCGAACACTATAGGCACTCCGTAGCCGCTTACTCCGCGAAGTTCCCGAAGCCTCTCCTCTTCGATTTTCAATCCTAATAGCCTTCCTAAAGAGAGGGGAAGTAGGGTAACATCTGCTCCTGAATCAATGTAGGGATGGGCTTTGATCCATTCGCCGTTACGGGAGAGGAACTCTACCGTGGCCACGGGGCGATAGACAACCTCATCGAATTCGCCTCGCTCCGCCCTATTTTAAAGGTAATCATCCCAAGAGCTCCTCTAAGATCATCAGCCCATGAGGAGGGACTTTAGCAATTGAAATCTCATCGCCAGGCTGGCTCTTAGCCTTGGCCTCCTCGTAGACCCTTTTGGCATCGTCACCACTGGCTACAACTCTCTGGTTAAGGATGGCTATCCACTTGCCCGCATATTTGCTGGTGTCGGTTTTTATATACCATTCATAGTTTTTCGAGGTCATACCCCCTTCCCTCCTTCAACCTGGACAAAACACCCTCCCCCACTTCATACCCATCCCCCGCGTTCAGGGTGAGGAGCACGTCGCCGGGCTGGAGGCGGGGGAGAAGATAGGCGACGACTTCATCCAGATCGGCGATGTAGCGGGCATCGGGATGGGACATGTGAGCCACGATCTCGGCGGCGCTCACGCCTAAAGTGTCAAACTCCCGGGCGGGGTAGATGTCGGTCACGACCACGTGGTCGGCATCGGCGAAGCTGGCGGCGAAATCATCCAGCAGGGCCTTGGTACGGCTGTAGGTATGGGGCTGGAAGACGGCCCAGATCGTCCGGTTTGGATAGCGCTCCCGAGCCGCCCGCAGGGTGGTTCGTATCTGGGTGGGGTGGTGAGCATAGTCGTCAATCACGATTACGCCCTTAACCTCCCCTTTCACCTCGAAGCGCCGCTTCGTCCCTTGGAAGTTCCGGAGCGTCTCGGCCACGCCCTTCAGGTCGAGGCCCAGCCGGTGGGCGACGGCGATGGCTGCCAAGGCGTTCTGCACGTTGTGCAGGCCCGGTATCTGCAGGCTGAACTCGCCCACCGCCCGCCCGTCGTGCAGGGCAACGAAGTCATTCCCGCCCAGTTCATTAGGCCGAATATCCACCGCCCGCCAATCCACACTCTCCCTTAACCCGTAAGTGACGACCCTTCCAGCTTCCAGCTTCCAGTTTCTAGCCTCCAGCAGTTCCCTCACCCTTCCCTCATCCCCACATCCTACGATGCAACCCCCATCCGGCACCAAGTTTACAAATTTTCGAAAGGCCTCAACCATCTCCTCCACCCTGGGGTAACAATCGGGGTGGTCCATTTCGATGTTGGTGACCACGGCGATGTTCGGCCTAAGGCCCAGAAAGGCGCGGTCGTACTCGTCAGCTTCGATGACGAAGTATTCCCCCTTCCCGGCTTTGGCATTCGTCCCCAGGTTTTGAAGTATCCCACCCACGATAAAGCTGGGGTCAAGTCCGAGCTCTGTGAGGACAAAAGCGAGCATGGCCGTGATGGTCGTCTTGCCATGTGAACCGGCCACGGCGATAGTATAGCGGCCGCGTGTCATCTCGCCGAGCATCCAATCGCGCTTGACCACGGGGATGCCTCGCCTCCTGGCCTCCACCACCTCGGAGTTGTCGGGAGGGATGGCCGAGGAGACGATGACCAACTGGGCATCGCCCACGTTCTCCGGGCGATGGCCCTCGTAGATAGTGGCTCCCAGTTCGGCCAGGGCGTCGGTGATGGGCGAGAGCTTCAGGTCGGAGCCCGACACCCGATAGCCCTCCTCCAGGAGCACTTTGGCTATGGC
>CAYYKQ010000044.1:0-13704 GCA_964440965.1 uncultured Anaerolineae bacterium | reverse complement strand
CGACCCCCACCCCGACGCCGATCGTCACCCCAACCCCCACCCCCACGCCGACCCCACAGACCGGCTCCATCTGCGTCTCCGTCTACAACGACCTCAACGGCGACGGTCTGCGTGACCCCGATGAAGAAGCGCTTGCTGACGCCGTTATCACAGTGGCGGATGCCCGCCACGTTGTGGACATCCATACCACCGAAGCTGGCCCTCCCTTCTGCTTTGATGGCCTCCTGCCGGGCAATTACTTCGTCTCAGAGTTCAATCCCCCTGGCTACGAGTCCACTACGGTGGATAAATGGGGAATATCCTTGGCACCTGGATCCTCCATCGACATCGAGTTTGGGGATCGATTAGCGCCCATCCCCACGCCGACCCCAGGTCCTACGCCGACTCCCACCCCCGGTCCATCCTTCATCTCCAAAGCTGGCGCTATGGCGTATAGGATCAGCGGCCTCCTCGTCATAGCTCTGGCAGGAGGAATAGCCGTAAGCTTCAACCTCCTGCGCCGATCATCGCAATAGGGGCGTCATTAGAGTTGTTGCACAATTGTGGACAGGCCTAAAACCGGAATCGCCTAAACTTTGGGAACTTTTGTCTCCCGCGAAGCGATCTTGGAGGCCAGGCCATCCCATTTCTGCGCATGGTTTGGCCTTCATAGGAGAAAATCACGCTTTTGGAGCCGATCAGTCAATTGTGCAACAACTCTATTATCTGCTATGCCTAAACGCGTCTTCGCTAGGCAAGGGGCCAAGGGATGGGGCTTCGCCTCAACGCTCCTCCTGAGCGTTCCCGCCTGGCTCCCCTTGCTGAAGGGTTTTATCAACACCCGGGCGGGAGGCGACAGCCCTTTTCTCCTTTTCCGCCTCCACCAGCTTCTCCGTAACCTGCAAGCAGGGGTCTTCCCCGCCCGCTGGATGCCCGATGCCGCCTATGGCCTGGGCTACCCCTTCTTCGATTTCTATGCTTCCCTGCCTTACTACCTGGCCGCCCTATTCAAGCTTGGGGGCCTCGGCTACCTTGAGGCCATCAGGTTGACCCAGATCCTGGGCTTCGTGGCTGCCGCAGCGGCGATGTATATCCTGGCCCAGCACCTCTTCGCTGATCGGGCCAGCGCTCTCCTGGCGGCCTTGGCTTACACCTATGCTCCCTTCCACCTGGTCAATGTGTATGTACGTGGCGATTCCCTCTCCGAGTTCTATGCCTTCGCCCTCTATCCACTCATCCTCTGGGCCCTGCTACGCCTTAAGGAGACCCCTTCGACAGGGAATGTCGCCCTGGTGGCCCTGAGCTACGGAGGGCTGGTTTTAACTCACAATGCCTCGGCCCTTATCTTCACCCCATTTGTCGGCTTATGGCTTATAGCTTACGGCCTATGGCCTATCGTCCACAGTGGAGAGGGAGGCAAACCATATGCCATATGCTATACGCTATACGCGATCGGCGGCATCGGCCTGGGATTAGGAATAAGTGCCTGGTTCTGGCTTCCAGCCCTCTTGGAGAGGGAATACGTCCAGTTGGAAGGGATGACCACCGGCTACTTCCACTACAGCGGCCACTTCCGAGGACTTGACCTCGTGCAGAGCTCCCTGCTTTTCGACTACACCGTGGAAGAGGGGTTGAAATGCTTCGCCATGAGCTCTGTCCAGGCCGCCTTGGCGCTCCTGGGCATGGCCTCCATCGTCGCTCACTGGCTTAGAAGCCGAAGGAGCGAAGCCCATGAGGCCCTTCTCCTGATCGGCCTCTTGGGAAGTACCCTCCTCATCACCCCCCTCTCCCGCCCTCTGTGGGACCATCTACCGCTGCTTCCCTTCGTACAGTTCCCTTGGCGCTTCCTCTCCGTTCAGGCCCTCTTTGCCAGCCTCATCAGCGGCCATCTCGTAAGGGGCCTTCGGCATTCCCATATAACGGCCATCGCCTTAAGCGTGGCCATGCTGATCACATCCATGTTAAATCTACATCCGGAGTATCTGCCTATCGGGGAGGAGGATGTCACAGCGGAGCGTTTAAGCATCTACGAGTACTTCACGGCCAACTTGGGTACCACCGTTCGCCATGAGTATCTGCCCCGTTGGGTAGGGACGCGCCCCTTCACCTCCGAGGCGCTGCTCGAAGGGAAAGGAAAGCCTCCGCCTTTAGCGCTAAAGGTCGCAAGCCCGCTCACAGGAGGATCACAGAGCCCTCACACTTGTCCCAGCAGCGAGCGGGCTCGCAATGGCCTGCTCACCAGGGCCGAATTGGTGGATCTCGGCCCGACCCGCGAGGAGTGGCTCCTCTCCGCCTCCTCCGATGCGCGTTTGGCTTTCCACACTTACTATTTCCCTGGCTGGAGGGCCTGGGTGGATGGCGAGCCCAGGGAGATCTGGCCGGTTGAGAATCTGGGCTACATCGGGCTGGATGTCAAGCGCGGGGAACACAGGATCGTCCTGAGCTTAGGCCGTACACCTCTGCGGGCCTGGAGCGAGGGCCTCTCCCTGGTTGCCATGTTGGCCGCGATCTTTTTGCTCCTCAAGGGCCAATGGCCTAAGGCTTTACGAGAGAAGGCATGGTGGATCACCCTCGCCGCAGCCCTCCTCCTCTCCTCATCCCTCATCTCCCATCCCTCTTCTGACCTCACCATGGACTTCACCCGCATGCCTTATCCGCATCACAACCCAACTGGGGTGCGATTCGGCCATGCAGCACGCCTCATGGGCTACTCCATCTCGAAAGACGAAGTCCAAGCTGGTGAGATGATCGAGGTCGTCCTCCGTTGGGATGAGGTCAGGGACAGCGATCTCATGGCCGAGGTGAGCCTGGTCTCGGCCGCCGAACACCTCTTCCACGTTCCCGCCTGTTTGGTTAAGGCGAGGGTTCACTTACGGGCCGGGACGACTCGTCACCTCCTGCGGATACCTAAGACCTCGGTGCGAGGCCTTTATCTTATTAAAGTTCAGGTCTGGAGGGGGAAAACCGAGATAAAGCCCATCACTGAGCAGGGCCAGACCCTGAGCACTATTTACCTCCGCCCGGTACGCATCCGTAATCTGATTGAGGCCACAGGCGACGAGCCGATCATCGCCCGCTTCGGGCCGAGCATCGCCCTGAGTGAAGTCAAGGTGCAGCCAAAGGGGCCGGAAGCTTCGGAGGTAAGGCTAACCTGGCTGGCTGATAGGCCAGTGGGTTACAACTACGCCCTCTCCCTGCGCCTCAAGGACGCCCAAGGCCGCGTCCTCTCCTCCTTAGACACCCAGCCCTGCTATGGCCTCTATCCAACCGGGATGTGGAGGGATGGCGAGCTCATCCACGATCGCTACATCCTAAGGGCCTCGATGAATAAGGCCTGCCTGCTGGAGGTCATCCTCTACGACCCTGCCTCGTTTGCGCCCATCGGCTCGGCACGCATCCCCGTTGGGAGAAGACAACCCAGCCATGCTATCCCCACTATGGAAACCGAACTGAATGTGGATTTCGGAGGGCGGATGCGCCTCCTGGGCTGCGACCTCGTCCGGATGGACGACAAATTGCTGCTGAAACTGCATTGGCGATCGCTGCGGCGGATGGAGAAGGATTATAAAGTCTTCGTCCACCTCTTCGACCCGGCCACTGAGAGGATCGTCGCTCAGCACGACTCCATGCCCCCCATTCCCACTTCATGGTGGGAGGAAGGAGAGGTGGTGAGCGAGGAGGTGGCTTTGGACCTGACAGATGTGCCAGCGGGCCACTATCGGTTAGCGGTGGGTGTCTATGAACCCGAGACGATGGAGAGGTTAAAGGCCATCGATGCGAAAGGCCATCACCTGCTCGCCGATCGCCTCATCCTGGAGCGAGGGATAGAACTGCCGTAAAGCTCATTTGACGGTTACCACCGTATCCAAAAGTACTCTATCGTTGGGCAATCGCTTCCCCTCCTCATCGAAGGCCGGCAGGCGTTCTCCTGTTTGCGGATCGTACATCCCCACCTCGATGGTAGCTTTGCCCCGGTAGGGCTCCCTGAACCCCATCTCATGGACATCTATAATTATCTCCCCTTCCACCCAGCTCGTGGTGGGCTTCGTCCCCTCGGCAGGGAATCCATCGTGCTGGCCGATAAGTCTTCCCTCCCCATTAAGGAGATGGGCGAACACCTTGTAGCTCGTCTTAACGGGCCCCTCGTTTAAGGCCCGCCAGCAGAGGGTGAGTTTCACCCTGCCTCCGGAGCTCACCTCGGTTCTGCTAAGGTCGTAGCCGATGAGCTGGGCGATTTCGCCGAAGCGCGCCCTCACCGGGTACTGCATGGGTGGGGGCTCGAACAGGAGCTCAGCCCCTTTCAGCTCCACCCCCTTTAAATGGGTGATCCCGCGACCGACTTCCAGCTCCAATACCGCTCGACCAGGCTTAGGGGGATAGATCAAGTCCCTCTGCTCGAAGACCACCTCCCCTCGAGACCACTCGCTCGTCGGATAACGTCCCTCAAAGAGAGGGCTTCCCACCTCGGCCAGGAGGGCGTCACCCTGGCGGAGGCGAAGGCGGGGAACGTAACGAGGAAGTCCGTCTCGCAAAGCTCTCCACCGCAGCGTGACGTTAAGCACCCGCGCTGGCATCTCCCTGATGGCGAAGCCCTCCAGGGCCAGCCCCTCGGCCACTTCCGGCTCCTCCGGGGCCTCCAATCGGAGGCCCTTACGGGTGCCGTAAGGGTCTCGTTGGAAATCATGTGCCTTCGTCAGCTTGACCTCGCCCAGGAGAAAATCCCTGCCCGCCGGATTCCCCGCCTCATCGAGAAGGTCCAGGTCCTTTAGGGTCTTGGCATCGTAGACGCCGACGGTGAGCCGATAGGTAAGGGGGGGCGTGCCCAAGGGCACGGGCACGATGTAGTAGCTGACCGCCTCCTCCCCGCGAGCCCAATGGTCGGTTGAGAAGCCCCAGCCGTTTAGAAGAAGCACATCGGCACTTGAGAGGCAGTGTCCTTCCTCGTCCCAAAGAATGACCGTAGATTTATAGGCCCTCTTAGTGGCCCGAGCCAGCCGCCAGCGGAGGGCAACGCAGATGGCATTGTCCGCTTCAACCTCATCCTGGTAGAAGGCCCCCGTGAGATGCAGGTCGCCGAAATCGGCCCAAATGGGCTCGACCTGCGGAGGGAAGATGTCCCGCTCCAGCTCGTAGACCCTCAGGCTATAGCCTCTGAACAATCTCCTGCTCGTTAACCTTCCGTGCATCTCCAGGAGGAAAGGGAACCTCCCGAGCGAGGCGCCGAAAGGCCAGATGAGGAACACCCTCCTCTTTCCATGAGTGGATTCCCTAAGCAATGCTAATTTTTGGGCCTCGTCGTAAGTCTTTATCATGGCGATGGATGCATCCCCTCTGTAATAGTAAGGCACGGAGTAATCCCCAGGGCGGACGATTAGGAGATCATCCGCATTGCTGATCCGCTCTATGTATCTGACCATCCCCCGCACATCGTCCTTGAAATAGCGGGGATCGAAGTAGGAGATCATCAGGCCGAGGGTGAAGGTTGCCGTCAGCGCCGTTGCCAGGGAAGCGGCGGCCAGCTTGGATGGCCTCCTCGCCTGGCTCAGAACCGAGATAACATGGCCCATGAGGATGAAGAGAGGGGGCGCGACCATCAGGATATACCTGGGGTGGACCCTTGGACTCCACCACCAAACAATGAAGAGCATGCTCGAGGGAGCTATCCAATGGCAGAGGGTGATCATGGTTCGGCGGCGCCGATCGTCCTTGAGGGCAAACGAGAGAGCCCCGGCGAAGGCGATCGCCAGAAGGGTCGCAAACGAGATGAAAAGCGGATGGCCTCTGAGGTCCTTGCCCCCGATGAAGAAACACCAGATAAAGCTTACCAAATCGAGGGAATTCATCACCTTAGAGGGCCCACCAAGATGGTGGGGCAACAGATTTGCCCTCGTCCAGCACTCCACGACCGCCCAAACCCAGGGCATGTAAAGCAGAACTGTCAGCATCTGGCTGAAAAGCCAGCGGCGCAGCTCGATCGCCTCATGCTTCCTCAGCCATAACGCAGCCACAAACAGGTTTACGTAGATCACAGCGAAGATGGAGAAGTAATGGAGATATAAACCCAGCAGCTCCAAGATGGTCAATTTTACCCAATCCCTCCATCTCCAGCCTCCTCCCCATGCCATCCGATACAGCTTATAGATGAGGAGCAGATAAACCAAAGGCAGCATGCTGTACATCCGCGCCTCTTGGGAGTACACGACGCACAAGGGGCTGAAGGTGGTGATGGCTGCTGCCGCCAGGGCCGTCCTCGTGCCGAAGATTTTGCGAGCCACGAAATACACCATGGGGATAAGAAGCACGCCGAAGAGGAGCGAGAAGAAGCGGACGCTCAGCTCGGTGAAGCCAGCCAATTCCGTCCAGAGGTGAAGGAGGACGAAGTAGAGGGGTGGGTGGACGTCGCTCGCCCGATCGGCAAGGATAGCAGGGATGCTTAACCCTGCCAGATGGATGCTAACCCCCTCATCCTGCCAGACGCTCTGGTAGTCGATGCGGTAGATGCGCAGGGAGAAGGCGAGGAGAACCAAGAGGTAAGGTAGCGCTTTGGCCGCAGCAGCCGTCAAGGCCGAGCTCTTCACCTTTCCAGCCTGGATATGAAACACTTGTGATTTCACTGGCCCTCTAACGGAACATCCTCAAAACTTCCCAAACGGCGATCTCATCCTCGGTGATCTCGTATTTCCATGGGTACTTTCGGGTGGGCTCCTTGAATTGCCAGAGCAATAGCCCATCCAGCCCCTTACGGAAGCGCCTTTCCGCAAATCCCAAGACCCAATCGCGACGCTTTTCCACGTTGGAAGATCGGTTAATCCAGACCTCAGTAAACACGATCGGATAACCGATCTCGTTGGCCAGCTCGATCTCCTCCTTACCCTGCTGTTTATGGACATGGGCCGTTATGAGATCAACCTCCGTGCTCGTGTGGATCTCCTTGATCCATCTCTCGGGATCTACGTTGTTTCCTATGCTGGCCACGCTGATCAAGCCGATGGAGATGGGATGACAGGGATCTATGGCGCGTATCTCTGCCGCCACGTCCCTGATCCACCGCTCGAAGGTGTCGATACCCGAGCCTTTCCATCCCCAGGGCCATCCCCAAGGGTTCGGCTCGTTCATCATCTGCCAGAAGGCGATCTGCGATGAGCCTTTGAAGCGGCTGACCACCTCCTTGACGAAGGGCAAGTAGGTCTGTTTATATCCCTCGGCGAACCACCTCTGGTCGAACCGTGAATATTCGGGAACCTCCTGGAATGTTTCGAAGGTTATGCCAAACAGGAGGTCGTATTTAGCCCCGAGATCGAGTAACCTCTCAAGTTTATCCAGGTCTGTACCCGGAAACACCCAGATGCGGACGCAGTTTACATACTTAGAGAGGAAGCTCAATACCTCATCCCATCTCTCCTCGGGGAAGTCGCCGCGGGTCAGCCAGGTGGCATTCACCCCGACAAGTCGGATCTCCTTCCCGTTGCGCACCAACTTGTCCTCCTCTCTGTGGACCTTATCAGCACATCGGCCGATTGAGATCTGGGCTCGAGTTCCTCCTCCACTGGACACGATAGGGAGGTGAACGGTATAGGTCTCGACGCCCAGGATGAACACCTTGGACTCCAGCAACACCCGATCATCCGGCAGGCGTTCGCCTTTGTCGTTGAAAACGGGCAATCGTTCCATCGTCTCTCGGTTGTATACCCCGACCTCAAGACGATACTCGCCAGCTGGGGTATCCATCCTCACTGGAATCTCGTATTTATCGGGGATGAATTCCTCCGCCTCCCATTCCGTCGTAGGATAGCTGCCTTGCATGGGAGGGTTGTCCCATTGCCCCCAGATATGCCCATCGGCGTCGACGAGGTGGGTAAAGATGGTGTAGCTATCCTCCATCGGCCGTAGTGCCCTCCAGTAGAGGGTCAAACTAAGTCTGCCGCCAGGCTCAACGGTGGCAGAGTCAAGGTCGTAGCCTAAGAAAACCATGCAATCGCCGAACCTTTTCCAATCGGCATGCCATTTCCCTTCGGCAGCCTCCGATTTCGTAAAGAGGGCCAATTGGCTCACGCCATACCAGGAGTTAAAGACGCAGAGGGCATGGCTGTTCAGCCATCTTCCAACAACCTCATGGGGGTCATCGTTGGCGATCCGATAGGTGATGAGCCAGACCCGTCGGTGGCGATCGACGATCCCCTGCAGGCTGCCTGGCATCGTCGCTGAGGGGCAGCAATTTCGATAGATGGTGACGGCATCGCAGAGCTGGGGGGCATAGCTTTTCAGATAGCCGATTTGCCATGGATAGGTGAGCAGAACGGCATCGCCAGGGGAGGCCAGGCTGCGCAGATCGGAGATCAGGGGACGGTAATCCTCCTCCGGCATCCCGATGGCCGAGCCGTAGAGCCCGAGCAGTGAATACCCTAAGCACACCGCAAGCCCTAAAGCTATCGCTTTGCCGGGCATCGAAGGAAGGATGGCTTGGATGCCTGCAGCCGCCAGCAGATGCCATGCCGGCAACGTATAGAGGAGAAGCCGCGGATAAAAGAAGGGATAAATCCTTTGCAATGGATAGGCGATCAAGAACGGAACGAGGGCCCAACAGGCCAGCATAATCGCTGGCCGACGGCCTAAGGCCCTGAAGCCGATCGCCGTACAGGCCAAAACCATCGCTGTGGTCGCGGCCATAACGCCTTGGGAGACACCGAAGGGGCTGCCCAGCAGGTATGTGAGGACGAGGTGCCCATAGCTGTACCACTCCAATGGGGACTTGATCGAGCTAGCCCCGCTCAGGCCCTCTAAAGTAGATCGCCATATGGCCAGCACCCAGGGGAGAAGGAGGAACGCGCTCCCCACCTGTAAGGCAAGCCATCGCCCCAGCTCCCCAGCCGCAGATCTAAACCCGATGCGAGAAGCACGGCTTCCCCAATCGGCCATCACCCATAGGTTCTGCACCGCGATGAACGGGATCGAATAGTAATGCGTGCCTAAAACCAAGGTGGTCAGCACGATGTAGGCTATAGCCCAGGGGAGGCGACTGCCCTCCTCACGCGAGGAGGGCTTCCGAAGATAACCGAGTCCTCTAGCCCAGATATAGCCTTGGAGCAGGGCCAGGAACACAAGCATCGAATACCCCTTGGCCTCACGGCTGTGCTGCACAAGGGCCGGACTCACCGCTACTAAGGCCGCCGCTATAACTCCCATCCTGTACCCGCCGAGCCACCTCCCCCATATCCAGATAGCCCACACTGATAGCATGCCCCAGAAGGCTGAGAAGGCGCGCACGGCAAAGGGAGAGAACCCCGCTGCTCGGGCCCACAACCCCAAGGCCAGCCGGTAGACGGGCGGAGTGGTGTCATGGGTGGCTATCGTCTCAGCCAGTACTTGGGATGGCGCGAGGAGATCGGCGAAGTAGACGCTGTTCCCCTCATCCCACCAGAGAGGACTGCTATTCAGTCTGAATAGGCGCAGGGCTAAGGCCAGGATCAAGATGGAGATCAGAAGCCAAGCATTTTTTCGCATCGGTTTCCTATCCTAAGGATTCACCCTCACACTGGTCAGTAGGATGCGATCGTCCGTTAGCCTCTCCCCTTTCCTGCCGAAGGCGGCCAATCGCTTCCCCGTCCCTTCATCGTACATCCCCACCTCGATCACGTATCCCCCTGGCGGGGCGTCGAGCCTGACGGGCATCTCGTATTCGTCGATGATGACCTCGCCGGGAAGCCATCCCGTGGTAGGGGCTTCCCCTGAGCGGGGGACGCTATCCTTCTGCCCCCAGATGCGTCCCCTTTCGTCCAAAAGGTGAGTGAATACCTTGTAGCTGGTTCCCATCTCCTTCTCGGCCCGCCAGTAGAGGGTGAGATGAATGATCCCTCCAGGTTTAACCTCTCTCTCCTCCAGGTCATAGCCGAGGAGGGTTATCTTGTCACCCAGGTTGATCCATATGGGGTGTTGAATGCCCTTCGGCACTTCGAAGAGCCGCCTCCTCCCGGCCACCTCCACCTCGGTTAGAGGGAAAGCGCCTGCCAGGCTTCGGCCCTCCTTATCGACGAGATCGATCCATAGTTGATACCTGCCCGGAGGAACCTCAGCTCTGACGGGGAGGTCGTATCGGCCGCGTATCATCTCCCCTTCCCTCCAACAGGTGGTGGGATAATCGGCGTTCGCTGGGGCGAGCTCCTCGCTCGCCCATACCTTCCCTGCTTCATCACGAAGCTGTAGGAGGAGGGCGTAATCCTCTTCGAGCGGAGCCAAAACGCTCCAGAAGAGGTCAAGGTGGATTTCCTGCCCCGGCTTCACCATCTCCGTTAGCCCGTAGCCCAGAAGCTCCACCTTGCCCATCTCCTGCCGAAGGAGATGGGGGATGGCCAGTTCCTCCAAGGAGGGGATCAGCGGCGATGAGGCCACCTTTATCTCCCCCAGATCATAGGGAATGCCGCCTTGACCAGGGAGGTTTAGCCTTTGGCCGGTGTCCGAGTGATATAGGCCGACCTTAAGCCGATAGCGGCCGGGTGGAATGCCGGCCCAGAGGGGCAGGGCATATCTCTGAATCACTTCATCCCCTGCCTCCCAAGCGGAGGTGGGGAAGTCGGCCTCGTTGCGAAGCTGCTTATCGGCCTGTCCCCAAATATGGCCTTGCTCATCCACCAGGTGGAGGAAGGCGGTATAATCCCGTTCGAGCTTTCGCAGCGCTCTCCACTTAAGGACCACCCCGAGCTTCCTGCCCCATCGGGCCTTATCCTCAGCCAAGCCGAAACTTTCGAGCTCTAATCCGCCCTCGAACTCGGGCCTAGGGGCGAGTTCGCGCAATGAGACCGCCTGAAAGTTCGGCGGGTCAGGCAGCAAGTAACAAGTAACGGTGGCCAATAGCTGCTGAGAAGCGGCTGGGATAGGGAACGAACACCTCTCGACCTCGTAGGCGTGGGTAGCTAGCTGGTAGAGAGCCAATTCAGCCCCCTCAGCGGCCACCTTCGGATAGAAGACATACCAAATTCGCTTACATCCAGCCGAAAGGCCTCTTAGCTCCCTCACGATCTGGTCTTCATCCCTCCCGCTCAGGACGTGAAGAGGCAAATGGCCCCGATAATGCTTGGCGAAAAGGGAAGGGGCGCTGAGCAAAACGAGGTCGCCCACCCGGGCATGCCTTTCGATGTAAGCGATTTGAGGGAGATAGCTCTCATTGCGATAGACCCAGGCATATTCCAGCCCGTGAAGCCGAAGGATGTATTCCGGCTCCTGCTGGCTTCGGAAGGCGAGAGCTAAGGGGGAACGGTTCTGCACATCGCTTATGTAGATGACCACATAATCGGCATTGACCAGGCTGGCCGGCGTCAGAGGGACGGTCTCCCCTTGGAACAACGGCCCCAGCCCTGGTATCCCTCCTCCAGCCACCTGGAGCTCCTCTGCACCCATTTTTTGATTCAAATAATCGGCCACTTGATCCAGCCCCTCGCCCCATCCCACGGGCAGGACTTTTGCGGCCCGGCTGAGACCGCCCAGGAGGGGATTGTAGTAAGCAAGGTAATAGGGATGGTAGAAAAGGGTGTGGCCGGCCTGGAGCAAAACGAGGACGATGAGGATCCCCGAGGATAGCCTCAGGGAAAACCCTGTTCCTTTTATCTTCGCTGAGAGAGACACCAGCTCGGAGCACATCCTTTCGAGCTCGAGCAGGCCCGCTGCGGCGACGAGGTCAAGGGCGGGGAAAGCGGGCAAGAGGTAACGATCGAACTTCTTGAACCCCAAACCTAAGAAGAGGATGAAGGAGAGGGAATAGGCCCATAGGATAGCCAACGAGTGCTTCTGCTCATCCCCTCGCCCAAACAGGAGAAGCAAGGAGGCCAAGGAGCCCAGCAGGGAGAGGGGCGACAACCTAAAAGGAAGGGCAAGGAGGTAGAAAAGCAAGCCGGGGTCCTCCCAGATGTCGCCTAAGAAGAACCTGGAGGTGGCTTCGGCGTGGGCGGCGTAGCCCCAAGCCAGGTCAAACACTCCCTTTGCCGTGTCTAAGGGATCGACCCATATAGCTGGCCAGAGAGCGAAGATCGTCGCAGATGCTGAGGCCGTCCAGAGGAGGGCCTCGAGGGCCCGTCGCCTCAGCCCACGTTCGGATGCGGCCAGCAGGAGGAGGGAGAAAGGTAGAAGGAAAAGGGCTGGGGATTTGTTCAAAGCAGCCAGCCCGGCCATACACCCTGAAAGGGTGAGGTAAAGACTGGAGCGAGCCCTCATCAGGTAGACCAATAGGCTCAGCAGGGAAAGGGCCATAAAGCCCGCAGCCAGCGCATCCAAATGGAGAAGGCGGGAGAGGGCTAAGTGGAAGGGATCAAAGGCCAACAGGAGGGCGCCCAGGATGGCCGTCCGTTCGTCGAAAAGCCGCTTGGCCAGGAGGTAGATGCCTGTAATGGTGAGGGCAGCTAAGGAGGCCACCGCGATCCTGGCTGCGGGAAGGTAAGGGGCCAGCCTTCGCATAGCCTCTAAATCGCGCGGGTCCAGGGAGGACAGCTCACACAGCCAGGCCCAATCGGCTTCCGATCCCAACCCCAGGAGGAAATGCCTGACGGCGATGGCCGCTGAGCCAACCCAGGTGGTAATCACGCCCGGATGGCCGGTGATGAACGTCTCAGCCCACCGGCCTTCCCTCAGGGCAGCCAGAAACTTGATGGATCTGAAAGCCCACATCGGCTCGTCCCAACTGATGAACGCAGCCGGCGAGACGATGCGAGGGAGCAGGGCTATCAGGAAGATAAATGCCGGGAGCATGTGGAAAGTTAATCTGCGAATGCCCATCCCTGTGTTGCCTTTCTGCAGGATAGAACTCAGGACAAGAAAGCTTCCTCCAGCCTCCTATCCCTAAAGAACCAAAGACTTTGGGCGATCACCTCGCTGCCCCTTCGTTACATTCCGAAGCATTTTCCTTAGTTGGGCTTTGTTTAGTGCACAAGCAAGCTTGCGCAGTGCCGGAGCACAACGAAGGGGTTGTCGCAAACGCTCTGTTAGGCGCAGTTCGCCGTCGGTTGTTTGGGCACCAGGGCGGGCAGAAGCCTACCCTGGCGCCCACTTACCGTCAGTAGTCCTTCAGCACCAGGGGCAGGTAGATGTTGTGCTCCACTGGTGCCGCACCGCCGCCCCAGAAGCCACCGGCCAGGGAGTAGTCCCCGCCGCTCATGACCCCCGCATCCGGCTGACCGATAGTGCCGCCCAGGGAGTAATCCCCGCCGGTGCTGAAGGTGTAGCCGCCGCTGTCCACTGTCCACCAAGAGAGGTCGTAGCCTCCTGCCGCTAATACTCGCCAGGCTACAAGGAGAACGACCAGTCCCGACAAGAGGATAATCATAATCCGCTTCATGGGCCTCCCCTCTCTCGAGCCTCCCGCTCGGCCCGATGTGCTTGGGCTTCCTTGTAGGCCAATCCCATCGTCTCTGGCAAGCCGTATGCCTCGGGATGCAGATAGGTGCCACGCTCCTCGGGCGGCTTCTCCTCCTCCACCGGGATGCGGTTGGCCTCAGCCCAGGGGTCGTGGCGGATGCCTGCCACCTGCCAGGATACTTTCATGCCGGGCTCACCGCCGGCGATCTTGAAGCGGTTGTCCTGGATCTCCTGGGCGATATAGAGGTTGGGCATTGGAGCGCCGATGGGCGTGAGTTGATAGCGGAAGTCCTGGTTGAGCGCCTGGAACCATTCGGGCAGCTCCACCCATGCCTCGCCGTTCTCGTCGAGGACGATGTTGCCGTTGTAGATGTTCATCATGTCGGG
>CAYYKQ010000043.1:0-14050 GCA_964440965.1 uncultured Anaerolineae bacterium | reverse complement strand
CTTTCTTACGAGCAGGGCGTTCAATGGTAGCCTAATGCGAGCGGATGCGTCAGGTGCGCTCTTACATAGGCTATGACCGCCTGGACACCATGGCCCAGACCATCCTTCTAAACACCATTTATCAGAAGATGTGGATTTATCACAACCTTTTCCTGCCGGTGATGAGGACGATGGAAAAGGTAATAGTTCCGTCTCCAGGTGGGGGTTACAAGGTAAAGAGGGTATATGACCAGGCACAGACACCTCTGCAGAGGTTAGAGAAAGCCGGGGTTGTGAACCCCCAACGCTTAAAGTTGTTAAAGGGCTTGCGTGAACAAACTAATCCCTTAAAACTACGGGAGGAAATCTATAAGCTTATTGAAGAGCTTTACTCGTTGCCCAATGCTACGCCTGGTGTTAGTGAGGACGTTTATGAAACCCTGGACTTGCCCATAGACCTGCCTGCTAGACTCCTTGGCTCGGTAACATTATCATTTGAGCCACAACCTCACCAGGGTAACATTATCATTTGACTTGACGCGATGAGCTATCCATCCCCAGCCTTCCCCAGAACCCGCCATAAATGTAGCAGGCCTTGGACGATGACCAAGCCCATCAGGATGATCGAGAGGGTTACAGCTCCGTCCAGCCAATTGATCTCCCACCATAGGTGGAGGAAAAGGGCAGGGTAGAATGTCAAATAGGGCTTGAGGGCCAGGGGCAAGGGCGTGTGGTGATAGTTACAGAGGTAGAGGATCAGGTTAAAGGCGGGATAAACGAAGGCATAGAGGGTCGCCCAGAGGGGATCGAGGGCGCCGGCTCTGGCTAAAGAGGCCACAACTATAATCTCCCGCACGTGGTCGCAGAATCCATCGAGGATGGCACCAAAGCGGGTGCACCGGCCTGTGTATCGGGCTAAGCTTCCATCCAAGCTGTCTAAAAGGAGAGCGACGAGGAATAGGACGAAGGCTAGGCGAGGATGGTCGGCTATGATGAGGGCTATCGCCCCGCCCACAACGATCTGGGAGATGGAGACCAGGTTAGGCGGGACTCGCAAGGCGGCTAAAAGGATGACCACTGGATTTAACAGGACCATCATCAGCCGGCGGCCAGGCCCCACAAAGCGACGCTCTAACGAGGAGTAGGAATCGGGAGAGGGAGCGGAGTTGCCATGAGAAAAGCTCTGTGGTAACATTGTATCACCTCGGAATATGACGATGAGTAGACGGATTACTTTCACGATCTTAGCTGTGAGCCTGCTGACGATAGAAGCGGTCAGCTGCACCAGGCCATTCGTTCCCGTTCAGCTGACGGTGACCTTCACCCCCGCACCTACTTCCACGCCGATAAGCACCTTCACCCCTGCAGTTACCCCGACAAGCACGCCAACTGCTGCCCCCACCTTCACGCCTACTTCCTCTCCCACGCCGACGATCGCTCTCACTCCTCCAGGGGAGCGAACCGTCCTCTCCCCTATGCGCTTCGAATGGCAGAGGCTTAACAACTGCGGCCCTGCCTCCTTAGCCATGGTCCTAAGCTACTATGGCTTAAAGCGTACCCAGCTCGACATCGCCCCTGTGGTCAAGGGCCGCTATGCGGATAAGCATGTCGGCTTCGAGGAGATGATCACCTATCTGACCAATGTGGGCCTGAGAGCTAGGGTCCGCGTCAACGGTAATGAGAGGATCCTCAAGGCCCTGCTCTCCAATGGCATCCCCGTCATTGTTTACCAGCTGCTTCTGGTGCCCGATGGGCAGTCTGTAGGCCACTACCGAGTGGTCAAGGGCTATGACGAAGATGGCTTCATCCTCAACGACTCCTACTTGGGACCGAATCTGCGCTTCTCCTTTGCCACATTTGAGGAGCGTTGGCGGGTCTTCAACCGTCGCTATATCCCTGTCTACCTCGCAGAGAGGGAAAAGGTGGTCGAAGTTATCCTAGGCCGGGATTGGGAGGATAAAGCCATGTACGAAAGGGCCCTGATCCAGGCCAGGCAGGAGGTGGAAAGCGTAGGCGATGCTTATGCCTGGTTCAATCTGGGCGACGATCACCTCGCCTTAGGGCAATATGAGAAGGCCGTTAAGGCCTATGAACGGGCTTTAAAGGAAGGGCTCCCTTCCTGGTTCCTCTGGTACCAATTCGGGCCCTTGGAGGCCTACAACGCCTTAGGGGAATACAAGAAGGTTTTATCCCTCAGCCGGAAAGTGATAGCCAGTGCCCCTGACATCGAGGAGGTGCATTATCAACGGGGCTTAGCCTACATGGGCTTAGGAGAGGTGGAGAAGGCCGAGGAGGAGTTTAAGCTGGCACTGAAGTATAATCCAAATTACGCGAAAGCCAGCGAAGCCCTGGCTGCCCTCAAGTAGAGACGTTGCATGCTCACCTAACTGTGCAACCGCTCTATTGACTGGTATGTTTGGTGACTCGCCAGACATGGTAGATTCGCTGCAAGGCAGTAAAGAGGGAGAGGACGGCCAATATCCACAGAGCGATGGTCAGCCTCTGGGTGAGGAGGCCCAGGATAAGTACGACGATCCGCTCGAAGCGGGTGAGAAGGCCCACTTTGCATTCGATGCCCAACCCCTCCGCCCTGGCCCTGGTGTAACTGACTATTAACGAGCCCACGATGGCGATGTAGACCAGGAGGCTATCCAGGCGGGCACCTCGTCCTAAGCAGAAAATCAGAAGCCCCAGATAGATGATGGCCTCGGAGAAGCGATCCAGGGTAGAGTCCAAGAAGGCCCCGAAGTGGCTGCTCCTCCCCTTCGAACGGGCCAGGGCCCCGTCGAGTGCATCGCAGAGCCCGGCTATAGTGAGCAGAGATCCGCCGATACGCAGTTGGCCTCGAGCTAAAAGATAAGCCACCCCCATGTTAAGAAGGAGGCCGATCATCGTCAGGAGGTTGGGGGAGATCTGGGCCCTTCCCATCAATTGGGCTAAAGGCTCTAAAAACCTCCTCGTCTTCTCCCTAACCCACTCGCTTATCACAGCTTTCGACCTTCCAACTCGGCCAATTCCTCGTAATAATCCAGGACCTGCTGTGCTACCCTTTCCCAGGAATAGGCGGAGGCTTTGGCTTTCCCCCTTTGGCCCATCTTTTGCCGCAGTGAGGGGTCCCTCAAAAGGTGGAGGATGGCTGTGGCCAGTGCCTCCTCATCCTTAGGCTCAACTAAGAACCCCTCCTCCCCATCACGCAGGACAGTTCGATAGCCAGCGATATCAGAGGCCACGATCGGCTTGCCCGCGGCCATAGCCTCCAAGAGCACGATGCCAAAACTCTCGAAGCCGATGGAGGGGGCGCAGAAGACGTCACAGGTGTGATAGTAGCGAGGAAGCTCCTCCTCTGGGACGTAACCGATGAATTCCACATCCTCGAGATGGTGGCGATGGATGTAAAGCAAGAAGGGAAGCTTATCCATCTCGTCGTAGGCCCCTACCACCAGGAGCCGAGCTTCGGGGATGGCCTCTTTGATCCGGGAGAAGGCCCGGAGGAGGTACTTAAAGCCTTTGCGCTTCTCCAGCCTTCCCACGAAGAGGATGTTTGGCCTTCCATCGCAGAACCTCTCCACAGGCCTCACATCGCCACCGAAACGCTCCACATCCACCCCATTGGGAATGATGCGATACTCCCCTGGGAAATAGCGGGAGATGTAATCGTAGGTGGCCTTGGAGACGGCTATGCGGCCATCGAGCTTCTCTATGAAGCGCTTGAACACAGGCTTGCCATATTCGTAGCCGATATTGTTGGTGCGATAGGCATGGAAGGTGCCCACCACGATGGATCGAGGGCTCGATTCCAGGTGGTGCAGGACGACGAGGGGAAGCGCAGGGGTCATGGGTTCGTGGAGGTGGAGGATATCGAACTGCTCCTTCTCCAGTATCCTCTTGACGCGCCGGTAGATGGTGGGCGACAAGGTGATGCGGGCCACAGAGCCGCCCGCGGGAAGGGGAGCGACGAAGCCGGACACCTTGATGACCTGCCCGGGCACATCCTCTTCGTCCTCAGAGCAGGGGGCTATGATGCGCACATCGTGGCCTAAGCGCCGAAAGTTGGCGTCCAGGTAGGAGATGTGCTTCGTAACCCCGCCGGGATAGGAATAATCATAGGGGGAGACCAGGCCGATCTTCAAGGTCCTCTCCCTTTAGATGGGAAATTATAACGAGCCGAATTGCCCTGTCAGCTCACTTATAAATTTAACACCTTAAATAGGGTCGGCGATGCGCTCCTTACCTTTTCGGTTGGCGCCGCAATCTTCTTCCCTATAAAGGCCATGCTCGTAGATGTACCTCTCCACGGCCTCCGGCACCTGATACTTGATGGGCAATCCCTCCCGCACCCGCCGTCGGATATCGGTGGAGGAGATGTTCAAGATTGGCGAGTTGATGAACTTGACCCGCATGGTAATGCCTGGCAGGCAGCGTTCCAGCTCCTCCATATCCACTTCGTAGCTCGGGCGCTTCACCACAGCCAGCCTGCACAGCCTGATCAGACGCTCCGGCTTATGCCAGGTTAGGATCTCCCCTAAGGAGTCCGAACCCATGATGAAATATATCTCCGCTTCCGGCCCCCATTTGGCGCGCAGGATCTCAATGGTGTCCACAGTGTAACAGGGGCCGAAACGGTCTATATCCACCCGGGAGAGGGTAAAATGGGGATTAGAGGCGATGGCCAATTCGACCATGGCCAAGCGATGCTCCGCTGGGGTGATGACCTCATCCAACTTGTGAGGAGGCAATCCAGCGGGCACGAAGACCACGCGTTCCAGCTCCAGCTGGGCCCAGGACTCCTCAGCGGCCACCAGATGCCCCATGTGAATGGGATCGAATGTCCCTCCAAAAACGCCTATACGCATATCCAATTACCAATGACCAATGGGTCAATGACCAATGAGCAAATGACCAATTGGGATTTGATCATTGGTCATTGGGATTTAAACTTCGCCATTCCAGCTCGACATCGCCGATGTAGACCGTATCGCCGGCCTGCACTCCAGCCCTCTTCAAGGCCTCTATCACGCCCATGGCCTCCATGATACGCTGGAAGCGCTGCACCGCTTCCTCCAGGTTCCAGTTGGTCATCGCGGCCACGCGTTCGATCTTTCTTCCTTGCACTCTCCATGCTCCATCCTCACGGGAGATGGTGAATGTCTCCTCCTTAAGGGGATGAAAGACCTTCACCTCGGGGGAGATAGCTTCCTCCAGAGGGAGGCCCTTCAACATCTCAGCCACCCGCCACAGCATCTCCTTTACTCCCTCCCCGGTGAGGGCCGAGATGACCATGGCCTCCCGCTTCCGTTCGACCATGGCCTCCTTGATCGAGGGCCAGACCCTTTGCGCTTGAGGGAGGTCTATCTTGTTCAACACCACCAACTGTGGCTTGGCTGCCAATCTCCTGCTGAAGAGGGCCAATTCGCGGTTTACCGCTCGGTAGTCGGCCAGAGGATCGGCTGCTGCTCCGTCCAGGAGGTGGATGAGGAGGCGAGTCCTCTCTATATGGCGCAGGAACTCATGGCCTAAGCCCTTACCGCGATGGGCTCCCTCGATGAGACCGGGGATGTCGGCCATGACGAAGCTGGTCATCTCGTCTAAGGATACCACGCCCAAATTGGGCTCCAAGGTGGTGAAGGGGTAATCAGCGATCTTCGGCCTGGCGGCGCTCACGGCGGCCAGAAGTGTGGATTTGCCGGCATTGGGCACGCCGATAATGCCCACATCGGCGATGAGCTTGAGCTCCAAGTCCAGCCAGCGTTCCTCTCCTGGCTCCCCCCGCTCGGCCAATCTGGGGGCCTGGTAAGTGGGGGCAGCGAAGGCGGCGTTGCCTCTCCCTCCCCTCCCCCCTCGGGCCACCAAAACCATCTGCCCCTCTTCCACGAGATCGCCGATGAGCTCTCCGGTCTCAGCGTCACGGACGACGGTGCCCAACGGCACTTCGATGAAGAGGTCCTTGCCCCGCTTGCCGGTTTGGTTCTTGCCCTTCCCATGTCCGCCCCTCTCCGCCCTGAAGTGGCGGCGTTTCTTAAACTTGACGAGAGTGTTAAGGTGAGGGGTGGCCACCAGGTAGACATCTCCTCCCCTGCCCCCATTGCCGCCATCGGGGCCGCCGCGGGGCACGCCCTTCTCCCGACGGAAGCTCACGCAGCCGTTACCGCCATCTCCGCCTTTGACGTAGATCCTGGCTTCATCGAAGAACAAGGCATCACCTCACAGAGTCTGCAAAATTAAGGATACACACAAAAGCCCTCTTTGTCAAGGCAAAGCTGGAGGGTAAGGCATTCGGCTGTCCCTTCTCGAAAGAGCATTACATTTACAAAGCCTGCGACCATTGACAGGGTGATTTTTCTCACCAGGGAGCTGGCGATCGAACCGGAGAGGAAAAAGCGAGGAAATGAGCTGTTAAGGTCGGCGGAAAGCACTCTGAGGGAGGCCGAGGATGCCCGTTTTTGGTAAGTTTTCCGAGGTGCTCGGCGAGGGGTGATTAAGTGGGGAGAATGGGGCTTAGAGAGGGCGGAGGGCCACTTGTGTTATCCCCATAAGTGGCCTTTACTAGTTCCATCGCACTTAGCACGGGGCTTTATCAAGGTGATTTCAGGCGGGGCTTCCCTGCCGGCTGTAAGCGATGAGGGCTTTCCTCAACTCCTCCTCGTCGAAATCGGGCCAGTAGGTGGGGGTGGAGTAGAAGAGGGCATGGGCCGACTGCCAGAGGAGGAAGTTGGAGAGGCGCTTCTCACCACCAGCGCGGATGATGAGGTCAACATCGGGCATCCCCGAGGTGTAAAGGAAGCGCTCAAACAGCCCCTCATTCAAGGAATGGAGGGGGAATTCACCCCTCCGATAGGCTTCTATGACCCCCCTGGCCGCATCCACGATCTCCGCCTTCCCCCCATAGTTGAAGGCGAAATTGAGGATGAAGCGATCATTCCCTTTGGTCAGCTCCACAGCCCACCTTATCTTCTCCACCAGACTCTCCGGCAGCCTATCCAGGCGACCCAGGTGGCGCAGCTGGACGCCTTCTCGATGCAATTCATAGGTGTACCTTTCTATGCACTCCTCGAAGATCCTGAACAGACCCTGGACCTCCTCCCATGGCCTCCTCCAATTCTCAGTGGAGAAGCCATAGAGGGTCACGATCTTCACCCCCAACTCCCGGCCAGCTTTGAGCACCCTCTGGGCGTTTTCCGCCCCTGCTCGGTGGCCGGCCAGGCGGGGCAGGCCACGCTCCCTGGCCCAACGCCCATTGCCATCCATCACGATGGCCACATGGCGGGGGAGTTCATCGATCCCCTTCACCGCATTCGATCTCAATCCCATCTCTTCCCCCATAGCTGGAATCTATCCGCCCTTGTCGGAGGGCGCTCGGCGCACCCAGGCCTCGCGCGGCCCGACATCGCGGTCCAGGAGAAGGCGTCTGATCAGCACACGCCTGCGCTCGGGCCCCGATGGCAGGGGGATGCGGTTAGCCTCCAGCCGTTTGGCTACGGTTATGAGCAGCATTCCCAGACAGGCCCAGGCCATGGCCGATGGTCGCCCGGCGGCCCAGCTCACCAGGGGCAGAGCGGCGAGGCCCAGAAGGGCTCCCAATGCCGTATGCTTGAACAGTCGCCCGACCCCCAGCGAGATCAGCACGAAGAGGGCGCCTTGGGGGAAGGTAACCGAGAGCATCCCCATGAAGGTGCTGAGCCCGCGCCCCCCCTTGAAGTTCAGGTAGAGGGGCCAATTGTGGCCTATCACCGCCGCCAGGCCCGCGGCCAGCGCTACCGGCAGCCCTGAGCCGAGTTTAAGCCCCAGCCAGGTGGGGAAGGCGCCCTTGGCGATGTCGAAGAGCCCTACCACAACCACCGCCCACTTGGCCACGTGGTAATAGACGCCCGTGCCACTAACCGTCCCACTCCCGTACCGGCGCAGGTCTATCCCCTTGAGCAGCCGGCCGGCCAAGTAAGCCGATGGAATGGAGCCGAGGAGATAGCCAACCACTATTACCAATAAGGATTTAACGTCCATCATTCCCCTTAACCATCCATCTAACCACCTGATACTTCCTTCCCATCAAATCCTCCCCTCTCGGTTGAGGATGAATCTGTTGAGGATGAGGTCTCCTTTATCTTCGGCGCTCATCCAGAGGCGAATCGCTTCGGGCAGCTGCTTAGTGCCCATGGCCGCCCCGAGCGCCAGTGGGGATAGGGTCAAAACCAACGGCTGGTGGGTCCATAGCCAGGCGAGTAGGGAGAGGATGATGAAGCTGATGATGGCGCTGAAGGATGGGCTGTGGGTAATGAGGATGTAGAGCACTCCGAGGATGGGGAGGGCCACCATGGCCTCCTTAGGAAGCAGGACCAGGATGGCGCCTATGCTGGCGGCCAGCCCCCTTCCTCCGCTGAAGCCCAGGAAGACGGGGAAGTTGTGGCCCAGCACAGCGGCTACTCCGGCCAGGAGGGCCGCCCAGTCGGGGAGGTCCATCCAGCGGGCCATAAGCACCGAGAGAGCGCCCTTGCCTATGTCCAGGAGCAAGACCGCTATGCCTACCAGACGACCAACCTCCAGCATGACATTATGGGCTCCCATATTCTTGGTGCCCACAGTGCGGATATCTATCCCCTTCACTAACCTCCCTGCGAGGTAGGCGAAAGGGATGGAACCGAAAAGATAGCCCAGGATGATGGCCAAAAAGGGCATTTCATCACCTCCTCACAGTTGCAGAATCCGAGGGAAACCCCTCTTCCAGGTCGAAGCATGCTTTAATGGGCAAACTACTCACGGCTCGAAGGCAGGGACGGAGGGCCGCCCCTAATTAGATAGGGGATGCTCTCCCCTTATTCATAACGCAGAGCCTCTATGGGATTCAAAGCAGCGGCCCGCGTGGCGGGGTAGATGCCGAAGAACAGGCCCACCGCCACCGAGAAGCCTACCGCCACCAGGATAGAGTCCGGAGAGATGACGGCCATGATCAGATGTTGGCTGATCACGTTCACCAGGTTAACGACCACCACTCCGAAGAGGATGCCTATCAGCCCGCCGATGACGCTCAGAGCCACTGCCTCCACCAGAAACTGCATCAGGATGTCGCGGCGCTTGGCTCCCACAGCCTTTCTGATGCCTATCTCCCTCGTCCTTTCGGTGACCGAAACCAGCATGATGTTCATGATGCCGATCCCCCCTACCAGGAGGGAGATGGCGGCGATGGCCCCTAGGAAGAAGGTGAAGATGCCGGTGACGCGGCCCATGATCCCCAGGATCCCCTTTTGGCTGATCACTGTGAAGTCCTCATCCTGGTAGCGTATCTTATGGCGCTCGCGCAGGAGGAGGGTGATCTGCTCGATGGCCGCATCGATGCGGTCCTCGCCGGCGGCCGAGACATTGATCATCGAGACCCTTCGACCACCTCTGATGGCTCGCCCGCTGAAGAGCTTGGTCTGGGCGGTGGTGATAGGGACGAAGACGATCTCGTCCCTGACGGCACCCCCTATCTCCGTTCCTCCCTTCTCCTCCATAACACCGATGACCCTGAAGGGGATGCGATTGATCTTGACCGTGCGCCCTATGGGGCTCTCCTCGCCGAAGAGCTTCCGTGCCGTCCGAGCTCCGAGCACGGCCACTCGGGCGGCGATCTCCAGGTGGTGAGAGTCGAAGAACTGCCCTTCCTTGGGGTAGAATTTAGCCACCCAGGGGTACTCTGGTGTGGTCCCGGTGACGAGGGTGTAGGTGTTCTCCGAGCCATAGGCCACCTGGGCGCCATAGCTGACTTCCGGGGCCACGGCGACCACATCGGGGCAATTGGCAGCGATAGCCTCGGCATCGTCCAGGGTGAGGCTCGATGAGCCGCTCACCAGCATGGTGGCCATTTCGGACAGGCTTCCCGGGATGACCATGATCAAATTCGACCCCATCCCTCGTATCTGTTCGGTGACGGCAGCCTGAGCCCCCTCCCCTACGGAGACAAGGGCTATGACCACCCCCACCCCGATGATGATGCCCAGCATGGTCAGGCCGGAACGCATCTTATTTGCTGAAAGGGCGCGCAGGGCAATGCGGATGCTCTCAAGAATGTTCATGTCGATCCTCCTCCGCATCCACGAGCTCTCCGATCACCCAGCTCTATCTGCTCGGCTCCTCGCCGCCCAGGAAGATCTTGGCCAGGCGTTCGTAGACCTCCGCAGTGAGCTGGAGCGTGCCGATGCTCACCCGTTCATTGTCGCCATGGGCGAGCTTGGCTATCTCGGAAAACTCCAGCCTATCGTCGAAGAGGGCGAAGCCGTATGCCTGCGTGCCAACCTCGCGGAAAAAGCGCAAGTCCGAAGCCCCGGTTATGAGCACAGGGACCAGCTCAGCATCGGCGGTCGTGCACTGTCGAACCGCCTCGCGCATGGCATCCACGAAGCGGGATCGAGGTGGGCTGGCATTGCCCAGGGAGGTGAGCTCCCCTGGTGGCTTCTCGATCTCCACCTCAGATGCCAGGTCCCCCAGGGCCCGCCTCAGGTGGTACATCACGTACCCATCGTCCTGGCCCGGGAGAGTGCGGATGTCTACATCCAAAGTCGCTTGCCCTGCTATGACGTTAGTTTTCGTCCCTCCCCTGGCCACATTTGGGGAGATGGTCATCCTGGTGAGGGCGTGTATGGCCTTGGCCATTCCTATGTCCTTCCTCGCCGATAACTTGATGGCCAATGGCAACAGATGCCTGCTCCTTAGGAAGAGGCGCATCAGCCAGTTCAATCCCATCCCCCTGGCCAGCTCGGAGATAAATCTGGTCTCGACGGGAGGGTTGTACCTGCTCAGCCGGAGGGCAGCCTGGCTCATCTTGAGGACCGCGTTAGGCGTCCCGTAGGGCATGCTCCCATGCCCCTCCTCGCCTTTGAATTTGAGCCTCTTCCAGTTGACCCCTTTCTCCCCCACCGTGAGGGTGTAGCGGGAGGGAGCGATGGGGAAGCCACCGGACTCGGTGACGGCGAAGTCGGCCTTCACCAGCTCCGGATGATGGTCCAGCATCCACTTGGCTCCAAACAGGCCGCCTGCCTCCTCATCGGAAACAGCGAGGAAGATGAGATCTCCCTTGGGCCGGAAGCCCTCCCGCACCAAATCGGCGAAGACCACGGCCTGGCAGGCCACGATGAACAGCATGTCAAAGGCTCCTCTCCCCCAGATGAAGCCATCCTTCTCCACCCCCTCCCAGGGGTCCACCACCCACGTGCTGGGGTCCTCGACGGGCACGACGTCGACATGGCACGGCCCGAACATGAGGGAGGGGTGCTCAGGGTCGGTTCCCTCCAGCTTAGAGTAGAGGTTCCCTCGCTCCTCATCCGATTTGAAGACCTGACATTCGACCCCCTTGGCATCGAAATATTCTTTGAGCGTCTGAATGGACCTCATCTCGTTCCCAGGGGGATTGACACACCTGTTCCTTATCAGGCGCTTAAGCAAGGCCTTTATCTCCTCCAGACGTTCCACTTTAGACATGGCAGCTGCCTCCCGCCGATCTACAATTTAGCCAAGACGTCCTCCGCCCAGATGGGGTCGGCGACCTCTTCCTCCTCCACGATCAGGCCGTCGCGAAGGTGAATAATGCGTTGGGCATGGCGAGCCAGGTCGGGTTCGTGGGTGACCAGGACGATGGTTATCCCCCGCTCGCGGTTAAGCCTCTGGAAGATGGCCATCACCTCCTCCCCCGCTTTGGTGTCGATGTTGCCGGTGGGCTCGTCGGCCAGGATGATGGAGGGCTCGTTGACCAAGGCTCGGGCGATGGCCACCCGCTGCTGCTCCCCGCCGGAGAGCTCGCTGGGGCGATGGTGGGCGCGATGGGCCATCCCCACCGCTTCCAGCGCCTCAAGGGCCCTCTCCCTCCGATTTGAGGCGCCGGCGTAGATGAGCGGCAGCTCCACGTTAGCCAGGGCTGTAGTGCGCGGCAGGAGGTTGTAGACCTGGAAGACGAAGCCGATCTTCTTATTGCGGATCTCAGCCAATTGGTTATCGTTTAGCCTCTTCACATCGATCCCCTCCAGGAGGTATGAGCCTGAAGTAGGCTGGTCTAAGCAGCCCATGATGTTCATCAGGGTGGTTTTGCCGCTCCCCGAGGGGCCCATGATGGAGACGAATTCGCCCCTGCCGATATCTAACGAGACCCCCCGCAGGGCAGGGACCTCTATTTTGCCCATCCTGTAAACCTTGGTCACATCCCTGATCTGGATCACCTCACGAACAGGCCCGCTGTTAACCATGACCTCCTCCACATGGCCAGTTGGGCACCTCCTCGCTACAAAATCGAATCGCGGGTGAAAGCCCATCATCGCCTCATCATCCTCTCCCTCAACTCTTCACGGAGGCGTTGCTGCTGGGTTTTGATGACCACCTTCTCCCCTTCCTTGAGGCCCTCGAGGACTTCGGTGAAAGTTCCGTCGCTCAAGCCCGCTTCGATGTAGATTTTCTTCGGTTGCCCTTGGGTGAGAACCTCAACGTATTTCCCCTTGCTGTCGCGCCCGATGGCCCGGTTGGGCACGAGCAGGACCCCTTTCTTCTCGGCCACGATGATGTCGGCGTTAGCGGTCATCTCCGGTTTGATGGGGACATCCGTGGGCTCTATCTCCACGGTCACTCCATAGCTGACTATCCCTTGGATCACCGTGCCCACAGGGTCTATCCTGGCCACTCGTCCTTTGAGCTGTGCATTGGGGAAGGCATCCAAAGTGATGTTCACCTCTTGGCCGACCTTAACGAGGCCGATGTCCGTCTCGTCTATCTGCAGGTCGATGTGGAAGCTGCTGAGGTCAACCAAGGTGATCATGGGCGTGGCCGAGGAGACCATCTCCCCCACGTCGGCTCCTATGCGGGCCACGATCCCGGAGAAGGGGGCGATGAGGCGGGCATCCTCCAGGTGCTGTTGGGCCTGCTTAAGCGCGGCTCGTGCCTGATCGACCCTGGCTTTAGCGATGGCTATCTCCTCGGTGGTGGCGCCCGCCTTGAGCTTGTCCAGCGCAGCTTGGGCCTGGTGCACCTGTGCCTGCGCCCCTTCTACCCGCCCCCGCGCCTGCTCAACCTGAGCCCGGGCTATGGCTATGTCCTCCTTCCTGGGCCCTGCTTTCAATTGCTCATACTGCACCTGGGCGATCTGAACCGCCACATGGGCTTGGCCGACGGCGGCCTCGGCCGCATCCTTCTCCCCAGGCTTGGCTAAGGGGCTGCCAGCGATGGCATCCCGTTGCCCCTGAGCGCCCCAGAGGGCGTTTTTAGCATTCTCTATGTTGAGTTCGGCTAGTTTGAGCTCATGCTCAGTGGGTCCAGCGAGGAGCTTATCCAGGCTGGCCCGGGCGCTGGCGAGGCTCGCTTTAGCTATGGTGAGGTTGGCGCGGGCAGCGCCCAGGTTTGCCTCGGCCGCAGCTATATCCTCAGGGCGGGCGCCTTTCTCCAGCTGTTCCAATTGCGCCTCGCTCATGGCCAGGGCGGCTTTAGCTTGCTCCACCGCGAGCTTCAACTCCTCCATCTCCAATTCGGCCAGCACCTCTCCGGCCTCTACCCTTTCCCCTTCCTCGACCGCGATCTTGGCCACCCGGCCGGGCATTTTGAAGCTCAGAATCGCCTTCGCCTCTGGGGCTATGGAACCGGTGGCATTGACCGTAGCGGTGATATCCCCTCGCTTCACGGCGACGGTCTGGAACTCCTCGTTAGGGGTCGGGCCCCCGGCGAGAAGGAGGGCTCGACAGCCCATAAGGCTCAATCCCAATGCTACCACCGCCGCCACGATAATTATGGTCTTTTCGCTCATGCTTCCTCCCTCCATGCGTCGCATAGGGTCCGCTGAGCGAGCTTCTAGGTAGCTGTAATATTCTACCACTTTCCCCGCTCTCTGTAAAGCAAACGGGCGTAGCCGCTTAGGGCAATCGCAAACTCTGCTAACCTCCCGCAGGTTATGCACATTAGAGTTGTTGCACAATTGATGATGAGCTCGCTCGCCCTGTGGAATAGAGTTTATTCCACAGGGCTCGCCCTGTGTAGTAGGTCGCCCCTCTGGGGCTACTACACAGGGCTCGCGGCAGGTTGGCAGAACCCCTTCACCTGATGAGCTCGCTCGCGGTAAGTTCGCGAAATT
>CAYYKQ010000042.1:0-14192 GCA_964440965.1 uncultured Anaerolineae bacterium | reverse complement strand
TAGTGCATCTCGGTTCGAGCGGCGAAGAGGTGTATCGAAGGCAAAAATTAGGCCAATGAAGGGATGTAAAAGGCTGTTACCGATCCTGATTGCGATCTTGATATCGCTCTCGAATGCGGCTTGGCCATCGGTATCGGCGCCGGATGGAGCTATTTGGTATTGGAAGGACGTGGATGCCCGGGGGCTGTTCGAACTCCCAGGAGGACACGTGGCCGATAAGCTCATGGAGGAGGGTCCGCCGGAGGGGAGCGAAGATAGCATCGTTACCTTAAAGCCCGGCGAAAGGGCTTGGTGGTATGCGGATAAGGCGGCGGAAGAGGCCCTCACATTCCCCGCTGGCAGCTGGCAGGCGAATTATTGGGTGAAAGCGTTGGACAAAGGCGACAAGGGCAAGCGGATTTATACAAGGTTATATTACATCGATTCCGAGGGCAACAAATTTAAGCAATGGGAAAAGAGGCCAGCGGTTTCCGACCCTACCAACATCGAGCCGATTGCGGTAACGAAAGACCACAGCTCTTTTACCGTGCCCGAGGGTGGACGCATTGCGGTGGAGGTCTACTGGGTTGGCAGCGCCACAGGCGAGTTGGAGATCCACTACAACTCCGATGTTCATAACAGCCGCTTGGCCTCTCCGCCGGGCCCGACGCCCACACCCACAGAGACGAGCACGCCCACCGTGACTCCTGCCTCCACCCCCACACCCACTCCTACTCCCATCCCTTTTCCCCTCCTTATCAGCGAGGTCTGCTATGATGGGGAGATAAGCGGCGATGGGGACGAGTTCGTGGAGATCTTCAACCCCACCACCGAGGTGGTCCCCCTCTCAGGCTACAAGATCGGCGACGAGGAGACCAGAGGCGGAGGCGAGGGGATGTACCGGTTCCCCGATGATACCAGCATCGGCCCAGGGGAGGTGCTGGTCGTCGCCAAGAGCGCCAAGGGATTCCACGAGCGGTTCGGCTTTGATCCCCACTTCGATTTCTCCGGCCTGCCGAAATACACCGCCTGGGCATCGGGGGACTGGGCCCTCTCCAACGACGGCGACGAGGTCCTTCTCCTCGGCCCTGGCGATCAGATTGTGGATTCCGTCGCCTACAAATCGGGCAACTACGATGCCGTCGGGGTGACGGGCTACATCTCCGCCCCGGCGCCTAGGTCGCTTCAGAGGGTGGAGGACTGGGACTCCAACAGGATGCGCGCCGATTTCGCCGTCGCCGAGCCCAACCCCGGCCAGAGGACACTGATGCCGACCTCGCCACCTGTGCCCTCCAGTCCCTCCTTTGACGGGATGCACGCCTACTTCGGCTGCCTCCACTCCCACTCCACCTACTCCGACGGAAGCGGCCCTCCCCGCTATGCTTACGCCGTCGGACGCGCTAATGGATTGCACTTCCTGGCCCTCACCGACCACTCCCATATGTTCAGCGATGAGGAATGGGGGGATATCCTCGCTAAAGCGGATGAGGCTACCGAGGACGGGGCCTTCGTTGGGCTGAGGGGCTTCGAGTGGACCCATAAAGAGATAGGGCACATTAACGTCTTCGGATCTGAGGGCTATGCCTCCCGTGACGACCCGAATTACGATACGCTGGAGGAATTCTATGCCTGGCTCGCCGCTCAGGAGAGCGCCGTTGCCCAGTTCAATCATCCTTTCGAGGAGAGCGATCTCCACGATTTCGCCTACAATGCAGCTGCCAGTGAGAAGATTTGCCTCCTGGAGGTGGGAAATGGGAGCGATCCCTACTACACCTTCGAGGAGGCTTACCTTCGCGCCCTCTATACCGGCTGGCACATAGGCCCCGCCAACAACGGTGATACAGAGACGCCCGACTGGGGTGCAGACACTCCTCACCGTACAGGCGTGCTCGCTCCCAGCTTGACTAAACACGATATCCTCGAGGCCCTTCGCGCTCGCAGGATATTCGCCACCGAGGACGCCAACTGCGCCCTAGCCCTGCGGGCTGGGAACGCATGGATGGGCTCAACGGTAGGGGCCTCCACTCTCAATCTCCAGGTCTACTACCACGACGGCGACGGTGAGGGAGCAACCCTAGAACTCTTCGACCGCTCACTCCTTGTGGCCTGCCCCACCATCTCCGGCTCCACCTGGTCGGTGACGGTGCCCGCCGCGCCCGGCCACTACTACTTCGCCAAAGCCATTCAGGAGGATGGGGACACGGCCTACACCAGCCCCATCTGGGTGGAGGGGGAGGCAATGCCGGAGGAGCTCTTGATCAACGAGGTCCTCCCTGCACCCAGACACGTGGATTGGGATGGGGATGGCACAGTTACCCCCGACGACGAATGGATCGAGCTCTATAATCCCGGCCAAACGGCAATAGGCCTCGGGGGATGGCAACTGGATGACGAGGCTGATGGCGGAAGCGCTCCTTACGCCTTCGCTTTGGGGACGTCCATCGAACCGGGCGGCTTCCTCATGTTCTTCAAGAAGGACACCGGTGTCGCGTTTGACAACGACGGCGATTGGGTGCGCCTCCTGCGCCCCGATGGCGGCTTAGCCGACCAATTTCACTACACCCGCAGCCCAGGCTATGACAAAAGCTGGAGCCGCACCGAATCCGGGGATTGGACCGATTCCTATCCCCCCTCGCCGGGACGGAGGAACAAACCTCCCCCGAAACCTAAACCACCACCTCCCACTCCCACCCCTGCGCCGGCCCTCTCCTCCATCGCCGAGGCCAAAACCCTGGCTAAGGGGACGAAGGTCATTGTGGAGGGACAGGTGACCGTCCGGCCCGGCCTCTTCGGAAGGAAGACCATCTACATCCAGGATGGGACGGCGGGGATCATGGTCTACCTCTCGGAGGGCGACTACCCTGAACTCGAGGAAGGGGATTGGGTGAGGATCGAAGGGGTGGTATGGGAGTACAAAGGCGAGAGGGAGATCAAAGTCTATGGGGCGGCCGGCGTCCAGCGCCTCGGCCCGGGGGAATCAGTGGTGCCCATCCCGGTCAAGACGGGCCAGGTGGGCGAGCCATTGGAGGGGAAGCTGGTGCAGGCCACGGGACAGATCACCGGATTCAGCGACTTCCGCTTAGATGATGGAAGCGGCGAGCTCAAAGTCTACATCTATCGGGGAACCGGCATAAGACTGGAGGGGCTGAAGGTAGGGCAAGTGGTGACGGTGGTTGGTGTGGTAGGCCAGTTCGGATCGACCCACGAGCTCCGTCCCCGCTCCCAGGCCGATATCCAGCCCATGCTGCTCCCAGCAACGGGAGCTCCGCCCTCGCTTCTCTTCGCACTTCTGAGGACCATCTTCCGAGCGGCAAGGGCCATCCTCATGCAGTGAAACGGGTGAAAGCGATGAAGAGATTAGTGATTGTGGAATCCCCAACCAAGGTGCGCACCTTGGGCAGGATCCTCGGTGGGGACTATACCATCAAAGCCAGCAAGGGCCATGTCCGCGACCTTCTCAAATCCTCACTCAGCGTGGATGTGGAGAACGACTTTAAACCCACCTACCGCATCCTTAGGGAGAAGAGGGATGTGGTCAAGGAGTTAAGGAAGGCGGTGAAGAAAGCGGACGAGGTCTACCTGGCCACCGACCCCGACAGGGAGGGAGAGGCCATCGCCTGGCACCTCACCTTCGCCGCCAAGATTCCTAAGGAGAAGGCCCGTCGCGTGGCCTTCCACGAGATCACCCCCCCTGCAGTAAAGGAGGCCTTCGCCCATCCACGAGGCATAGACATGCAGTTGGTTAACGCCCAACAAGCGAGGCGTATCCTCGATCGCCTGGTTGGCTACGAACTCAGCCCCCTCCTCTGGAAAAAGGTCAAGGGCGGGCTCTCAGCGGGGCGGGTGCAGTCCGTCGCCCTGAGGATGATCGTGGAGAGGGAGAGGGAGATAGCGGCCTTCGTCCCGGAGGAATATTGGACTATTCAAGCTGAACTTGCTAAACGGGAAAAGGAACGGCGAAGCTTCATCGCCGAGCTCATCCGCATTAGGGGGGAGAAATTCAGGCTCGGAAGCGAGGAAGAGGCTCAGAGGGTGGTGGAGGAACTCAAACGTGCCAGTTACGTGGTTGCCGAGGTGAGGAGGCAGAAGAAGAAGCGCCGTCCGAAGCCGCCCTTCAAGACGAGCACCATGCAGCAGAGGGCCTCCAGCCTCCTGCATTTCAGCCCCGCAAGGACGATGCAGGTGGCCCAGCAGCTCTACGAAGGGGTCGAACTGGGTAAGGAGGGGCAAGTTGGCCTCATCACCTACATGAGGACGGACAGCCTCCATGTGGCTGAGACGGCCCAGAGGGAAGCCCGCCAGTTCATAGCCAGGAAGTACGGCGAGGAATTTATCCCTGAGAAGCTGCCCCAGTATAAGAGCAAGGGGAGGACTCAGGAAGCCCACGAGGCCATACGTCCCACAAGCGTGTGGCGCGTGCCTGAGCTGATAAAGGGGTATCTCACCAGGGATCAATTCCTCCTCTACGAGCTCATCTGGAAGCGCTTTTTAGCCAGCCAGATGGCCCCTGCCATCTTAGACACCACATCTGTGGATGTGATAGCGGATCGCAGGTTAGAGATCGCAGATGATGAATCGATGGTCTCCCCCCAGCAACTCTCGGCTGTAAGCTGCAAGCCGGATTACCTCTTCCGCGCCACCGGCTCCGTGATCATCTTCCCCGGTTTCCTGGTCCTCTACCCTGAGGCCTTACAGGAGCAGAAGGGGCAGGTCCTTCCTCCGCTTTCCGTGAGAGAGGTTCTGGACCTTGTGAGGCTCGTTCCGGAGCAGCATTTCACCAAGCCTCCTCCTCGCTACAGCGAAGCCTCCCTGGTGAAGGCCATGGAGGAAGCGGGAATCGGGAGGCCAAGCACCTATGCCCCCATTATCTCCATCATCCAGAAGAGGGGTTATGTGGAGAAGGAGAATGAGCACCTCGTCCCTACCGAGCTCGGATTTGTGGTCAACGACCTCTTGGTCGAGCACTTCCCAAGGATAGTGGATGTGAACTTCACAGCCCGGATGGAGGAGCAGCTGGACCAGATAGCCGCCGGCGAGCTGGAGTGGGTGGGTATGCTCCGGGAGTTCTGGGAGCCCTTCAAGCAGACGCTCCGGCGCGCGAGCGAGAGGATGAAGAAGATCGAGGTCCAGAAGCCCACTGGAGAGAGATGCCCCGAATGCGGTGCTCCATTGGTGGTCAAATGGGGGAGGTATGGGAAATTCATTGGCTGTTCCAACTTCCCCCGATGCAAGTTCACCAAGCCCTACTTGAAGCCGACGGGGGCGAAGTGCCCCAAGTGCGGGGGGGAGTTGGTAGAGAGGAAGACAAAGCGTGGCCGCACCTTCTACGGCTGCTCAAACTGGCCGGATTGCGACTTTGCCATCTGGCAGAAGCCCCTCCCGCAGCCCTGCCCGAGTTGCGGGGGGTTGATGGTGGTTAAGGAGGGTCGGGCGGAGTGTATCAGGTGCGGATTTAGCCAATCGGTCGATCAGCAAACCACTAAGCCCGTCGGTTCAAAGCTATCGGCCGGGTTACAAGGAGCAGACGATGAGGCTTGAGAGACTGCGCAGGGCCTTAGCTGAACAGGGGCTCGATGCTATCCTCATCACCCAGCCGGAGAACCGGCGCTACCTCTCCGGCTTCACTGGCTCGGCCGGTGTGCTCCTGATCTCCCAGGATCAGGCCATAATCGCCACCGATTTCCGCTACTATGAGCAGGTGGCGAAGGAAGCCCCTGACTTCAAGTTGGCTAAGGTGGAAACGAAGTTCACAGACATCCTCCCCGATTTACTGGCTCAGGTGGGAGCGAAAAGGGTGGGCTTCGAGAGCACTCACCTTACCTTCGATTCGTACCAGAGGTGGCGGGATGCAGCCCAGGGCTTCGAACTTGTGCCTACTAAGGATGTTGTGGAGGATATCCGCGCCATCAAGGACGACGAGGAACTGCGGAGGATCAGGAGGGCTGTGGCCCTGACGGACGAGGCCTTCGCCTACGTCGTCAAGCTCATCAAACCGGGGATGACGGAGAAGGAGATAGCCTGGGAGCTGGAGGTGTTCATGCGCACCCATGGGGCGGAGAAGGTGGCCTTCAGCCTCATCATCGCCTCTGGCCCCAACGGGGCCATGCCCCATGCCACCGCCTCGGAGCGGAAGATCCGAGCCGGCGAGCCCATCGTGATGGACATGGGATGCATAGTTGAGGGCTACAACTCCGATATGACGCGCACGATCTGCCTCGGCCAGCCGGATGAGAGGTTTGAGGAGCTCTACAAGATCGTGCTCTCGGCGCAACTGGCGGCCGAGGAGGCCATCAAGCCGGGGATGACCGGCAAGGAGGCGGATGGGATCGCCAGAGGGGTCATCGAGGAGGCCGGATACGGGGATCGGTTCGGCCATGGCCTGGGCCATGGCGTGGGTCTAGCTATCCACGAGAAGCCCACACTTAGTACACTCTCGGACGATGAGCTCAAGCCGGGGATGGTCTTCACCGTCGAGCCGGGCATCTATATCCCAGGCTGGGGAGGCATTCGCATCGAGGACATGGTGATCTTGAAGGAGGATGGCACAGAGGTTCTGACCAAAGCTCCTAAGGAAATCGCCAGAGGGATGTGAAGATGAGAGGTGAAAGGATGAGGGACAGGGTGCTTATCTGGGTTGCTGGGGGGTTCATAGCGGGCCTTCTCATCGGCTGGATGGTCCTGGGCTGGGTGATATGGCCCGTCAGATGGATCAACGCCGACCCCTTCGACCTGCGGAGGGAGTGGAAGGAAGCCTATATCACGATGGCAGCCGATTCCTATTCTCTCAACAGGGACTTCAACCTGCTCAGCAGGAGGATGGCCGGTTGGGATAGGAAAGAGATAGGTGAAATTGTGGCCGAGATTCTGGCCAAAACGGACAACGAGGTCGAGAAGCGGCGCCTGATGGATCTGGCCCAGGCTTTAGGGGTGAGGGTGGGAAAGGAGGTCATGCCTACTCCCAAGCCCACCGCCCGGCCGAAGGTTAAACCCGAGGGGTTCTCCCCACTTCGGCACCTGATCGTGACAGTAGCGCTCTCTTTGGTGGCTATCGTGGCCATCGTCGCTGCGATGGTCTCCATCGGAGCCTGGCGGGGGCGCCGAAAGGGAGAAGAGGTGGTGGCCCCTCGATGGGTTGTTCGAGGGGGGGAGGAAGGGCTATTTGTCAGTACCTACTCCTGGGGAGACGACGACTTCAAGGAGGCCTTTAACATCAAGGACCTCAAGGGCGAGATAATCGGGGGATGCGGGATGGAGACCCTCGAATGTATAGACGTGAAAGGCCACGATAGGGTCACCGCCTTCAGGGTCTGGCTTTTGGATAAGAGGCGTACCCCTCTCCTCAGTGCAGATGCGGTGTTGATGAGCGAGAACTCCTACCGAAACCCCGAGACGCGCCTTCGATTGGCGCGCAAGGGCGAACCCATCCTGGCTGAGCCCGGCCGGGAATTCGCTTTGGAGACCGAATCCCTACGTATCGACGGCATAGTGACCCAGGTGGAATACGGTAGGGGGAAGGGGCTGCCCCCTAAAAGCTACTTCACCAAGCTCACTGTCGAGCTGACGCCCACTATCAAGGGGGAGGCCTAAGGGCATCGCTCAGACCCTCTCGAAGGGTTCGAAGAGCTTTTGGTACTCTTCTAAAGCGAAGCGATCGGTCATTCCGGCGATGTAGTCACAGACCACCCGATGGAGATCTTCCCCTTCCAATCTCCTCTGGATGTGAGCCGGCAGCTGGGCGGGTTCCTCCACGTAAGCGTGGAACAACTCCTTGATGAAGCGCTTAGCTTTAGCCTGCATGCGTATCACCCGGTAGTGGCGGTAGAGGTTGTTCAAGAGGAAGTCCTTAAGCTCTCGATTCGCCCTCTCCATCTCCGCAGAGAAGCCCACTACGTCGTAAGGCAGCGACCTCAGCTCCTCCACCGATCGCACTCCGCTTTCCTCCAATCTGCGGCTGGTCTCTTGGATGAGATCGGTGACCTCCATGTCTATCAACCTGCGGATAAGTTGATGCCTGTTCATCTCCGTAAGCTTCTCCGCTTTGATTCCCAGGCTGCTAAGGGCCTCCTCCCAGAGAGTTATGCCAGAGAGCATCTCCGGCATGAGCAATCCCGCCCGCAGGCCGTCGTCCAGATCGTGGGTGTTGTAGGCAATCTCGTCGGCGGCATTGACGATCTGCCCCTCTAAAGTGGACCGCTTCTCCGGTTCGTACCCCAGGCAGGGGCCGACGTCGTACTCGGTCCTGTGCTTGCTGATCCCCTCTCTGGTCTCCCAGGTAAGGTTGAGGCCCGGGAAGTCAGGGTAACGGGCTTCCAACTTCTCCACGATGCGCAGCGACTGGCGGTTGTGTTCGAAGCCGCCGTGGTCGGCCATCAGCTCGTGAAGGGCCTCCTCGCCGGAGTGGCCGAAGGGGGTGTGGCCCAGATCATGTGCCAGCGCGATGGCCTCCACCAGGTCTTCGTTAGCCCGAAGCGCCCTGGCGATGGTGCGGCCGATTTGAGCCACCTCCAGGGTGTGGGTCAGGCGGGTGCGGTAGTAGTCGCCTTCGTAGGTGATGAAGACCTGGGTTTTGTACTCCAGTCGGCGGAAAGCGGTGGTGTGGAGGATGCGGTCTCTATCCCGTTGGAAGGCCGAGCGATAGGGATGCTCTTCCTCAGGATATGCCCGTCCACGGGATTCCCGGCTCTTCATGGCATAAGGGGCCAGCCTCTCTGCCTCTATCTCCTCCAGTTTCTCCCTCCACAAGATCATCGCTACATCCCTCTCTCATCGTGCTCCTGCATCCAGCCACGCTCCAACCCCGCGTCCTCAAAGGCACGGAGCGCCTCCTCATACTCCTCAGCAGTGATCTTACGGCCCAAGATAGGATGGCCAACGGCCTTGTAGGCGGGGAAGTATTGATCCATCAGGCTGATGTGGACGCGGGGTGAGAGGTTTTCAGCTATCCAATTTAATACCTCCTGGGTGCCGGCCAGCCCGTTTGGGAGCACAAGGTGGCGTATGATGAGCCCTCTCCTGGCGACGCCTTCCCCATCCAGGATCAACTCATCTCCAACTTGGCGGAACATCTCCTTGAGGGCAGCATGGTTTGCTTCCACGTAACGGACGAACCCCGAGAGCCAGCGGGCTGTCTCATCGTCGGCGTATTTGGCATCAGGCAGGTAGATGTCCACCACCCCTTCGAGGAGTCTGAGTGTCTCCACCCTCTCATATCCGCTGGTGTTGTAGACCAGGGGCAGGCGCAATCCCCTCTCAATGGCTATGCTCAGCGCCGCCAAAATCTGCGGCACGAAATGGGTAGGGGTGACGAGGTTGATGTTATGGCAGCCCCTATCCTGCAACTCCAGCATCATCTCTGCCAGCCGTCGGATCGAGACTGTATTCCCCACGCCTAATTGGCTGATAGGATAGTTCTGGCAGAAGATACAGCGGCCAGTGCAGCCGGAGAAGAAGATGGTTCCCGAGCCGCGGGTTCCGCTTATAGGTGGCTCCTCCCAGGGATGAACGTTCCAGCTGGCTACAGTGGGCTCGGCTCCAGCTCGGCAGAAGCCCCGCTCCCCTCTCAGGCGATCCACCCCACACTCCCTGGGGCAGAGCCGACATTCCCTTAGCATGGAGTAGGCCAGTTTTATCCTCTCCCTCAACTCACCGCTTCGGTGAAGTTCCAGGTAACTCGGCTCCATGGCAAAAGCAATTATATCACGGCTACACCTGAAAGCACAACGCCAGCCTTTGCGGGAGGCCTCCGATTTCGCCCTCCAAATGCCCCCAAATTTCGGTGCTGTAAGGATCCCTATCGTCCGAAAAAGAAAAGGGCCCGAAAGTGACCACTTTCGGGCCTTAAGGGCGAACCGCAGCCTGCCTGCGAGACGATTCGAACACCAGCTATTCATCCGTCGGGGCTTCGCTGTTCATGTGCTCTCCTGGGTTTAGGAACCTATTTTGTTCCCTTCACCTGCGCTGTGATGCGGAGTATCTCTAGGAAATCATTTGCTCTCAGGCTGGCTCCGCCGACCAAAGCCCCGTCGATATCGGGCTGATTGACAAAAGAGCCGATGTTGGTGGGATTGACGCTCCCGCCATACTGGACACGCACCTCCTGGGCGATCGAATCACCGTAAGATTCGGCGATGGTGCTGCGGATCACCGAGCCGATGACCGAGCTCGCATCCTCGGGGGTGGCCGCCTTCCCGGTGCCGATGGCCCAGATAGGTTCGTAGGCGATGACCAGGCCACGCACATCATCGGCCGAGAGCTCGGCCAGGGCATTTTTCACCTGGCTGCTCACCAGCTTCTCCGTCTCCCCAGCCTCCCTCTGAGCTAAGGTCTCCCCCACGCAGATGATAGGGGTTAGATTGTGGCCCAAAGCCGCTTTGATCTTCCTGTTGACCGTCTCATCCGTCTCCCCGAAATACTTTCTCCGTTCCGAATGGCCAATGATGACATACTGGCAGAGCCCCTCAAGCATGCGAGGGGATATCTCGCCGGTGTAAGCGCCCTCCTCCTCCCAGTGCATATTTTGGGCTCCCAGTTTGATATCCGTGTTGTAAATGGCCTCGGCTACTGCAGACAAGGCAACAAAGGGAGGGCAGAGTACGATCTCCACCCCCTCAATGGCCTCCACCCCCTCTCGTATCTCATCGGCCAGAGCCACCGCCTCTACGATGGTCTTATGCATCTTCCAGTTTCCAGCGATAATAGGCATGCGCATTTTCACCTCCTCAAATAGTCGTGCTTTTCCTCAAAGGGTTTGAACCAGCCGCAACCAAGTCATCTTTTACCTCCTCGCACCAGGCGATGAACTCCTCCTCGGCCATCGGCCCAAAATTGGTCTCGAGGCCTCGATCGCCACTACTCCCACCTCACCCGCTACGTCTTATCCATGAGTACGGCTACCGCTGGCAGCTCTTTCCCCTCCAAAAACTCCAGCGCTGCTCCACCTCCCGTGGAGACGTGGGTCATCTCTTCAGCCACTCCCGCCTGCCTCACCGCTGCCACTACATCCCCGCCGCCGATGATAGTGGTCGCGTCCATCTCAGCTAAGAAGCGAGCTATGGCCTTCGTCCCGGCGGCGAACTTGGGGAATTCGAAGACCCCTAAGGGGCCATTCCAGATCACCGTTTTCGCTCCGGCCAGCTTCTTCTCGAAGAGCTCCACGGTCCTGGGGCCCACGTCCAGGATCCTCCAGCCCTCGGGCACCTCATCCACAGGCACCGTCTTAGACTTGGCTTCGGCGGAGAACTCATCAGCCACCACCGCATCCACCGGGAGGATCAACTTCTCGCCCGCTCGCTCCATTAGCTCCTTAGCCACCTCCAGGCTCTCATCCTCCACCAGGGATTCGCCCACCTCATAACCCTTAGCCTTAAGGAAGGTGTTGGCCATTCCCCCACCGATGAGGAGGGTGTCCACCCTGGGCAGGAGGTTCTTGATGACCCCGATCTTGTCGGAGATTTTAGCCCCTCCCAAAATGGCCGCGAAGGGGCGCTCGGGGCTTTCCAGGGCTTTGTTCAGGACATCCAGCTCCTTCTCCATGAGGAGGCCGGCCACGGCGGGCAAATGCTGGGCCACCCCCACGGTGGAGGCATGGGCGCGATGGGCGGCTCCAAAGGCATCGCTGACGAAGACCTCGGCCAGCTCGGCCAACTGCTTGGCGAACTGTGGGTCGTTCTTCCTCTCCTCAGGGTGAAAACGGGTGTTCTCCAGGAGGATTACATCCCCCGGCTGCATCTCGGCGACGGTGGCCTTGACCTCGTCGCCCACACAGTCGTCGAGCTTGCGCACCGGCCGGCCCAATAGCTCCGAGAGCCGTTCGGCCACCGGGTTCATGCGCAGTTCCTCTACCACCTTCCCCCTTGGCCGTCCCAGGTGGGACATGAGGATGACTTTAGCCCCCTGATCCAGCAGATACTGGATGGTGGGAAGGGTGGCCCGAAGGCGGGTGTCGTCGGCCACCTTCCCCTCAGCCAGGGGCACATTGAAGTCCACCCGCACCAGGACCCTCTTGCCGGTCACGTTGATGTCCTTCACGGTTTTCTTTTTCATCTCAATTCCTCCAGGATGTAATTTTTCAGATGATCGAGCATGGACCTGGCCAACTCGATGGTTTCTTCGGCCATGTCCTCGGTGATTACAGCCTCGTACTCGTATCTAGCCTTGTTTCTAAGCTCAAGGGAGCGGTTCAGTCGCCTCCCCAGTTTAGTCGGGAGCGCCTCTGTTTTGATGTAGAGGTCGCTGAAAAGCCTGATGGTAGCGCCGTGTCCGGTAGGCATCTTTTTCACCTTGCCCAGGAGAAAGCCCTTGGCGCACAACTCGGCGGCGTTGTAAGCGGCATCGATGGCCACCCGCAAGTGCCCATCGGCACGGCTTCGTTCGGCCGCCTCGAGGTACTCGGTGGCCAGCAAGAAGTGATTCTCGGCCGCTTTGCGGATTAGCTCCCTTTCCTCCATGGAGTAGATCTCCTTCCCATTGCGCAGAGCTGTGAAAATAAAGTAGGAATCGGGAACGTACAGATCGCTTAGCCCATATACCAGCGGTTCAAGGCTTTCCATCGTTTCCAAGCCGACTTCGAAAGAGGCATCAGTGCAGGCCTCGTCCACAGCGGCGAGGTTCCGCGCTCCGAAGACGAGCAGGTCAACGTCGCTCTCTTCCTCGACCTTGCCATCCAGCGCGCTGCCGAAGAGGATTATCTTGGCGATGTCTCCTCTGACTGGGCTGGACAGCAGCCTTTCGACGAAGCGACGCAAAGCCTCCAGCTTGCGGCGGTGAAGCTCGCTTTTGGGCTCCAGCTTTATGTCGTTGATGATCACCGGGGGAAGGCCCATTTCTCAGCCCCCTCGTTGTGAGTAGTAGAATTCCATCAGGACCTTGGCCAGCTTGTGAGGATCGTGCCGCCAGGGCTTCTTGATGTCGATGAGGTCCGCCGTTATGACCTGGTAATCCCCTCCGCTATCATCCAGAGGGACGAGCTCGCTTTTCCAACCGGGAGGGATTTCGACGCTGAAGTTGTTATTGGCCACCACGTAGGGGAACAGACCTCGCCCCACATGGCGCTCCAGCGCCTCCACATGGTCGCCGACGCTGAAGCCATCGGTCTCGCCCGGCTGGGTGGCCACATTGCAGATGTACACCTTCAGGGCCCGGGAGGCGCGGATGGCCTTGACGATGTCCTCCACCAGCAGGTTGGGCAGGATGCTGGTGAAGAGGCTGCCCGGCCCGGCCACAATGAGATCGGCCTCCAGAATGGCCCGCAGGGCCTCAGGGTAGGCCCTCACCCTCTCCGGCCGCAGGAAGACCCGCTCGATGGGCAGGCCGGCCTCCGGAATCTGCGACTCCCCCTCAACGTAGCTCATGGCAGCCTCCTCCTCCCCGCGCAGGTCGGCACATAGGGTCACATCGTCGAGGGTGGAAGGGAGGATCCTCCCCCGTACAGCGAGCACCCGGCTGGACTCCAGTATCGCTCGCTCGAAGCTCCCCGTCACCTCGGCCATAGCGGCGATGAACAAGTTGCCGAAGCTGTGGCCATTGAGATCATGCCCTTTAGTGAAGCGGTATTGGAAGAGCTGGGTGGTCAACGACTCATCATCGGCCAGGGCGGCGATGCAGTTGCGGAAGTCCCCAGGGGGCAATACGCCCAGCTGGCGGCGCAGCCTTCCGGAGGAGCCGCCGTCATCAGCTACGGTGACAATGGCAGTGATGTTGGCGGTGTACTCTTTGAGTCCCCTAAGCAGGGTGGATAGCCCATGCCCCCCACCTATGGCCACCACCTTAGGGCCACGGGAGAGCTGGCGGTGACGGTAAACGGCTTCGGCGACATCCTGGCCCGGTCGCAGGAAAGGGGCGAGCAGCGACTTGGACAGCTGGATCATCGCTATGGTCACTACGGCGAGGCCGAGCCCGCCGAACAGGGCGGCACGCCCTAAGCGAGGGATGAATTGCAGGGTGATGTAGTAGAAGATGTAAGGGAGGGGTTGTTCGCGGTAGATGTTAACCAGAACGTAGGCGGCGCTTAAACTGAGGCAGGTTATACCTATTAGCAGGAGCACCAACCAGCGCTTCACGCCCATGCCCGGATAGAGCCATTTCCAACCGGAGCCGCCTTTAGGGAGAAAACGCATCGCCGTAGCCCTTCGCTGAGGAATGCTGTGGAATTAGATGGCTGCACAGTTACAACTTAAATCCAATTATAGCCCAACTTCTGGCTAAAGTCAAAGGTG
>CAYYKQ010000041.1:2132-14225 GCA_964440965.1 uncultured Anaerolineae bacterium | reverse complement strand
CGAAGAGCTGGAGCGTCTCGTTGGTGGCGCGGGTGGAAGCCAGGGCACCGATGGCCTTCTTGTCAAAGCCGCGGAGCTTTTCAGCCACTAGATCGAGCGCCTCCTCCCAGCTTGCCTCCTCCAACCCACCATTTCGACGCACCAGGGGCTTGAGTGACCTTGCTCGCGTCTCGTCATAGAGGGGCTCGAAACGGCCGGCGGCGCAGAGGAGGCCCCTATTGGGCTCAGCGTCCCAATCACCCTCTACGCGCAGGATGTAGTCATCCCTGACCACAATCTCTGTGCCGCAGCCCACGCTGCAGAAGAGGCAGGTGCTCTTGACCCGCTTCACCTGAACCTCCCGCCCCATGTAGGCGCTCCTGCGGTCAACCAGCGCCCCGGTGGGGCAGACGGAGAGGCAGGTCCCACAGGAGACGCAGCTCGACTCACCGAAGGGCACGTTCAGGTCGGCATGGATCATCGAGCGGATGCCCCGCTCCATGACCCCGAGGGTGTGATTGCCCACCAATTCGGCGCAAGCCCTCACGCAGCGGCGGCAGAGGACGCAGCGGTTGTGGTCCATGATAAAGTATTTGCGGGAGGAATCCACGGGGAGCTTGGGATAAAAGCGGGGGTAGCGAATGTGGTCTATGCCAAAGCGGTAGGCCAGCTTCTGCAGCTCGCAGTCGCCGCTCATCTCGCAGTACATGCAGAAGTGGTTGCGCTCGGAGAGAAGGAGCTCAATGGCGGCCTTTCGGAAGGCGTTGAGCTTCTCACCATTGGTCCTCACCACCATCCCCTCGGCGGCGGGGGTGGTACATGAGGTATCTATCCGCGTCCGTCCTCGCTCCTCGATTTCGACGATGCATACCCTGCAGGAGCCGATATCCGAGAGCCTCTCGAAATGGCAAAGGGTAGGTACATCGATGCCATTTTCCTGGCAGACCTGGAGGATGGTCTCCCCTTTCCTCCCCTTGACCTCTCTCCCGTCTACAAGAAGGGTGATCTCCTCAACCATAAGCCGGCCTCCTTTACACCATGCATCGTTTGTGCTCGATATGGTATTCGTACTCATCCCTGAAGTACTTGATGCTGCTGGTGACGGGATTGGTAGCGGCGTCTCCTAATGGGCAGAAGGTCTTGCCGTACATAGTCTCGCAGATGTCCAACAACAGGTCAATATCCCCGTCCCTCCCCTCGCCGGCCTCGACCCTTTCCAGGATTTTGAGCATGGTGTGGGTGCCCACCCGGCAGGGAGCACACTTGCCGCAGGATTCGTGCGCGAAGAACCTGGCCAGATGGAGCACGGCGTTCACGATGCAGGTGCTCTCATCCATGACGATGACGGCTCCTGTGCCCAGCATGGAGCCCACCTTGGGAAGGGTCTCGAAGGCCATGGGCACATCCAAGTGCTCCGGAGTGAGCATAGGGGTGGAGGCACCTCCGGGGATGACCGCCTTGAGCTTCCGCCCCTCCCAGACGCCCCCCGCGTGTTCATAGATTATCTCCCGCAGGGTGGTGCCCATGGGCAGCTCATAGAGGCCCGGCTTCTCCACGTGGCCGCTGACGCAGAACAACTTCGGCCCCTTGCTCTCCTCGGTGCCGATGCTGGCAAACCACTCAGGACCCCTGAGCACGATATGAGGCACACAGGCCAGCGTCTCCACGTTATTGATAAGCGTCGGCTGGCCGAAGAGGCCCACCTGGGTGGGGAAAGGTGGCTTCAGCCTCGGCTCGCCGCGCTTCCCCTCCAGCGACTCCATCAGGGCCGTCTCCTCGCCACAGATGTAGGCTCCTGCCCCACGATGCACATACACATCCAGGCTGAAATCGGTGCCCAGGATATTCTTGCCCAGGAATCCTCGGCCATAGGCCTCGGCGACGGCCTTGATCCAACGCTTCATGCCCAGGGGGAACTCGCCGCGGGTGTACATGAAGGCTTTCCTGGCGCCCACGGCATAGGCGGCGATAATGGCCCCCTCCAGCACCTGATGGGGATCCTCCTCCACCAGATAGCGGTCCTTGAAAGTGCCCGTCTCCCCCTCGTCGAAATTGATGCAGAGATACTTGGTGATATTGGGGTCCTTGGGCATGAAGTCCCACTTAAGGCCGGTAGGGAAGCCTGCTCCACCTCTGCCCCGCAGGCCCGACCTTTTGATCATCTCGATGATCTCCTGGGGCTTATACTCCAGCAGGGCCTTGCGCACCGCTTGATACCCCCCGCGAGCGAGATAGACGTCTATGCGCTCCACGTGAGGGACGCCGGCATTCCTCAAAAGCGCTTTCTCCGGCATCTCATCTCCCCCCTGCCAGCATCTCGATGATAGCATCCACCTCCTCCAGGGTCAGGTTTTCATAGAGGTCATCGTTTATCCGCATGGCGGGCGAGGTGTCGCAGGCAGCCAGGCACTGCACTGTCTGCAGGGTGAACTTCCCATCGGGGGTGGTTTCGCCGACATCGATGCTCAGCTTCTGGCGAAGGTGGTCCACCAGATGCTCGGCGCCGCCCCTGAGGGAGCAGACGAGGCCCTCACAAACCTGGATGACATATTGACCAGGGGGCTTCATGTGGTAAAGGGAGTAAAAGCTCGCTGTGGAGCAGACCTCTTTAAGCGGCAGGCCCAATTCTTCGGCCACATGCCTCAGCGCTTCCTCGCTCAGATAGCCGTAGCGTTTCTGGGCGGCATACAACATATCGAGCATCCTTGAGCGCTTGACCAACTGCAGCTTCCTGTCCACCGCCGGAATTGCCATAACTCCTCCTTCTTAAAGCCGATCCAGCGCCTTCGCTGTGGCTAAAAGGGGCGCGATCTCCTAGGCGGTTTGCCCAGGAGATCGCGCCCTTCAGCTTCACATCTCCTTCAGGGCTATCTCGGCCGCGTTGGCGAGGGGATATACGATGGGTGAAGCAGTGAGTGCAGGGTGGGTGCCCATCTGGAAGGTAGCAACCTGATCGGCGGTCATCCCACCCTGGATCAAGGCGGCAATAACGTTGGCTAGCTCTCCGACGCTGACCCCTCCGCAGGCCTGGCCGCCGAGAAGCCTCCCTGAATCCCTGTGGAAGACGAGTTTTACCCTCAAGCTCGTCGCGCCGGGCATGGAGCCGGGGTGTTTGTCAACGGTCTCCACCGTTCCCACAGCGATGTCGAATCCGGCCTCTCGGGCCGTCTTCTCACGCATCCCCGCCATCCCCATGTACAGGTCGCCGATTTTGGTGGAGAACACGCCCACAGCTCCTTTGTTCTCCCGCTTCAGGGTGAAAAGGTTGGCGCCCGCGATCCTGGCTTCGGCCGCGGCAATGGAGGCCAGCCGGAGGGCAGAAGGCTTGCCGGTGAAGAAATCGGTCTTCTCTGCGCAATCCCCTGCGGCGAAGATGTTTTCGTCGCTGGTTCTCATGTAGCGGTCAACCCAGATGCCCCTCCTCTCCCCGATCTTCAGTCCGGCTTTCTGGGCCAGATCGGTGTTAGGTCTCACACCGACGCCGATGAGTACCGCGTCCGCCTTCAGCTCCTCCCCACTGTCGAGCTGAACACGTTCGGCCTTGCCATTTCCCAGAATGGCCTTCGCTTTGCTGTTAGTCATCACCTTAATGCCCAGCTTATCAAGCTCCTCCTCCGCCCGAGTGCAGATCTCCTCATCGAAGACCAGGAAGAGGCAGTGAGGGAGCAGCTCGACCACAGTGACATTTAATCCCTTCTTCCTGAATTCATCGGCAAACTCCAGACCGATAAAACCCCCGCCGATGACCACCACATCTTTGACCTGTCCCATTGTCTCCAGCATGTTGTCCAGATACTGGACATCCTTCTTGGCGACGAAGACATTATCCAGGTCTACGCCGGGCAGAGGGAGGATAATGGGCAGAGATCCGGTGCCCAGGATCAGCTTCTCATAGCCGATGGTCTCGCCCCCCTTAGTGGTAAGCGTCTTCGCCTCCCTGTCGATGGAAGTGACCTCATCGATGATGAGGTCGATGCCATTCTGGGAGAGCACTGCATCGGATATCAGGTTTTTGGAGGTAGAGCCTATGGTCCCGAAGAGATAAGGGATGGCACAGGGGATCAAGACCTGCTTTTCCCTTCTGATGAGAGTGATGCTGGCATCGGGGTAATGCCTCCTGGCTGTTATCCCGGCAACGAGGCCGGCTGCGCTGCCGCCTACGATCAATACGTCGGCTTTCTTCATCTTCACACCTCCTTAATGCAGTGATCTGTGAATGTTCTCGACATAAGATACAAACCGGGGCCAAGTTAACCCCTCCTGAGGATCACTTCATATCCATCCCTCCTTTCCCAGACTATTGGGAAGCTCTATTACCAGAGGTGAAGATCTCATCCACCACAGGGCGGATCTTTTCCCTGACGGGGATCAGGATCTGAGCTCCCCCTTCGGTAGTGGTGGGTATGGTCATGGAGCTGTCTATGGCGGCGGTCTTGATATGTTCGACGTCGATTTGAGCGGCCAATTTGGCTAAGCGAATGATCTCCTCCGGCGGCAGATCCGTCTGGATGGATTCCCCAGCGGTGCGTATCAGCCGGGGGAGCTTGGGCAGGAGTTGAGGCAGAAGGTCGAAGCGCAGGATCTTGTCGCGCACAGCCAGGATCACCTTCTGCTGGCGCTTAATCCGCTTGAAATCGCTTCCTCCGTGGCGGGTGCGGACATATTTAAGGGCCATTTCGCCGTTGAAGTGGTGTTGCCCCGCTGAGATGTACAAGGGCTCGTAGCCGTAGCCTTCGTCGGGGAATTTGGGGTCTCTGATCTCCTCCTCCACGTAGACGTCGATGCCGCCGATGGTATCGATAACCCTCTTAAATCCGTCGAAGTTGATTCGGACATAATAATGGATGGGAATGCCCAAGTTATACTGCACCGTCTTCATAGCCAGGGCCGGTCCCCCGCCAGGGTATTTTTTGGCTTCGCCTATGAAATGGGCAGTGTTGATGCGTCCCTCGCCATAGCCTGGTATGATCACCCACAGATCACGGGGAATGGAGAGCATCCCTGCCGTCATGCTGGCAGGATCTATGGTGGCCACGATCATAGTGTCGGTCCTCCAGGGGCCGTGTTCCCCCTTCCGCTCATCGGTGCCCAGAAGGAGGATGTTCACTCGCTCCATCTTCTGTGGCAAAGGCTCGCCAGAGGTCCCGATCTCGTTCCCTTTCACACTGACGGCGGGCAATTTCGAGGGGGAGGAAAGCTGGGCATGGGCCACTATGTCTTTCACTGTGGAGTAAAACATGAATCCCCCGTAAAGCCCTCCGGCCACAAAGGCGGCCAAAAGGATACTGAAGAGTAACCTGACCAAGCCATCGCTTTTCATCTCATTACCTCCTACCGTATGGATCCATCCGCTTCGGAGGAGATGTGAGCCACTAAAAGCTTATCGCCGCTGATAAAGTAGAGGGTCTTCTTCACCTCTTCGACAAAGAGGTCTTTCACCCGAGAGAAAGCTTCGCCCTTCTGAAGCTTGAATTGCTGGATGAACCGCCCCTCCTTGCTGAACTCCACGATCCGGCCATTGCCCGGATCGGCCACGTACAAGTACTTGGTATCGGGCCCAGTGAAGATGGCTGTGGGGTCTCGCAGGGGTTCGGGGAGCCCCGTTTGGGCAAAGGGAGCGGGCTGGCCATTGTAAAATTTTGAGATGCGCCCATCGGCATAGAGCAGGTAGATGTTGCCATCGATGGCCATATCTACCACCCCTCCCAGGTCAACTTGCACCGAGGGAGGGAAATAGTCCTCCGGTTGGCTATACTCATCGTCCCCGGCTCGGAAGCGAAATATCTGGTTCGATTGTTGGTCCAGAAGATAGAGATTCCCCAAGTAGGTATCTATCCGTAAAGGCCGATATCTCTTGCCTCCAGATGAGAGGACGGTTAAGCCTTCCCCAGGATCATACCTCAAGAGCAGGCCATCGCTTCCCAGGATCAGGAGCCCGCTGGCTTGCTCCTCCTCGGAAGGCACCAGTGCCATATCCATCAGCTCGCCCACTGGCACCTCCCCCACTTGCTGCCCCTTCCCCAGGATGACCTCGCTTTGCTCAGGCCCCTGGAGTTCCATCCCCGCTTTATCGAGGTGGTGCTTGTAGAGCTGTGCCGTGCCTCTATCCAGCACATAGACCGTCCTGCCGTCCACAAGCACTCGGCAAGGGTCGCCCTCTGGCCTATAAGTCCACAACTCGCCGAGCCAATAGAGCCTGTTCACCCTATCGAGCTCATCCAGTTCCTTCTGAATCTCTTTCCGCAGATGTTCCGCCCCTTCGTCTAATTGCTTCAGAGCCGCTGCTTGGGCTATCAGGCTCAATGCCTCTTTCAGGTGTTTCCGCACCGCGGCTTTGTCCTCCGGATTTGAGAGGGCTGCTCTTTTCTCCACCTCAGCCCTCTGAACCAGCATCTCGAAGCGCGCCTCTCTTCTCCTCCCCTGTTGCCAATAGATGCCCAGCACAAGGAGAGCCACTAAGATGGGGATAGCCACAGCTATGCCCCTTCGAAGGGTTTGGTCCTCCTCGGCTATCGAGTGCTGGAATGTTAAAGGGGAAGCTCTTTGGCCTGGGAGGGTGCGCCTGAGGAGCTCCTTCATCTCCTGGAGCAGATAAGCCAGGGCGATCAACGTGCCGCGAGCTAGCCTTCGCCCCAGCTTAGCGATGGCTGGAATGAGGCTTCTATCCGGCCTGGGCCATTTTATCCCCCGCATGCACGTGGAGATTATCCTCTCCTCGGCTTTAACCCTCTTCTCGGCCACTTTGATGATCATGGCCGAGAGATCGCCCTGGCCGGCCAACCTTTCCAAATCGTCCAAGGCCTCGCTCATCCTCCGCCGAGCCAGGGCCATGCTTAATTCATCCGGAGTGGCCAACCTGGCCAGGGCGCTTTCCGCCACGAGGATGACATCGCCGGGGCCTACCTGGCAGTGAAAGAAGCCGATCTCCACATCCCTTTCCGATCCCAGGGGCGCGGTTCCCCTTCTTTGCCACCAGTCGGGTGGATAGGGGTGCAATTCAGCTGCGCTTCCCCCTCCTCCGTGGGCCACATAGGCCAGTGCCGGCCCCGCTTGGGCGATGAAGAGGTCATGGCCTCGCAGCACCATACAGGTGATGCCTCCACTCCATCGCTCTTTCGAGAGAGCGTTCAGGTTCTCCCGGAGCAGGTGGGCGTTGATGGCTTCGATCGCCTGGCGGAGGCCGGCGGTGATGCTGCCCGGGGCGTTAAAATATGCTTCCTTTCCGATCTCCAATAGCTTTTCACAAAGCCCTTCTCGGCCCCATTGCGGCCCTGTCAGCTCGATCAGAAGGTAGAGCTTTTCCTTCCCTCGCCGCGAAAGGAAGAAGGTGGGCTCGAAGACGGCCATGTTAGCAGTCCACTCCTGGCTGGCCCCTTCGAGGACGTTAAGTTGGCCTATGGTGGTCTTCAGTTCGGTTCTCACGCCGCTTATTCCCACTCTATCGTCGCCGGTGGTTTGGGGGTTATATCGTAGACCACCCGATTAACCCCCGGCACTTCGTTCACGATGCGGCTCCCAATCCTGGCTAACAGGTCGTAGGGAAGCCGCGCCCAGTCGGCGGTCATGCCATCCTGGCTGGTCACCGCTCGGATGGCGATCGCCGTTTCATAGGTGCGCTCATCGCCCATCACTCCCACGCTCCTGGCGGGGATGAGGACAGCGAAGTATTGCCAAATCTCCCTCCCCAGCCCAGCTCGTTCGATCTCCTCGGTAACGATGGCATCGGCGGCCCTCAGCATCTCCAGTTTCTCCTCCGTCACCTCGCCGATGATGCGGACGGCCAGCGCCGGCCCAGGGAAGGGTTGGCGGTAGACCACCTCTTCTGGCAGCCCTAACTCCAGCCCAACCCGACGTACCTCATCCTTGAAAAGGTAGCGCAGCGGCTCGATGAGTTTGAAGCGCATATCCGCTGGGAGGCCGCCGACGTTATGGTGGGTCTTGATACGCGCCGTTGCCCTGCTGGCGGTGCCTGCGCTTTCGATGACGTCGGGGTAGAGGGTGCCTTGGGCCAGGAAATCGAAATGGCCCAGCTTCGCTGCCTCCTCCTCAAACACCCGCACGAATTCCTCGCCGATGATGCGCCGTTTCTCTTCCGGGTCAATCACCCCCTGCAGCCGGCGCAGGAACCGTTCTCTGGCGTCAACGAAGACCACCTTGAGCCCCAGGCGGTGGAAGTGTGTAAGGGCGCGTTCCGCCTCGCCGCGGCGCAGGAGGCCGTGGTCAACGAAAATGCAGGTCAACCTATCGCCCACCGCCTGCCTCACCAGGGTGGCCGTCACTGTGGAATCCACACCGCCGGAGAGTGCACAGATGATCCGCCCATCGCCCACCTGCTTCCTGATCTCGGCTACGGCCTCTTCGATGAAGGAGGCGGGCGTCCATGTACCCTTCAGCCCGCAGATGTTGTAAAGGAAATTACGGATGAGTTCTCCGCCGTGAGGGGTATGCACAACCTCGGGATGGAACTGAAGGCCATAGAGTTTGCGCTCCTCGTCGCCCATCGCCGCTATGGGCGAATTGGCGGTGGAGGCCAGGGTGACAAACCCAGGGGGGAGCTTCTCCACGCGGTCGCCATGGCTCATCCAGACCTTCATGGAGAAGGGGAGGTTAGCGAAGAGGGGACTTGTGGGACGGAGGACATTGAGGTGGGCAGGGCCGTACTCCCGTTCGCCCGCAGGGGCAACTCTGCCGCCCAGCACATGGGCCAGGAGTTGCATCCCGTAGCAGATGCCCAATACGGGCAGGCCGCTGGCGAGGACATATTCAGGCAGGGTGGGTGCTCCCTCATCGTAAACGCTGGCTGGCCCGCCGGAGAGGATAAAACCGCGGGGATCGAGGTGTTCGACTCGCTCATAGGGGGAATCCCAAGGGATAAGCTCGCAATAGATACGATTCTCCCGCACCCTTCGGGCTATGAGCTGTGCATACTGGGAGCCGAAATCCAAGATAGCTACTGCTTCAATGGTCATTGGTTACCCCGCACCCGCTGCATCTCATCGGAGGTCCTCTACTCAGCGAATACGATACGACCATCGGACATGTCAGCGATGTCGACGAGCGATTTGATGGGCACTCCAAGCCTCTCTAAACGTTTTCTCCCTCCTTCGAAACTCTTTTCGATAAGCACCCCAATGCCCACTAGCTTCGCCCCTGCCTCCTCCACTAGCTTAACCAAGGCGGAGATGGTCTGACCGGTGGCTAAGAAGTCGTCCACAATGAGGATTCTATCCGAGGGGTGTAGGAATTCGGGCGAGACCATCAGCTCCACACGGCGCCCCTTGGTGTGGGAGGGGGCCGTCTGACGGTAGACGCATTCGGGCATGGTAATGGGTTTGGTCTTGCGGGCGTAGACCACAGGCACCCCTAAGGCCAGGGCCGTGGTCAGGGCGGGGGCTATGCCCGAGATCTCGGCTGTCAGCACTTTGGTCACTCCCAGGCTGGCAAATTGCTTGGCCAGCTCCTGACCAACCACCATCATCAGCTGGGGATCAACTTGGTGGTTGATGAAGCTGTCCACCTTAAGGATGCCGTCTCCTAGGTTGCGGCCCTCCCGCCTGATCCTCTCCTTTAGCGCTTCCATCGGCTTCTCCTTCGCTGCGAGGAAGAACTAAAGTTTGTAGATATTCTACTACAATCCAGCCGATGGAGCAAGCCTGCCCTGGGAAGGTTTGCTAAGCTTAGCTAATGGATGTAGAATAGGCGCGGAGGTCATCGGCTTATTTAAGGAAAGGAGGCTCTCATGAAGCGGATGCGCTGGTTCGATTATCTCACTATCAATATCTATTGGCTTGCCCAGAGCATGGCCTCGGCGAGCTTAACCCCCATTGTCCTGCCCTTCTTAGTCGCCTCATTCGTTCCCCCAGAGGTGAAAGGCACCTATTACGGCCGCCTCCGGGTCATCGGGCTGGCCATAGCGATGATGATCCAGCCTATGGCAGGGCTGTTCAGCGACCGCAGCACCCTTCAGTGGGGGAGACGGAGACCATACATCGCCTTAGGCACGCTGCTGAACGTGGCTTTCCTGACCGCCTTAGGGATAGTTACCAATTATTGGACGCTCCTTGCGGTCTGCATCTTCCTTCAATTCTCCTCCAACATCGCTCACGGTGCCCTGCAGGGCCTCATCCCCGACCTCGTGCCTGAGGATCAGCGTGGCCGGGCATCGGGTGTCAAATCCATTATGGAGCTGCTACCCTCCCTTTTAGCCATGGGAATCGGCCCGCTGATGGACAAAGGCTATCTCTGGGCTGTTATCGGCATCCTCATGGGATTCCGATTGATATGCATGCTTATCACTTTAGTAGGGGTGCATGAAGAGCCTTTACGTGAGAGACCCACCGCCCCGCTGGCGGGGCCTTTGCTCCAGATCGTGGCTCTCACCCTCATCTTTGTGACAGTGACCCAGGGAGCGGAGCGCTTAGTTGCCCTGGTGGGCAAATTTGCGGGGACGACGGCGACGCAGTTGGCTATCGTGGGGCTTGCTGGCTTGGCAGCGATGGCCGGCTCCGTCATCCTTGGGGTCTATTTCAGCGCCAGGGTTGGCCTGGGCAGGGATGCCCAGAAGCACTCCTCCTTCATATGGTGGGTGGTCAACCGTTTACTCTTCTTAGCAGCGGTGGGCTCCGTCCAGAGCTTCGCCCAGTATTTCCTGAGCGACGTGCTAGGGGTGGAGAACGCAGCCACTGTGACCTCCATCCTGATGGGGATCGTGGCTATCTTCCTCGTGACATCCGCGCCGATAAGCGGTTGGCTCTCGGACAGATGGGGGCGCAGGCAGCTGGTCATGGCCTCGGGCCTCATCGCTGCAGCTGGCACTTTCCTGCTCCTGTTCTCCTTCAACATCCCCATGGTTCTGGTCAGCGGATGCATCATCGGCATCGGCGCAGGGACGTTCATGGCCACCAACTGGGCTTTAGGGACGGACCTGGTGCCGCCGGAGGAGGCTGGGCGCTATCTGGGCATCTCCAACTTGGCCGGGGCGGGAGCGGGCATCGTGGGGGCAGGGATCGGCGGCCCCATGGCCGACTTCTTCAATGTCTATCGGAAGGGGTTAGGCTACATAGTGATCTTCGCCATCTACGGGGTGTTAGCCTTGCTTTCCACAGTCACCCTCCTCAAAGTCAGGCCAACGTTCGGCAAGGAAAGGGCGTAGGTATTCCAGCGACCTCTCAGCCTCCTCGATAGTCAGCTCGAAGATCACCGGCCCTTGGAATTCGACCTCTCTGAGGGTATCTAACAGGAAGTCGAGTGGCAGGTCGCCCTCACCCAGGGGGAGGTGATCCCCCCTGCGGAAAGTCCCATCCGGCTGGGAGCGGTAGTAGCCATCATGGAGATGGATCTCCGCCAGACGCGGCAACGACCTCCGAAGGGCCTCCTCGAAGGGCACAGGGCCAGGATATTGAGCCATCACATGCCCCGTGTCGAAGCAGAAAGAGAGGTCTAACTCCTCCGCCAGGGCTAAGGTGAGATCGAAGGGGAACTCGATAGTCTCCACGGCAATGGCTTTGGAGGGGAGCCCCGTGCGGAGGAGGAGCTCCTCGATGCTGTGGGCTGCGTGGCCTTTGAACATCTCCATCACTTGAGGACGGACCTCATCCGGAATGGCCTCCATTCGATAAAATTCGGCTGCCAGGGCCCCGGTGGCGTGTAGCACATACACCTCCGGCTCCAAAGGCTCCAGGCGAAGCACAGCATCCACCAGGGTTTCCACCGAGCCCGCACGCACCCAATCTACAGGGGTGGAAGGTTCGACCGACCAGAGGGGCAGGTGGACGGTATAGCTCAGCCCTCGCGATTCCTTCAGAGCCTGCAATCGTCGGATGGTCGGCATTCCGAAGCTATGGGGGAAGAAGACGTTGAGGTCGGTGTTGAGCTCGATGAGTGAGAAGCCCAGGTCGGCGATGCGCTCGACCAGGATGGAGGCATCTCCGCGGCGTCGCTCAGCTTGGGAGCCCGCTTGCTGAGCTATCTCCAGCATCAAGGCCTTCTGCAGCATCTCGATTCCGAATCGCAGCATAGCATCTCTCCTTTCGCACGCTTATCTTATCACGATTCGCTCTATTTACGAAGAAGAGGGGTTATTTTCTCTCGCCAGCTTGGTCAATACCGGGACTG
>CAYYKQ010000041.1:0-2032 GCA_964440965.1 uncultured Anaerolineae bacterium | reverse complement strand
ATTTACGAAGAAGAGGGGTTATTTTCTCTCGCCAGCTTGGTCAATACCGGGACTGGAACAGTGACCAACAACCTCTCTGGGCTCGGGAAATCGCCCTTTTGGAGCCAATCGGTCAATTGTGCAACAACTCTACTTATCCATTTCCAACCCTAATTCGCATAGCTTGTCCTTCTTAGGGATGCCCTTTTCGTCCCAGCCCCTCAGCTGGTAGTATTCGTCGAGCATCTCCTCCAGGGCTTCTTTGGTCACTACTTGCCCTTTGGCCTCGCCCTCGGGCAACGGTTCTTCCAGCAATCGAGCCGGTAAGATGTCGTCTCGGCGGGTTATCCCCTCCCGAACATTGAACATTCGAGTCAGGTTCCAAATCCTCTCTCCGATGGCAAGGTACTCCGCCTCAGTCAGATCGAAACCGGTGGCCAGGTTCAGCAGTTGGACGAAGTCCTCCACTGAGAAGGGCGCGAAGTCGCACAGTACCAGGGAGAAGCAGACCGCCCTCTCGTCCTGGGTCTCCTTCACGAACTGGGCCACTCCCTCGGCGGAGAACCTCTCCAAGGCACCGCTTAGCTCGGCAGTGGGGGTCCAACAGCGCTGGTGGCAGCCTCCCCGATCCGATGTGGCATATGCCAGGGCCATGCCCCATGCGCCCCTGGGGTCCACCCCCGGCAGCTCCAGCCCCTTGACGTGGATGGCGAATTCCTCCGCCCCCTGGCCGATGGCCTGGGCCGCCTTCCTCACCCCGTTAGCGAAGAGTGCACCGATGCCCTCCCGCCGGGCGATCTTCTCGATCATCGCCAAGAGGGCCTCCTCGTTGCCGAACTCGAGGTTCAGTCCATCTGTATCCCGTAACAGCCCTTTCCGATAGCATTCCATGGCGAAGCCGATGACGTTGCCGGTGGAGATGGTGTCCAGCCCGAGGTCGTCGCAGAGCATGTTGGCGTGGGCGATGGCCTCGATGGAGCCGATCCCGCAGTTCGAGCCCAGGAGGGCAATGGTTTCGTATTCCGGTCCCTCGACCTCCGTCCCTCGGTGCTTGCCCTCGGTTACCCGGCTGAGCTTCCCGCACGCGATGGGGCATTCGTAGCAGGCCTTGTTCTTGACCACGATCTTCCGCCTCATCGTCTCCCCGGAGATCTCATCGGCCAGCTCGAAGGTCCCGCTGGAGAAGTTCCTGGTGGGAAGGAACCCGGCTCGGTTGGCCTTAGCCACCCACATGGGCGTCCCGATCTCCCGTCTCTCCTTCATCACGGGGTGATCTCTGATCAGCTCTCGCAGACTTCTGACCTTGGCGGCGAAGCCATCTGGATCGGCGCAGGTGACTTTGCGGTTTCCCTCTGCCACTATCGCTTTCAGGTTTTTGGAGCCCATCACCGCTCCCGCGCCGCCCCTGCCCGCCTGGCGGTAGAGGTCGAAACAGATGCAGGCGTAACTCACCAGGTTCTCGCCGGCAGGGCCGATGGAGCCAACTTTTGAGCCTGGATGCCGTTTCTTAAGCGTTTTTTCAGTCTCGAAGACTCCTCTTCCCCATAGGTCGCCGGCATCCAGGATTTGGCATTGGCCGTCTTTCACGTGCAAGTAGACCGGAGCATCGGCTCTGCCCCGTACTATGAGGTAGTCGAAGCCTGCTCTCTTCAGCGCAGCGCCAAAGTGGCCGCCCACTTGGCAATCCAGGAATATACCGGTGTGGGGCGACTTGGTGACCACCGCCCAGCGCCCCGAGGTGGGGGCTGTGGTGGCTGTCAGAGGCCCGGTGATGAAGATGAGGGGATCTTTGGGGGAGAGGGGATCGAGGCCCGGCTTTACGCTCTCGTAGAGGATTTTGGCCCCCAACCCCTTCCCGCCGATGAACATCCTGGCCCATTCCTCGTCCAGCTCGACGATCTCGATCTCTCGCCTAGTCAAGTCAACTTCCAGGGCTTTTCCCATGTATCCTCGGAGCATGGATCACCTCTTTTGGAAACACTAGAGTTGTTGCACAATAGCGGAGGGATCTAAGACTATTCAGAAAACGACCCCTTTTAGGCACTTTTGGCCC
>CAYYKQ010000040.1:0-14249 GCA_964440965.1 uncultured Anaerolineae bacterium | reverse complement strand
GCCTGTCGGCTTCGCCGAAATCCCTCCGCTTAAGGATGATCGCTTCCGTTCGATAAAGGCGTTCTCTATGCATCAGTTAAGAATTGGAGGAGTTTATGCTCTCTTGCGCGGCTCGCGGGCGCTAGAGAGCGCCCACTCCTCACTTACCCCCCTTTAACTGTGCCGTATCTGTGGAGCCTCTGCTAATTCCTGGCCATCTTCTCCTGATAGAGCCTTTCAGCGTCTAGGCCCAGGGCCGAGAGGAAGTGCTTAATCCAGCTTCCTAATCTTATGCAAATGTCAGGCTAAGGAATTATTCTGGGGATCACCACATTTGCAACTGCTAATGCAACCGACAACACAAAAGCAAGTATAACCCCCAATGCTGCGAAGAATATGTTTCGAATAAGGTTATCAATTCTATTTAGGACCTTATTAAGCTTATCATCTTGACTTTGAAACCGTTCAATAACCAGCCGATAAAAATCTATCACCTCTCGACTGTAAAATTTACCCAGTTTCGCAATATCTTCATCACTCAATGCATATCTGAGGCTAATTGGGGTTTCCAACCGCTCAATGATGATTTTCAACGCCTGAGGCTCATATCCCCTTTCGGGTTCACGGATTTCAAAGAAAGCCGCATTGCACACCTTGTCTCCCTTCTTTAATTCAATGACGTTGTTCCCATCATTCCTGAAAGTTAGCAGCAGTTTCCCATTAAAACCTGGATCTATCTTGGTTCCAAGGTGAGTAAGTCCTCGATAGGCCAGACTGACTTTAGCGAATACTATGCCGAACAAATTCTTTGGCATTTGGACCCTTTCGGCAGTAAACACATGCACGAAATCACCGTGTTGCATTTTAAGGGTTTCTCCCTTATCAAGATCTATTTCCTCACCGCTTGTAACGTTGTAGCAACGCCCTGCAATAGTTAGATCGATTCCCACTGGTGTGAGGTTATCTTCCACAAAAGGGACAATACAATCTCGGTATTTCTGCTTGAATTCTCTATCAGTGATTATTTTCACGGCACTTCCCCCTTTCCGTTTTTCTACTCTACCTCTCCCGGTGCGATGGGATGGGATAACAGGTCTCGTAGGGAGAAAACTTGATAGGCGCCTTCTTCATCGGCCACGATCACCCGCATGTCCTCTCCAAATTCTCTGAGCACTTGACGACAGGCCCCACAGGGGGGTATGCCATTCTCGGTGACCACGGCGATGGCCTCGAATTCCCGCTCGCCTTCGGAGACGGCCTTGAACACCGCTGCCCTCTCAGCGCATACCGAGAGCCCGTAAGAGACGTTCTCCACGTTGCAGGCGGTATAGACCTTGCCTGACTTGGCCAGCAGGGCCGCCCCGACAGCGAAATGGGAATAGGGAGCATAGGCCCTCTTTCTCGCCTCGGCGGCCAAGGCGATCAATTCCTCATCTGTCACCTTCTTCGCCATCCTTGACTTGTCCTTTTACCCTGGCCGGGACCCCATAGGCTAGGCTGTCTGGTGGGATATCGTGAGTCACCACCGCGCCGGCTCCGATCTTAGCTCTGGCTCCTATCCGCACCGGGGCCACCAGCATGGTATCGCTGCCGATGAAGGCTCCATCCTCGATCACAGTGGGGTTCTTGCGCACCCCGTCGTAGTTACAGGTGATGGTCCCCGCCCCGATGTTGACGTTTTTCCCCACCGTGGCATCGCCTATGTAGCTGAAATGCCCCATCTTCGTCCCAGGTCCCAGATAAGAGTTCTTGACCTCCCCGAAATTGCCCACGTGAACCCCTTTGGCTAAATATGCACCAGTCCGCAGATGGGAAAAGGGGCCGACGTCCACATCGTCCTCCAAAACAGCGCCCTCCACCACCGAGGCTCGGATCACGCATCTATCGCCGATAGTGGAATCGCGGATGATGGTATTTGGGCCTAAGCGGCAATCGGTGCCGATTTTGGTCTTGCCCTGAAGGTGGGTGTGGGGATAGATGACCGTATCCTGGCCGATATGCACCGCGGCATCGATGAAAATGGAGGATGGATCAACCATGGTCACCCCCTCCAGCATCCACCTTTCGTTGATCCTTCGGCGCATGACGGCCTCGGCCCGAGCCAGGTGAAGGCGATTGTTAATCCCTAAGGCTTCGGTTGGGTCATCGAGCCGCAGCGCCTCCACCCTTCGGCCCTCCTCTATAGCTATGGACACCAGATCAGTCAGGTAGTACTCGCCCTTGGGGCTAAGGGGGAGGCGGGGAAGATGAGGCCATAGCCAATCGTCGTCGAAGCAATAGGTGCCGCAGTTGAGCTCGCGGATCTTTTTCTGCTCCTCGGTGGCCACCGCCTCCTCGACGATGCCCACCACATGGCCTGCCTCATCGCGCAGGATGCGCCCAAAGCCCATCGGGTCGTCGGCATACACGGTAAGCAAGGTGATAGGACCCTCCCCTTTCAGGTGGAGCTCCACCAGGTTCCTTAACGTCTCGCTGGAGAGGAGGGGCATATCGGCGCAGAGGACTAAAACCAGCTCGTTTTTGCCCTCCAGCAGGGGACGTGCCTGGAGGAGGGCGTGTCCAGTTCCCAACTGTTCCTTTTGCTCGACATAAATCACATTATCGCCCAGTTCCTGGCGGACTAGATCCGCACCATGGCCCACCACCAGCACAGGCTTCTCCGAGCTCAGCTGGGAAGCGGTGTCCACCACGTACCGCACCATGGGCTGGCCAGCTATGGGGTGCAGGACCTTGGGTATCCTGGATTTCATGCGCGTGCCCTGGCCCGCGGCCAGGATGACGATCGAGGAGTTCATTTTCAATCCACGGCTAAGCGAATAAGGTCGGAGCAAGGACTCCGACCTGGCCAGGAAGTTGTTCATCCATCGTTCACCAAACAAGCCGCTCCCAATCTGGGCGCGAGTGAAATTCGCCTATGGCACATAACTCAACGTCCTCTGGATGTCGGCAGCGATATGTTTGTATCTGGGGCTTTCCATACTCCGATGTAAGGTGTCAAAGGTAGCCAGGTCTACCTTTCTGCCCAGTATCTCCTCAAGGTGGTAAGCCAGTCTGACGAACTCCAACCCCAACGGCCTCATCAGTTGGACCAGGATGTCAACGTCGCTTTTCCTGGTGTAAGAGTCCTTCGCAAACGAGCCGTAGATGGCCATTTTTTCCACGCCGTACTTCTCCCGTAAGTAGGGCAGTTCTTTTCTCAAGATTTGTATGATTTCTTTCTTGGTCGAAGCCTTCTTCTGACGCATCCGCTCGCATTAGACTACCATTGAATACCCTGCTCGTAAGAAAGCGAGCGGATGCGTCACCATCGCTCACCACCAGATAATAAACAATCAGGCTGGGGCGGGAGGATTCGAACCTCCGATACAGGATCCAAAGTCCCGTGCCTTAACCCCTTGGCGACGCCCCAAAGCTACCGATGATTTTACCATATTCAAATCATTTATGCAAGCAGCATCTCTTGGTCGAAGGCGGGCTTGGTTAGAGCAGCTTTACCTTTGCCCCCGAACCAGCTTTTCCGCCGCCGAATAAGGGTCGAGCTCCCTCCTAACGATGCGATCCACGAACTCCTCTAACAGGCCCCTCTCCACCCTCTCGAAGAGCCCTCTCATCAGCTCATGGCGGAGGATATTCTCCAGCTCCGCGGCGGCGCGTTCCCGTTCCCTTCGCTGGAATTCGCCGCTTTCCCGCAGGTAGGCCAGATGTCCCTCGACGGCCTCCACTACTGCTCCCACGCCCTCACCACTGAGGGCGATGGTCTTGTGGATGGGAGGCAGCCATTCCGCCCCGCCGGAGCGGGACGAGAGGTTGAGGTCCAGCATCATCTGGAGGGCCAGGACGGTTTTGTCCGCCCCCTCCCGATCGGCTTTATTGACCACGAAGATGTCAGCGATCTCAGGGATGCCTGCCTTTATGGCCTGCACCTCATCGCCTAAGCCGGGGGCTTCCACCACAATAACCGTGTGGGCCGTCCTGGCGATGTCCACTTCGACCTGTCCTGCCCCCACTGTCTCCACGAAGATAACCTGATATCCGGCGGCATCCAGCACCTTCACCACGTCGGCTGTGGCCCGGGCCAGCCCTCCCAGGCTGCCGCGCGTGGCCATACTGCGGATGAAGATGCCAGGGTCGGTGAAGAGGTCGCGCATGCGGATACGGTCCCCTAAGAATGCCCCTCCTGAGAAGGGGCTGGTGGGATCCACAGCCACTATGCCCACCGTCCTTCCCCTCCTCCTGTACTCCTTGGCCATTTCGTTGACCAAGGTGCTCTTTCCCGTGCCCGTGGCTCCCGTCACCCCCACTATGTGGGCCTGGCCGGTATGGGGATAGAGCTGGGCCAAGGCCTCTCGCGCCCGAGGCTCATCGTCCTCGATTACACTTATCAAGCGGGCTACGGCTCGCTTTTCCCCTTTAAGGACATGCTCGATTAAATCCATGGTAGATCATGGGCCCAACGGCCAGATCCTGATCGGTCATTGGACGTCAGGTCTCTTCACTTCCTTCCTGATGAACTCTACGATCTCCTCAGTGGGGGTGCCTGGGCCGAAGATGCCTCGAACTCCCATCTTTTTGAGGGCTGGCCTATCGTCGTCGGGGATGATGCCTCCCACGAGAACTACTATGTCGTCCATGCCCTTCTCCGCCAGGAGCTCCATCACCCGCGGCACTAAGGCCATGTGGGCACCCGAGAGGATGGAGAGGCCAACCACATCCACATCCTCCTGCAGGGCCGCCTCGGCGATCATCTCCGGCGTCTGCCAGAGCCCTGTGTAGATGACCTCCATCCCTGCGTCGCGCAGGGCCCTGGCCACAACCTTGGCCCCCCGATCGTGGCCATCCAAGCCAGGCTTGGCGATGAGCACGCGAATCTTGTCTTTGGCCATGGTTGATCACCCTCCCTCGGTTATATCCGCCACTATCCCCTCTGTCACCTCCAACAACTGCCGGTAGGGGATGGGGAAGACGGCATGTGGGGAGCCGGCGGCAGCGTAGAGGGCATCGAAGCGGGCCAGGCTTCGGTCAATGAAGGTGGGCAGCTTGGTTTTGTGTCCCACTGGTGGCACACCGCCGATGGCAAAGCCCGTGACCTCCCGCACCGTCTCGGCGTCGGCGATCATCACCCGCTTGGCTTTCAATACCTTCGCCAGCTTCTCTGGATCGGCTCTCCTGTCACCGGCCACCAGGACGAGGACAGGCTTTCCATCGGCCAGGAAGAGCAGCGACTTGACGATGCTGCCCAGCTCGGCACCTACCGCCTCGGCCGCCTCTCGGGCCGTACGGGTGCTCGCCGAAAGCTCCATCACCTTAGCGTCCAGCCCCCACCTCTTCAGGTACCTCCGAACCCTTGCCACTGACTTCATCTGATACCCTCACTGCCCCTGCTCCCAGCATCTTCACCAGTTCCCTCTCGAGCGCCGGACAGTAGCCCGTGGTATCGTTAGGGAAATCCAGCTGGATGCGTTGCTCGCCATCGACCACATACAGGCTGAAGTAGTCGTTCCCATTGTAACTCTTGAGGAGCCTGTACACCCGGCCCAGCCGCTCGATGTCCGATTCCTTATCCCCTGTGCGGGTAACGGTGATGTGGAGGTGCTTTATGCGAGCATTCGGCTGAGTGCCTGTGACGGCGTACTCCCATGCCGATTCGCATATCACCTGGATCCTCCTGCCCCGGGAGTCCACTTTGCCTTCCACAACGAGGATCTTGTCCTCCTGCCACAGCCCCCTGGTTTCCTCATAGACCTTGGGGAAGATCACCACCTCCATCTCCCCCTGGAGGTCCTCCAGCCCGGCGAAGGCCATGGGTGCGCCGCTCTTAGTGGTGATGGAGCGCACCCAGGTGACTATGCCGGCCACCGTTACCTTCTGGCCTACCGATTCCTCATCGAGCTGGCCGCTGTAAGCCGTAACCACCTCCCCCAATCCGGCGGCGACCTGCTGCAGAGGATGCTCGGAGATGTAGACGCCGATCAATTCCTTTTCCCAACTCAGCTTCCTTTTACGGGGAACCTCAGGGACAGGAGGCAGAGACTGAAGGACGGAGACGCCGAAGCCGCCTTGAACGTCGAATAGGCTGAGCTGTCCCACATCCCGTGCCCGGTGGATTCGCTGGCTGAGATTCATCATGCGGTCGACCGCTGCCAGCAGCTGACCTCGCTCCCCAAAGGAGTCCAAAGCTCCCACCTTGATGAGGCTTTCTAAGGCCCTACGGTTCATCCGGCGCAAGTCAACGCGGCGGCAGAAGTCATCGATGTCGGCAAAGGGCCCTCCCTCTCGCCGCGCGGCCAGGATGGCCTTGATAGGCCCCTCACCCACATTCTTAACGGCTCCTAAGCCGAAGCGAATGTTCCGCTGATGAGCTCGCTCGCCCTGTGAAATAGATATTTCACGGGGCTCGCGGCAGGTTGGCAAAACCCCTTCACCTGATGAGCTCGCTCGCTGCTGACTGGGGTGAAAGAATTTCGCGAACTTACCGCGAGCGAGCTCATCACCCCGGCCACCAGCGAGCGAGCTCATCATCCCCTCCTCGATGGTGAAGTCCAAGCCGCTCCTATTTACATCCGGCGGCAGTACCTTTATGCCCAGCCTCTGGCATTCGGCTATGAACATGGCCACCTTATCGGTGTTGTCCCGCTCCACGCTCAGGAGGGCGGCCATATACTCCACAGGGTATTTGGCCTTAAGATAAGCCGTCTGGCAGGTGATGACGGCATAGCACGAGGCGTGGGCGCGATTGAATCCATAGCGGGCGAAGTATTCGATGTCGTCGAAGATGGCCGCTGCTGTATCCTGAGGGATGCCGCTGTGCTTGGCACAGCCTTCGATGAAGGTCCGCCGATGCCTGAGCAGCTCCTTCCTCTTCTTCTTGCCCACTGCCCGGCGCACTAGGTCGGCTTCGCCGGCCGAATACCCCGCCAGATCGGTCAGGATGCGGATGATCTGCTCCTGGAAGACGATGATCCCGTGGGTCTCCTTGAGGATTGGTTCCAGCTTAGGGTGACGGTAGGTGACTTTTTCTCGGCCGTGCTTGCGGGCGATGTAGTCGCCAATGTGCTGCAGGGGGCCGGGCCGGTAGAGGGCGAGCACGGCCACGATGTCGTCGAACTTGGTAGGGCGCAATTCCTTGAGCACGCTGCGCATCCCCTGGCTTTCCACCTGGAAGACGCCTGTCACTTCTCCGGTGGAGAGGAGATCGTAGATGGCCGGGTCGTCCAAAGGGATGTCGCTTGCCCGTAGGGGGTGGGGAGCCGCTCGCCCCTCCCTCCTCACCTCCTTGATCAAATCCAACGTCCGCTGGATGACGGTCAGGGTGGAGAGGCCCAACAGGTCTATCTTAAGGAGGCCGATCGATTCTAAGGCCTCCATAGGGTATTGGGTGACAGGTATCCCCCCTTCGCCTCCGGTGGGCCTGTGGAGGGGGGTGTAGTTGACCAGGGGCTTGTCGGCGATGACCACCCCTGCGGCATGAGTGGAAGCGTGGCGGGCTACCCCTTCCAGGCTTCGAGCGGTATCGATGAGCTTGCGGATATGTTCCTTACTTTCATAAAGCTCCTTAAGCTCAGGGACCTGGTTCAGGCCGTCCTCGATCTTGCCTCCGAAGGGGATGAGCTTGGCCACTCTATCCACCTCCCCCAGAGGGAGGTCCAGGGCCCTTCCGGCATCGCGAATAGCTGCCCTGCCGCCCATGGTACCAAAAGTGATGATCTGGGCGACCTTATCCCGCCCGTATTTCTCGACGGTATAGGCGATGACCTCATCCCGCCTGTCGTCGGGGAAATCCAAATCTATGTCGGGCATGGTGACCCGGCCGGGGTTCAGGAACCTCTCGAAGATGAGCCCGTGCTCTAGGGGATCGAGTTCGGTGATGCCTAAGGCATAAGAGACGATGCTGCCAGCCGCCGAGCCGCGGCCAGGCCCTACCATGATGCCCTTCTCCTTGGCGAAGCGCACCAGGTCCCAAACGATGAGGAAATAGGTGTCGAATCCCATCCTGTGGATGATGTCCAGTTCATGCTGGAGGCGTTCCTCGATCTCGGGGGTGATGAGGGTATAGCGGCGATGCAAGCCCTCCCAGCAGAGGTGAGCGAGGTAGGTTTGAGGGGTGTAGCCAGGGGGTACCTCGAAGGAGGGAAGATGGTAGCCCTTGCTGTCCAGATCCACCTCGCAACGCTCGGCGATAGCTAAGGTGTTCCTCAGCGCTTCGGGCACATCGGAGAAGAGCTCTTTCATCTCCTGGGAGCTCTTGAGGTAGAAGCTCTCATCGCCCATCTGCTTGCGGTTAGGGTCTAAGATGGTGGTGTTGGTCTGGATGCAGAGCAGGATCTCTTGGGCGTGGGCCTCCTCCGGTCGCACGTAGTGGACGTCGTTGGTGGCCACGAGGGGGACGCCTAACTCCTCGCTCATGGAGATGAGCTGGGGATTGATCACTTTCAGCTCCGGGAGCCCCTCGTGCCTTTGCAGTTCCAAGTAGAAGTTGTCAGGGCCGAAGGTCTCCCGGTACCAGATGGCCACTTGACGGGCTTTCTCCACCTGCCCTCTGGCGATCAACTGGGGGATCTCCCCCGACTTGCACCCTGAGAGGGCGATGAGGCCCTGGGCGTGCTCCCTCAGGTACTCCTTGTCCACGCGGGGCTTGTAGTAGAAGCCCTCCAGCTGGGCGGCGGTGGCTATCTTGAGCAGGTTTTGATACCCTGTCTCGTTCTCGGCGAGCAGGATAAGGTGATAGGAATTTTTGTCCCTCTGGGGATGCCTCTGCTTCATCCCCCGGGGCGAGATGTAGGCCTCCATGCCGATGATGGGCTTGATGCCGTACTTTTTGGCGGCCTGGTAGAACTCGATAGCTCCATACATCGCCCCATGGTCGGTGAGGGCCAGGGCTGGCATGCCCAATTCGGCGGCCCGTTTAGCCAGCTCCTCCACTTTGCCCAGGCCATCGAGGAGGGAATATTCGCTGTGCACATGAAGGTGGACGAAATCGGACATCTTAATCCCCGACGAAATCATTCGCGATGACGCATCCGCTCGCATTAGACTACCATCGAATACCCTGCTCGCAGGAAAGCGAGCGGATGCGTCAGGTGAGTGGTTTCATCACCCCCAATGAACCGATGGCCTCTTGACTCAACTCCATTATACCCTTAAAACACAATCCTGGGAAGCCTGAAAGAGGCTCGGAGGGAAATTTTAAGGTGGCGTTGACATGGCCGAGGCAATGGCCTATAATCGAATTGAGATGCCTGAGCTGCCTGAGGTCGAAACGATCGTACGCGGCTTGCGATCCCCCCTCATCGGCCGGAGGTTCACCGGCGTCAGGATCGGCTGGGGGAAGATCGTGGCCACGCCGGCCGTGGTGACGCATCCGCTCGCATTAGACTACCATCGAATACCCTGCTCGCAAGAAAGCGAGCGGATGCGTCAGGTGACCCATCCGCTCGCATTAAACTACCATCGAATACCCTGCCCGCAGGAAAGCGAGCGGATGCGTCAGGTGACCCATCCGCTCGCGTTAGACTACCATCGAATACCCTGCCCGCAAGAAAGCGAGCGGATGGGTCAGGAGGAGTTCGAGCGATACCTCGTGGGCCGAGAGGTGCTCGATGTCAAACGAAGGGGCAAGTACATCATCTGCCATCTCTCTGGGGGAGGTGCCCTCATCTTCCACCTCAGGATGACCGGCCGCCTCCAGGTGGTATCAGCGAGCCAACCTTTGGATAGGCACGATCACCTTATCCTCTCCTTAGATGACGGGAACGAGCTGCGCTTCAACAACGTGCGCAAACTAGGGCGGGTCTATCTGGTTAGAGACGAGGACGAGGTGGTGGGCGGGCTGGGGCCGGAGCCCCTGGACGACGGGTTCACTCCGACCGATTTCGCCGATCTCCTCTCCGGAAGGCGGGGCATGATCAAGCCACTTCTCCTAAACCAGAGCTTCATCGCTGGGATAGGCAACATCTACGCCAACGAAGCCCTCTTCGTCGCTCGCATCCATCCTAAGCGCAAGGCCGATTCCCTGACCGGCGAGGAGATCGAGCGCCTGTACCATGCCATCAGGGAGGTGCTGCGCCAAGGCATCGAGAACAGAGGGACCACCCTGCGCCACTACCGAGACGCCCGGGGGAGGGAGGGGAGGAATCAGGATCTCCTGCAGGTCTACGGGCGCGCCGGCCAGCCCTGTCCCCGCTGCGGAACCCCCATCGAACGCACAGTGGTAGGAGGGCGTGGGACGTTCTTCTGTCCAAAATGTCAGAGGGAATAGGCGATGGAACTAACCGTTTCCCTGGCCCAGATGGATGTTGCCCTCGGCAAGCCGGAAGCGAATTTGGCCAAGGCGTGGGAGTTGGTCATCGAGGCGAAGCGACGGGGCTCGGACGTGGTGGTCTTCCCTGAACTGTGGACCACGGGTTATGATCTGAAGAACGCACGACGATACGCTGCCGGCCTAAACGAGGGCCATTTTGCCAGGATGGCCGAGATGGCTAAGGAGAATAATATCCACATCGTCGGCTCGCTCCTGGAAGCCAGGGGCGGCCGTTACTACAACACTGCCCCCATGTTCTCCCCCTACGGGATGGTCGGCGTCTACCGCAAGGTCCACCTCTTCCGCATGATGGAAGAGGACAAATACCTTTCCCCGGGCGAGGAGGTCCCCGTCTTCGACCTTCGGTGGGGGAAGTGCGCCATCGCTATCTGTTATGATCTGCGCTTCCCAGAGCTGTTTCGCAGGTATGCCATAGCCGGGGCAGTGGTGGTATTCGTTCCAGCTGAATGGCCTCATCCCCGCCTGGCCCATTGGAGGACGCTTCTGGCAGCGCGGGCCATCGAAAACCAGATGTTCGTCGTGGCCTGCAATCGGGTGGGGGAAAGCGCGAGGGAGAGGTTCTTCGGCCACTCGGCCATCTACGATCCATGGGGGGAGGCGCTAGTGGAAGCCGGCGGATCGGAGCTCCTGCTCACGGCTACCCTGGACCTGGAGATGGCGGAAAGGGTGCGAAGGAGGATGCCCGTCCTCGCTGACCGCCGGCCGGATCTGTAGCGAGCGGTGACCCATCTGGCGAATCCGCTCGCTTCTCAATCGGACGAGCAACTTCGCCGTCGGCTCGCATCCGGACCGATAGCGAGCTCAGCTGCTCTTAGCAGCGAGCTGATGCATCAGGATCAGATTTCGCCGAGCTTGAGCTCGGCGATGGCCGCCTCGACTTCCGCAGGACTCAAGGGGCGCGGGTAATTGTACATCGTCCCGCTGGGCCGCTCATTGTAGAAGGGGCGGTTGCAATCGGGACAGCCGGAGGTGCGGAAAGCCTCCCCATCGGCCAGAAGTTCCCCTAAGTTAGAGATATTGAAGGAGACAAGGCGACCTCCATCGAAGGCGAGATCCTCAAACCTGGCCAGGCCGTGGACGATCAGGTGGCGGACCGCTTGCATGCGGCGGTAAGTGGGGAGGGGCGGAGGCGGCACATTCTCCATGGCCGTTCCCCACACAGGAGTGAAAGCGAAGAGGGCGACCACGGCGCCTAGATCATGCATGCGCTGGATGGCCTCGGCCATCTCCCGTTCGGTCTCGCCCAGTCCCACGATGAGGTGAACGGCCACATGGCCGGGAAAATGCTCCGCCGTCTCCTCGATGAGGGCCAGGCTGTGCCTCCAATCCCCTCCCTTCACCCGCTTGAAAACCCGCTCGCAGGCTGCGTCCAGCCCGAATCCGATGTGGTCAAGCCCGGCGGCAAGCAACGCTTCCACCTGCCTTAGGTCACCGGGGAGGACGGAGGCGTCCACTGGCAGGTGGCAGATCCCCTTAATGGCCTGCACCAGTTCGAGTGTGCGCCGAAAGTAGTCCCGGCCCACAGTCACTTGAAGGCAGACCCGGCGGATTGTGCCCTTGACTTCGGCTTCGGCCAAGCGGTCGAGCACCTCTTTCTCCTCGAAGGGCGGCCAGGTGACGCGGGAGAGCTTAAGAGCGCTGGCTGAGCTGGAGCGTGCCTGGGCGCAGAAGGCACAGTCCATCCTACAGCGCCCTCCCACCATCAGGTAGGCTGTGGTGGGGGCAACGTCCATCCTCACCTTATCCAAACCGAGCACCCCTGCGGTGCCGATGGAGACGTTGACCTTTCCGCCCACCTTAATGAGGCCCCTTCCGTCATCCACCGTTGCGGCATGAATTATACCCTCCTTCGAAGCAGAGGTCAAAAAACCCTCGTAAAGTGCGATAACTCCACGCTATCGCAATGCGGAGATACATCCTCTTCGTTGGAAAACAGAGCTTTGCCAAAGGGGTTGAAGTGGGATATACTTAGGGTGGTCCACAAACCATAGCTTCACAGCATGCTGTTCTGCTGAGATTGGAGCGGTGTGAGGGTGGATGCGGATGAAGGTGGTCACTACGGAGGAGATGGGCCGCATAGAGAGGGAGGCCGATGCGAGGGGCCTCTCCTACGCCACGATGATGGAGAACGCGGGGCGGGCGGTGGCGGAGGCCTGTCAGCGGATAGGAGTGAAGGACAAGCGGATAGTCGTATTGATTGGCCCGGGCAACAATGGCGGCGATGGATTGGTCGCCGCTCGTCATCTCCATGATGCCGGTGCCAAGGTTACGCTTTACATCTGGAAGCGCAAAGTAAAGGGCGATGAGAACTTCCGCTTGGCCGAAGAGCGCCGGATCCCCGTCATTTGGGCTGGGGACGACCCCGGTTTATCAAGGCTGAAGGCCCTGCTGGAGGAGAGCGATATGATCATCGATGCCCTCCTGGGCACGGGCATCTCCAGGCCCATCGGAGGTCTGCTTAAGGAGATCTTGGGGGTCGCCAAGGAAGTGGTGAAGGCGAAGAGGAGGACGAAAGCTCTCCTTCCCGTCTCTTCACCTCCACCGACCAGCTCCTCCCCCTTCGTTATAGCTGTGGACGTCCCCAGCGGCCTCAACTGCGACACTGGGGCCGTCGATCCAGCCACCCTCCAAGCCGATGTGACAGTGACCTTCGGCTTCCCCAAGCGGGGACAGTTGCTTTTCCCCGGCGCAGAGTACGTGGGCAAGCTTATCGTGGCCGACATCGGCATACCTCCGGAATTGGCCGAGGAGATTCAGGCGGGGGCACAGCGTGTTTCGCCCCTGCTGGCCACGCCGGAGATGGTGAGGGAGCTCCTGCCGGAGCGGCCCATCGGAGCCCACAAGGGCACCTTTGGCAAGGCCCTCGTGATAGCTGGCTCGGTCAACTACGTCGGCGCCGCCTACCTGGCCAGTGCCGGGGCCACGAGGGTGGGAGCGGGCTTGGTCACCCTGGCCCTGGCCGAGAATATCCATCCTATCCTGGCCTCCAAGCTCACCGAGGTCACTTACCTCCTGCTCCCTCACGAGATGGGGGTGCTCGTCCCTGAGGCTTTGAAGATCCTAAGAGAGAGGATCGCCAGCTACGATGCCCTCCTGATAGGGCCAGGCCTGGGAAGGGAGAAGAAGACGGTTGAATTCATCCACCGCCTGTTGGGTCTGAAGCCGGCGAGCGGGAAGGCGCGCATCGGCTTCTTAGCGGGCAGCGAGGAGACGAGTGAGAGGCTGAGCCTGCCGCCATTTGTCGTGGATGCGGATGGCCTAAACGCCCTCTCTGAGGTGCCCGAGTGGTGGGAGAGCCTGCCCCGAGGCAACATCCTCACCCCCCATCCCGGGGAGATGTCCAGATTGACTGGCCTCTCGGTAGAGGAGATAGAGGCCGATAGGTGGAGGATAGCCAAGGAGATGGCTGAGAGGTGGGGCCAGGTGGTGGTGCTCAAAGGGGCCTTCACCGTCATAGCCTCGCCTGAGGGGCAGGTGGTCATCGAGCCCTTCGCCAATCCGGGGCTGGCCACCGCTGGCACGGGGGACGTCCTGGCGGGGGCCATTGTGGGCTTCTTGGTCCAGGGGCTCGAGCCCTTCGCCGCCGCCATCTGCGGCGCTTACATCCATGGGCTGGCGGGCGAGTTGGCAAGGGAGGAGATAGGGGAGGCGGGCATGGTGGCGGGCGACCTCCTTCCAAGGCTGCCTAAGGCCATCGCACTTACCGCCGCTTAGGACATGGTGACGCATCCGCTCGCATTAGACTACCACTGAATACCCTGCTCGCAAGAAAGCGAGCGGATGCGTCAGAAGGGGGTTCGAGATGCGAAAGTGGAGATCGGTGGCTCTGATATTGGCCCTCTTCCTTCTGATGGGCATCGCCCAGCCCGCCTTCGCTCAGAGGGGGATCACCGTCACCTCCAACACCTACGAGTTCAGCTTCCCTAAGGAAATCACCTTCCATCTGGAGGCA
>CAYYKQ010000039.1:0-14720 GCA_964440965.1 uncultured Anaerolineae bacterium | reverse complement strand
GAAGCCGACTAACGGCGCTTTCAGAGGCCTCAAATCCCTTACCTCCGATAGGAATAATACCATACAATGGATCCCCTAGCAAATCAAGGCCCTCCAAGCATAGGGCAATCGCAAATTTGGCGGTGGTGGGGGAAGACACGCAAAAACAGCCCGCCGGGTGGACTTGAGTCCCTGAAATCTTCGCAAAATTTGGCATCTGGAGGGAAGCAAAGCGCTACTGATCAGAAAATGCGATTGCCCTACCTCCAAGCATAAGGGACCCCTGCATGAACCTTCGATTTGACATAGCTTCGATTCGATTGTATAAACTTAAGAGGAGATGGGCTATGGCCGTCAAGCAACTCCCCCTCTTCCCTGTCGAAGAGGCGAAAGGAAAATATGGGCCACTGGTGAGAGGGATGCCACCCCCTTTGACCAGAGATTCCCCCCTTAGCGCAGCTATCGACTCCTTCAAAGCCCATATGATCGAGGAGGGATTTACGGAGAATACCATCAAGGCCTTCCTCAGCGATCTGCGCATCTTCTCCAGATATCTAGGCTTCGATCGAGCCATCGGCCAGATCGCCACCAAAGACCTCAACAACTTCCTGACCTACCTGCAGCTCTACCGGGGCAAACCATGCAGCCCTAAATCCTATGCCCGTCGGGTCACCACCCTCAAATCCTTCTTCGGCTGGCTGGCTGAGGAGGGGATCATTCCTAACAACCCTGCGGCACCTATAGCTCAGCCCCCTGCTTCCAGCCCTCTCCCCCAGATCCTCTACCAAAGCCAGGTGGCTAAGCTCTTGGAGACGACCAGGGGACTCATGCATGCCGAAAAGCCCGATGCCCGCCCGCACCTCCTGGTCACCCTCCTCCTGCAGACAGGCATCAAGAAAAGCGAATGCATAAACATCGAGCTCAACCACATCGACCTCTCGGATCCAGAGGCCCCAGTCCTCTACATCCGCTATGCCGATCCCCGGAAGAGGCATAAGGAGCGGAAGCTCCTGCTCCCCTCCGATTTCGCCCCCACCTTGCGCCAATATCTGGAGGAATATCACCCTAAAGAGAAGCTCTTCGAATGCACCGCCCGTAATCTGGAGTATGTCTTGGATAAGGTGGCTCAGATGGCCGGCCTTGACAACGTCTCCTTTGAGACCCTGCGCTGGACCTGTGCCGTCAGGGATTATCAAGCGGGCATGCCCCCCGATAAGCTGCGCCGGAAGTTAGGACTTTCTAAGATCAGGTGGTCAGTAACTTTGAGGAAGTTGGAGAAGTTGGCTGGACCCGCGCTTTAAACGACGGAGGAGCCCCCTCGATCAAAGATGTTCTCACTACAGGTCAGTGAGCCCCAGCTCCGTCAGCTTCTCCGGAGTGGGGATGCCCTCCTCATCCCAACCCCGATAGCGATAGTAATCGGCCAGCATGCGGCCCAGAGGAGGCAGCGTGTCCGGCGCGCCGCCCTCGCCGCGGCGATGGACCAGGATCCGTAAAGGCAGCCAGTCGTCCTTCCGACTGACCCCCAGACGCACGTTGAACATCCGCTTAAGATTGAAGATGCGCTCGCCGATGCGCAAAAACTCATCCTGATCGAGGTCCCATCCAGTCACACAATTGAACCAAGTGAGGATAGGTGTCAGCGTCACGCCGACAAGCATGAATTTGCATAACTTGAGCGAATCTAAAAGGGCCATTAAGTTCTGGAACTTGGCCACCATCTCCCCCTTGCCCTCGACCTGATCCCTGGGAAGCACCTCAGGGTAGCCTAATTCAGGCATGGTCAGGAAGCGCTCGAAGGGGTGGGTGAAAGCCTGCATGTGGCAAGCCCCGCGGTTGGAAGTGGCATAGCCCACAGCCAGGCTGAAGTAAGCTCGGGGATCATGCATGGGGAGTTCCAACCCTTTGACATGCATGGCGAAGTCCAGGGCCTGCCCCCCGAGATTCTCCGCTGCCCGGCGCACCCCCTCGCCCAGGAGCCAGCCCAACTCGCCCTCGCGCCGGGCTATCTTGTGCAGAAGCTCGATGGCCCCCTGGGCGTCGCCCCACTCCGGGCCCTCGTCCAGCAGTCCCCTCTCCTGGGCCTCCATGGCGAAGGCGATGACGCCGCCAGCGGAGATGGTGTCCAGGCCATAGCGGTTGCACAGCTCGTTGAGCTTGGCTATGGCCTCCAAATCATCGATAAGGCAGAGGGCACCCATGGCGGCGCAGGTCTCGTACTCGGGTCCTGCCCCCTTCACCCCTGCGTAAGGCCCTTCTTTGATCTCCACCACCCTTCCGCAACCGATAGGGCAACCTCCACAAGCATAGGTGTCGGTGAGGATGGTCTCCGCCATCTGCACTCCGGAGATGGCCTCGGCCTGGGGCCAACTGCCCTGCCGCCAATTCTTAAGGGGCAGATTCCCTAAGCGTTCATAGGTGGCCAGACCTCCTGCCGTACCGTATTGGCTCAAGGCGGCCGTCCGTTCCTTGATCTGGGGCAGCAGCTTCCGCAGGGAACGGGTCAGCCCTTCCTCGTCGTGGACATTGACCCGCCCCGTGCCCCTGACGGCGATGGCCTTCAGGCGTTTCGAGCCCATCACCGCCCCTAAGCCGCAGCGCCCCGCCGCCCGACCATGCCTCCCTCCGCTCATGATGGCCGCATAGCGCACCAACCTCTCCCCTGCTGGCCCGATGCAAACCATTTCGGCATCCAGGTCGAGCTCGTAGGTGTCCAGCCCCCAGAGGCGGCGGGCATCGCGCAGCTCGGCTTCTCCATCCTCCACCCAGAGATAGACGGGGTGGGTCGCCTGCCCGGAGATGATGATCCCATCGTAGCCGGCCCTTTTCAATTCCCCTCCCCAGCGCCCGCCGCAGTCGGCCTCGCCCCAGAGCCCGGTCAGCGGAGAGCGGGCACATACGGCAAAGCGATTGGATGAGGGCACACGGGTGCCCACCAAGGGCCCCACCATGAAGACCAAGGGGTTATCCGGCCCCAAGGGGTTGGTTTGAGATGTGGTCTCATCATAGAGGAAACGAGCGGCCAAACCGCTCCCTCCGATGTAACGCTTCAAGAGGCCCTCGTTGAGGGCCTCCTCTTCTATGCTGCCCCTGGTCAAATCGACCCGTAGGATTCTACCACAATAGCCGTCGGCCATGGTCCTCTACCCTCGGTACTCATGACCGCCCTTGCCCCCTTTGAGGAGCTCTATCCCATGGGGGAGGGCGGGCAAGATGACCTCCAGGCTCTCGCGCACTGCTTTAGGACTGCCAGGCAGATTGACGATGAGAGTATGACCTCGGATCCCGCAAACGCTGCGGGAGAGCATCGCATGAGGGGTAACCTTAAGGCCCTCCGCCCGCATGGCCTCGGCCAGCCCAGGCGCCTCCCGTTCGATCACGGCTTTAGTGGCCTCAGGGGTGACATCGCGAGGTCCAAAGCCGGTTCCGCCGGTGGTGATGATGAGGTCCAAACCCACTTCGTCAGCCCACACCATCAGCGTGCCCCGGATGATGTCGATGTCATCGGGGACCACCGCCTCCAGCTCCACCTTAGCCTTCAGACGTCCGGTGAGCATATCCCGGATGAGGGGACCACTCAGGTCCTCTCGCTCCCCTCGATAGCTGCTATCGCTGACGGTCAAAATGCCCGCGCTGATCATTCAACCCCCTGTCACCATTCACGGCGAAGGCCTGCTCTTCGGGGTTAACTGAGGTCGCTTTCCCCCCGCCAGAATTCCTCCACTTTCCTGGCCAGGAGTTTGTGCTCCGGCTTACTCAGATCGGGATCCTCTTGGAAGAGGGCCAGGGCCTCAGCTCGGGCCTGCTCCAGGATGCTAACGTCGCTCAGCTTAGCCAGCTTGAGGTCCGGCAGGCCGCTCTGGCGGGTGCCGAAGAATTCGCCCGGCCCCCGCATCTCCAGGTCCTTCTCGGCCAGGAGGAAGCCGTCCTGGATGCTCTCGATAGCTCGCAGGCGCTCCTCGCCTTCGATGGAGGGCGATTCGGCCAGGAGCAGGCAATATGATTGGTACTTCCCCCGCCTGACCCTCCCTCTGAACTGATGGAGCTGGGCCAGGCCGAAGCGGTCGGCGCCTTCGATAAGCATCACCGTGGCATTGGGAACATCTATCCCCACCTCCACCACCGGCGTGGAGACCAGGATGTCCAACTCGCCGCGTTTGAATGCGGCCATAATCTCGGTCTTCTCCTCAGCCCTCATGCGTCCATGGAGGAGGCCCAGCCTCAGGTCGGGGAAGATTTCCTCCTGGAGCCGCTCATATTCCTCAACGGCGGCTTTGGCTTCCACCTTCTCTGACTCTTCGATCAAAGGGCAGATGATGAAAGCCTGACGCCCCTTCTCCACCTGGCTCCTCAGGAAGCTGTAAGCCCTCTCACGTTCGCTGGGCAGGAGCCATTTGGTCTTAATCTCCCTCCAGCCAGGGGGCAGTTCGTCGATGACCGAGATGTCCAAATCCCCATAGACGGTAAGGGCCAGAGTACGAGGGATGGGGGTGGCACTCATGACCAGCACGTGGGGGCTCTTGCCTTTCTGACGAAGGGTAGCCCTCTGAAGCACCCCGAAGCGATGCTGCTCGTCTATGACCGCCAGGCCCAGGTCCTTGAACTCCACCCCCTCCTGAATCAGGGCATGAGTTCCGACCACGATGTCGACCTCTCCGGAGGCGATCCCCTGACGGATCCTCTCCTTCTCGGCAGGCTTCAAGCTCCCGGTGAGGAGGGAGATGCGCAGGTCACGGATGGCAGCCTGGAGCTCGCCATCAGCCATCCGCGATCTGCAATTTTCCAACAACTCAGTGATGGTCCTGTAATGCTGCTCAGCCAGTATCTCAGTGGGGACCATCATAGCCGCCTGATAACCACTCGCCGCAGTCACGAACATGGCGGCGGTGGCTACCACAGTCTTGCCGCTCCCGACATCGCCCTGAAGGAGGCGACTCATAGGCTTGTCCTTCCGCAGGTCCTCGACGATCTCGTTGAGGGCCCGCTTCTGGGCCGAGGTCAGCTCGAAGGGGAGCGAATCGATGAAAGAGCGAAGGAGCTCCTCATCTATCTCCACGGGCTTGCCCGGCTGGGATCGCCAAGCATGCCTCTGCCTCAGAACCCCCATCTGGATGAGGAAGAACTCGTCAAAGCAGAGGCGGCGACGGGCGCGCTTCAAGCTCTCCATATCGTCCGGGAAGTGGATCTGGGAGATGGCCGTCTCCAGGTCCATAAGGTCGGCCCTCTCCCTCACGCTGCGAGGGAGGTAGTCGGGGAGGCGCTTGCTCCAATAGTCCACCGTCTGCTTCATCTTGCGGCGCATCCAGCGGGCACTGATGCCCTCAGTAAGGGGATAAACCGGCACTATCCCGCCGGTATGGATGAGCGACTTCGTCAGGAGCTCCCACTCGGGCGATTTGAAAACCAAGTAGCCTAAGTATTCGTCCACCTTCCCGCTGAGGACTATCTGGCGGCCAGGGCGCAACCTCTTTGCTAAGTAAGGCTGGTTGAACCAGACAGCCTTGATGGTGGCTGTGCCATCGCCGATGACGCAGGTGACGATCTCCTTCCCCGTTCGAGTCTGGCGGACCTGAGTGTCCCAGATGGTGCCCATGATGGTCACCTTCTCCCCGTACCTCAGCTGGCTGATGGTCTTGGTGGAGGTGAAATCGTTGTAGCGGCGAGGAAAGAGGTAGAGCATGTCACGGATGGTGTTCACTCCCAAGCGCCTCAGGGATTTAGCGTATTTGGGGCCGATGCCTGGCAGTTCGGTGATAGGGGAATCCAGGCCTATCCTAATGGGCTCGGGTTTGGGCGGCTTCGCCTCCCCAGCCTCCTCACCTCCGAGCTTAGCTAAGATCTCTTCCACCACCTTCGCCCGCTCCTGGCGATCTTTCAGAGCAGGGTAACTTTGGAGCAAAGCGGCTATCTCCTCCACCAGCTCCTGGTCCTCGGAGGAGGCCTCCCTCCGCCAGAAGGGGACTAACCTCTCCAATCCGCCAATGACCGACCTATTCTGATACCCCTGCTCCCTCTCCAAGGCCAGGATTTTCCTTAACGTTTTGCGGGTATGCGAAGCCCGTAAGGGTTTGGGTGAGCATAAGCGAACCGCATACCCGCTGTTAGGCGACGTTGCCATTAAAATCTCCACCATTGGCATCTCTGGTGATCTTGGGTTAGGTATAACTTTCCTTGTGCTTGGGTCAACTATAAGGTCTAACTGTTCAAGTATTATTTGACCAACAAGAGGTTGAGCACCTTCTGGTTCTGCCAGAACGTTAAATTCACCTGCTCTACCACACATTTCCACAGTTACAATGCCATATATTGATTTTATCTCCGTTTTGTTATTTGCGTATCTTACTTTTACCTCTCGCATCTTTCTTAAATTGAGCTTATCAATGACATTTTGAGGTAGAACAAGCATCGTTGCTCCTGTATCAATAACAGCCTCAAGTTCAATCTCTTTCTCAGGTTCAAAGATATTTATGAGTTTTATTTTCTCAATCGCTTTTCCCATATCGCGCCTCCCTCATACCTTAATCATACTCACATTTTCTAGAATGCTAAGCATCTTTTTAAACCTTTCTGCGATGTCGCCTAACTTCTCAAATGCCGACATTTTATTGGTCCTAAGTTCCTGGTCGGTGGGACTTCGGACTTACAAACCTTCATAGACGATAACCCCGATGGCATCGGGGCCTATGTGGGAAGCCAAGACGGGATCGTAAAGCAGGATGGGGAAGTTCAGATCGGGGAAGGCCATCTCCAGCTGCTCGATCAGGAACTTCGTCTCCTCGGTGGGGTGGGGGATGCTCTGGACGACGGCTACCCGCTCAAGGTAGGAGAATTCCGTCACGAACTCGAACAGTCTATCTAGAGCCTCCTCGCGGGTAAGTACCTTCTCTATAGGTATTATTTCACCTTCCTCGATGGTGAGGAAGGGCTTAATCCCCAGCATTGTGCCCAATATGGCTTGAGCTTTATCGATGCGTTTATCCCTCTCCAAGAAATCCAGCCTCTCGGTTACAAAAGCACCGTATATGCGAGGTATCATGCCTCTCACCAGGTGGATGATCTCGCTCAGTGACCGCCCCTCCTCCGCCGCCTTGGCAGCTGCGGTGACCAGAATCCCTAATCCTAAAGAGGTGGTGAGGGAATCCATGACCACGATTTGACAGCGTCCAAGCAAGGCAGTAGCTGCCGACCTCGCTTCCTGGAAAAAGGGGTTCAATTTGCTGGAGACATGGATGGAAAGTATCTCATCGGTAGTTCTGCTAAGTTTAGTGTAGACGCCCTCTAAAAGTTCAACGGAGGGGGGTAAGACTATGGGAGGGGTGGAGCTGCGTTTGAACCTTCGTAAGAACCCCTCCGTAGTGATATCTATCCCGTGGCGCAATGCCTTATCGCCGAAGCGGATGGTAAGGGGGATAACGGTGATTCCCAGGTGCCTGGCCACTCCGGGCTCAAGATATGCTGCGCTGTCTGTCACGATCCCTACTTTGCCCATTCTACAACCTATTCTGCAGATAGGATATAGTGGTAATATGGCTGTCCGCCCTCGATGAGTTCCACATCCAGGTCAGGATAACGCTGACGAAGCTCTGAGGCCAAGTTCTCGGCTTGATCCCGACTGACTTCCTCGCCGTAATACAGGGTGATAAGCTCGCATGGGGCATTCACCATATGGCGAACTATCTCGCACACCACCTCGTTCAGATCGGGGCCGGCGGCGATAAGCTTCCCATCCAAGAAGCCGATCACCTCGCCCCTCTCCACTTGAACGCCATTGACCTGCACCGTACGGGTCGCCTTCGTCACCTCGCCGGTGCGGATTTCCCCCGCGGCTTTTTCCATAGCCTTCACATTGGCCTCTAAGTCGCCTTTAGGGTCAAAGGCTAAAAGGGCGCAGATCCCCTGGGGGATGGTCTTGGTGGGTACCACCCTCACTTCTTTGCTGGAAAGCTCCGCTGCCTGCCTGGCGGTCAAGATGACATTCTCGTTGTTAGGAAGGATGATGGCCTTCTCCAAACCCAGGTTTTCGATGGCTTTCAGCAGCTCCTCAGTGCTGGGATTCATGGTCTGGCCGCCGGTAACGACGGCGTCGGCCCCCAAACTTCGGCAGACCCGTACCAGTCCCTCCCCAAGAGCCACGGCTATGATGCCGATCTCCCCTTCCTTAGGGGGCACGGGCACTCGCTTGCGCATGAATTCCTCATACTGAGCCTGCATGTTCTCGATCACCACATCGGTTACAGAACCCAAGCGGATGGCATAGTTGATGGGGGTGCCGGGCTCACGGGTGTGGAGGTGAACTTTAACCATGGTGGAATCGCCGACCACGAGGACGGAGTCGCCCATAGCAGAGATGTCTTTCCTGATCCTTTCCACATCCAGGTTTTCACCCCTCAAGATGAACTGGGTATCGTAACCGTATTCGCCCTCGGTAGGGATGCTCGGCCCTGCGGCACGCAGAACGGGGGCTTCTTCCTCTACCTCCCCTCTAAGGCCACGCAAGGCTCCTTCGAGGAGAGCATAAAGGCCCTGCCCACCCGCATCCACGACGCCAGCCTCGGCCAGCACCGGCAGAAGGGAGGGAGTCCGGGCCACGGAGCGCTCAGCCTCAGCCACCACCCTCTCCAGGATGTAGCCTAAATCATCGCTTTCCTTGGCGGCGCGCGCCGCTGCCCTGGCCACGTCCTTGGCCACTGTGAGGATAGTGCCCTCCACGGGCTTGATCACGCCTTTATAGGCCGTGATGGAGGCTTCCTCCAAAGCGGCGGCGAACTCGGAGGCGTCGAAAGCTTCCTTCCCCTCAAGCCTCTTAGCTATCCCCCTGAATAACTGGGAGAGGATGACCCCTGAATTGCCGCGAGCCCCCATCAGAGCTCCGTAGGAGGCAGCTTTGGCAATAGCCCCTACGGAATGGTCCAAGGATTGACTCACCTCCTTGAGAGCCGATTGCATAGTGAGCAGCATATTGGTCCCCGTATCGCCATCTGGCACGGGATAAACATTTAAAGAGTTGATGAGATCGACCTGCTTCTCCAGCCAGATGGTGCCAGCCTCCAAGAGGCGTTTCAGTGTTTGGCCATCGCATAGCTGAATCGTCTTCCGCTTTTCCCTCTTCAAGGTTAACACCTCCATTGCTGGATTGCCCACAGGGCGAGTTTACATCTCGCTCACACGCAATCCTTGGACGTGGACATTGACCTGCTTCACAGGCACTCCCAGGGCCTTTTCCACATTGAATTTCACGCTCCTCATGATGTTATGGGCCACAGTGGAGACCTTAGTGCCGTATTCGATGACCACATAGAGGTCTATGATTATCTCGCCGTCCTCTAAGCGGACCTCAACTCCTCGTCTGCTGTCCCGCTGGAGCACTCCGACCAGACTGCTGGTCAGGTTTTTAGAAGCCATGCCTACAACCCCGTAGCACTCTATCACCGTCTGGCCCACCAGACTGGCTACAGCCCTCGGCGATATGTCTATTCTGCCCAAGCTCGTTTCCTCCGGCATCTTCCCGGTGCCCTCCTCTTCCGATTTGCCAAAATCGGCCCGCTATGGTATCATTAGCAGGACTTAGGAAGGAGCAGCAACATGGCTAAATGCGATATCTGCGGCAAAGGTGCCCAATTCGGGCATAACGTTTCCCACTCTCAAAAGCATACCAAACGCAAGTGGAAGCCTAACATCCACAGGGTGACGGTGATCATCGATGGAGTACCCAAACGCCTTAACGTCTGCACTAAATGCCTGAAGACACTCTACAAAACCCGTGGCCGATCTCGCTGATCGTGGCCTTGGATGCTCCTCCTTATCCTCTTCATCGCCTCGGCAATCCCCTCCTCCGCTCCGAAGATGGCTTCCCCCGCCACCAGGACGTTCGCTCCAGCGGCTACGACCCTTGGCGCTGTCTGAGCATTGATTCCCCCGTCGACCTCCAGCTCGCAGCTCAGCCCCCGCTCATCCAGCATCCTCCTCAACCGCTCGATCTTGGGCAGCATACCCTCTATGAAATCCTGCCCGCCGAAACCGGGCTCAACGGTCATGAGCAAGGCCAGGTCGACGAAAGGGAGTATCTCCTCCACACTGGCCAAAGGGGTGGCCGGATTGAGGGCCACCCCCGCCCGCAAGCCCATCTCTTTGATCTGCTGAACCGTGCGATAGAGGTGAGGGCAAACTTCTACGTGGACGGTGATGATGTCAGCACCCGCCTCGGCGAAGCGAAAGATATAACGCTCTGGTTCCTCGATCATCAGATGCACATCCAGAGGCAGCTCTGTTGCCCGCTGCAGGGCTTCCACCACCAAAGGCCCCATGGTGATGTTGGGCACGAAATGGCCATCCATCACATCCACATGGATGTAGTAGGCCCCGGCCGCCTCGGCCTCCGCTACTTGCTCGCCTAAGCGGGTGAAATCGGCCGAGAGAATTGAGGGAGCGATCTTAACCAAACCTTCTCCTTGCCCTTTGTCGCAACTGCCCACACCCGGCCTGGATATCGATCCCTCTGCTCATCCGCAGAGTAGTGGGGATGCCCAACCGCCTCAACTCTGCCTCGAACTCCAGGACCCGCCCCTTCGGAGATGGCCGATAGGGCGATCCGGCCACTGGATTGAGGGGGATGAGGTTGACATGGCAGAGCAACCCCTTGAGGAGCTTCGCCAACTGCCTTGCCTGTTTTAGAGAATCGTTGATCCCATCCATAAGGGCATACTCGAAGGTGATACGCCTTCCGGTTCGCTTAACGTAGCGACGACAGGCGGCCATAAGCTCCGCTAGAGGGTAACGGCGATTAATGGGCACAAGCTGATCGCGCAGCTCATCGGTGGGGGCATGCAGGGATACGGCAAGGCCGACCTGAAGCTTCTCTCGGCTCAGCCGCTCGATACCCGGCACTAGACCCACAGTGGAGATGGTGATCCGCCTCGCCCCTAAATTGAACCCCTTAGGATGGTTCAGCGTTTCGATCGCCTGCCAAGTATTCTCATAATTGGCCATGGGCTCGCCCATGCCCATGAGGACCACATTTGTCACTCGACCATCCCCATTTGCCCTCAGCTGCCGAGCGAAATACAGCACCTGCTCTATGATCTCCCCTGGGGTGAGATTCCTGACGAATCCCATCTGTCCTGTGGCGCAGAAAGGACAGCCCATAGCACAGCCCACCTGGACGGAGGCGCAGACTGTGCGGCGCTTGCCGTAGAGCATGAGGACGCTCTCTATGGTCTGGCTCGATGCGCTATCCCGTCCGTCGACGAGTTCGATCCCGCTTCCCTCCCTCGCTGCCGAGCGGGATAGCGTACCTCCATCCCGCAGGCGGAAGAGGGTTTTACGCGTCAGGCCATCGGCGGAAACCGTCTCCTCCAGGGGACTTAAGGTCTCCAGGATCGCCCTCTCCTTCAGCCTGCCTCTGAGCGCCTTCGGCAGATTGGTCATTCCTTCGAAGTCGGTGATTAAGGAGCGGTAGAGCCAACCCCAGAGTTGATCGGCTCGGTAGGAGGGCTCTCCCCAGCTGGTAAGCATCTCCTTAAGCTGGGTATAGGTCAAGTCAAACAGGGCGATCTTAGACATCAGCGGCCTGACCGCCAGCTCTGCATCAACGGTCAGATGCTCATCTCCCCCAGAGCTGGCCTGCTGCTTACTCCCTCCTGCGTCCACCGAACCCTGAGAGCAGGAAGATGTAGTAGAGGAGCGTGGAGATAGCCTGGGCCAAGGCAGCTACATAGGTCAAAGCTGCCGCCGAAAGGACGCTCTTGGCTCCTTCCAGCTCATCCTCGGCCACCAGACCCGTCCTCCTCAGCATCTTCAAGGCGCGCTCGGAGGCGTTCCATTCCACCGGCAGGGTGATCAGAGCGAAGATGGCGCTCCCTGCAAAGGCGATGACGCCCAGAAGGGCCAGATCGAAGGCGTTGAGGATCCACCCTATGACGAAGAGGATGGGACCCAGCCAGGAGCCTATGTTAACCACAGGCACCAGCCCTGAGCGCAGGCGGAGCGGCATGTAGGCATTGGCATCTTGGATGGCATGGCCTACCTCGTGGGCTACGATGCCCAGAGCAGCCACCGAATTGCTGCGGGCAACCCCAGCCGAAAGCCGAAGGGTCTTAGTGCGCGGGTCATAATGATCGGTCATCTCGCCCGGGATGCCCTCGATGGAGACGTAACTCAGGCCGCTGGCGGATAAGAGCCGTCTGGCCGCTTCCAATCCAGTGATCCCCAACCGGTTAGCTACCCGAGAGTACTTGCGGTATGCTGATTGGACCTTAAACTGAGCATAGAAGGCTAAAAGCAACGCCGGCAAGGCGAAGACAAAATACATGGGATCGAAATAGAAACCTGGGAAAAACATCTCCTGTTCACCTCCTCACTCGAAATTTGCCTTTTAAGTATACTAAGCTTCCCTCATAAAGTCAAACGAAGCGGAGTTCAGCGCCTTCGAGCCTTCAGCCAGGCCCGCCCCAGATGTGCCACATCCTCGAAGACGAGATCTGGCTTAACAGGAGAGCTCGCCAGCTCCTCCCAGGAGGCGATCCCTGAAAGGACAAGGATGGTGGTCAGGCTGGCCCTGTGCCCTCCCAGCACGTCTGTCTCCAGACGGTCGCCGACGATAGCCACTTCCCCTTTTCCAACGCCCAATCTATCCAATGCCAGCTCAAAGATAATCGATTCTGGTTTGCCTACTATGGCGGGAGCAATGCCGGTGGCCGCCTCCAAAGCCGCCAGAATGGCCCCATTGCCAGGGATGATGCCCTCCTCGGAGGGGACGGTCTTATCAGGATTGGTGCCAATGAATTTAGCCCCGCCCCGGATCAGCAAAGCAGCGGTCTTAAGTTTATCGTAGGTGAGACGAGTGTCCAGGCCCACCACCACGAAGTCGGCATCATCGGTGATGAGATAGCCCTTCTCCTCCAGAGCGACCCGCAGCCCCTCTTCGCCGATGATGTAGACCTTAGCCCCCGGCGGAGCCATCCTCTCCAGGTACAGGGCAGCAGCCTGTGCCGAGGTGAAGATATGGCTCTCTTCGACCTCGATGCCCATTCGAGCGAGTTTGGCCAGGTACTGAGCCGGCGTGCGAGTGGAGTTGTTGGTGAGAAGCAAGAAAGGCGCCCCCTCCTGCTTCAGAGAGCCGATGAACTCTTCGGCCCCAGGTATCGGCTCACTGCCCCGATAGAGGACGCCATCCATATCGATGAGAAACCCCTTGATCGAACGCAGCCTATCAAATCCCATCTTATCTGTTTGCAAGAAGGCCTCTGAGCAATCTAACAAGAAACCGGCCTTAGATCCTCCTGAATAGCCTCTTATCGGCGGTGGCGAAGATCATCCCGGAGCCTAGCTAAGGCCACAAAATAGCTATCGTAAGCTGTAGTCTCCTTTCATAAACCCAGGTCGATAGTCGCTTCCAAGACAGCGGGGAAATCCTCCGCGATGTCAGTATTCTATCCTCAGTGCCCCTGGCCTGCAGCGGGTTACGCAGAGGCCGCAGCCGGCGCAGAGTTCCTCATCCAGCACAGCCTTCCCATCAACGACTTTGATAGCACCGTAGACGCAGCTTACCTCGCAGAGGCCGCACCCAGTGCATCTCCCGGTATCCAGATGGGGCGGGACGGCATAAGTACGATACCTGCGCTCCGCGAGCCGCCTTATAGCCAGGCCCTTGATCTCCTCGAGTGAACGATAGCCGTGCTCGTCCAGCCACCTGTCCATCTGCTCGGCGATCCTGCCGAAGATGTTGGGCCCCCGCAAGATGGCCGCCGTGCAGACTTGAACCGCCGAGGCGCCGGCCATGAAGAATTCGAGGGCATCCACCCCTCGCTCGATGCCCCCCACACCGAAAATGGGGAGATCGACCGCTCTGGCGATGTCGAAGACGCAGCGCAGGGCCAGCGGCTTCAGTGCCCGGCCCGAAAGCCAGCCGTAGCCCTCCTCGCTTCCCATGAGAGGCATCCCCGTCTCCACGTCTATCCCCATGCAGGGGCCGAAGGAGTTGATGGCCACGATCCCATCGGCGCCGGCCTCCTTCGCGGCCAGGGCCGCCTCGCGCACGTCGCCGAAGGGGCTCAGCTTGACGAAGACGGGGACCTCCACTGCCTCCTTGGCTGCCTGGATGGCCTCCACCATAGGCTGAGGGTCCTCGCCCAGGTAATGGGTGGATAGTTCAAGCGCGTCGGCGAAGGGCTTGACCTTAGGAGCAAGCTCGGCGATCTCCTCCGCGGTGTAGCCAAGGCTGATGATGAGGGGAAGACCCGCCTCCTTGGCTATGGCGTACTCGCGATCGATCCATTGCTCCGGGGGCAATTCTGACCAGAGCTCGGCGTTGAGAAATCCACCTCGGATCTCGGCCATATTCGGGGTGGGCACCCGGGCTGCCTTTACGGAGATGGTTTTAGAGACCAGGCCGCCCGCTCCTCCCTCGGCGCACCGCAATAGCGCCTCGCCGTTGCGGCCCGGAGGGCCGGCCGCCGGCAATACAGGATTAGCAAACTCCAAGCCGCAGATCTCAACCCTCAGATCGGCCACTGTTTTCCTCCTGACCGTTCCCTTCCTCCCCCACCTCGATCACAGCGGTGGCGATGGCCCAGCTGACCAATCCCCAGCCGATGCCCGAGATGAGGATGGCCAGAAGCCAGGACATGGGCGACGTGTTGTGCTCCCTGATAAGCCCCATAACCGACATCGCGATAGCCAAGGCAGCAAGGAAGAGCCCCACCTTAGCAGGGCCGCTCGGTCTCCTCCACCATCTCAGCATTCCA
>CAYYKQ010000038.1:0-14800 GCA_964440965.1 uncultured Anaerolineae bacterium | reverse complement strand
CGGCACCCCTTTCCCATCCAGACCAATTCCTTTCACCCTTACTTTCCCTTTTAGCGCCTTGTGCGCTGAACGTGCCTTTTCCCCGGCCGCCTTGACATCTCGTAGGACGCTTGTGTCCGAACTGCGCACCCCCAACGCCCTTAACACCATCTCGACCTTGCGGTAGGATAAGCCCAGGGCGTACAACACCACCTTTGAAGCAATCCCTCTAATCGCCTTTGTTGCTCATCGGTTCATCTGACATTTTTCAAAATTTACGATAGAATCACTAGGGTATCGATAGCGTCCTTTTCTCCTCCGAACCTAAGGTTTAAGGATTGAGCAGCGAATTCTCGTCGTAAAATAGAAGAGCTCACCGGTGGAGGTGACCCTGTCCGAAAGGCTGGGCTTAAAGGGGGAAGTCCGGTGGAAGTCCGGCGCTGTCCCGCAACTGTGATGGTCAGCCGATTGAAAAAATCGGCTGACCTAAGCCAGGATACCCGCCTCCCTGGGGTTCCGACAACCTTCGAGAGAAAGGGGAAGGAACCGGATCTGAGCTAGCCGGAGAAAGACCCCTTGTCGAAGGCAAGGGGATCTTGATTTGATGGCGGGGTCCGAGCTTTCCCACCATCGGCTTTTTATCAGGGAGAGGGGACGATCCAATGGGATTCCGCAGATTTTTAGCCGTTTTAAGCTTGGTGGTGCTCGTCGTCAGCTGCACGCCCGCTCCAATGCCAAAGCCTCTCTCACTTACCCCTACACCTGCCCCCTATCCCATGGTCATCACTGAGATGGCGAGGCGCGAGGTTACCATCGAGTCGGAGCCGAAGGCCATCGTCCCTCTGGCCCCCTCTAACACTGAAATACTCTATGCATTGGGCCTTAAGGACAAGGTCGTAGGTGTCACCGAGTTCTGCAACTATCCGCCTGAGGCTCAGGAGAAGCCCAAAGTGGGCGGCTTCTCCGATGTGAACACCGAGAAGGTAGTAGAATTGGAACCCGATCTGGTTTTAGCGGCTAACATCCATTCGCCGAGGTGGTGCCGGCTCCTTTATCAATGACCTGATTGAGCGCGCCGGCGGGGAGAATATCGCCGCTAAAGCGGAATCCTCATGGGTGCAGCTGAGCAGCGAAGCCGTCATCGCCTCTGATCCAGAGGTCATATTCCTGGCTGACCATCCCTTCGGCGAATCAGCGAGGACAGTGGCCGCCCACCCTGGCTGGGCAAGATCTCCGCCGTGGTTAATGGGCGCATCGTCGAACTCAGTAAGGCCGAGAACGACGTGGTCTCTCACCCTGGCCCAAGAGTGGCGGATGCTATCGAGCTGATCGCTAAGGCTCTCCATCCCGACGTTTTCAAATAGGAGGGTAGACGAGTGCTTTGACCGACCATTGAATGTGCAGAGCTCACACTTTGAGCAAACGTTTGGCTACTTTGGCCATCGCTCTACTGGTGCTCTTAGCTGTGGAAGCGTTGGGAGCGGCCTGGGGATCGGTCTACATCCCTCCGAAGGCCGAGTCCAGTTGTGCTGGGCCCGGCTGACGGGGAGCGCGGTGCCTGCGGATTAGCCTCGCCCGTGTGTTGGCACTGGTGCCGCAGGGGGTTTATCTGCCGCCGACTTTCACCCTCTGGGAGAGTGTCCTTCTAGGGCGCACCCCCTATCTCGGTTTTTTAGGGATGGCTCACGAGCGCGACCGGCAGGTCACCCGCCGGGTTTTGGAATGGATAGGGATGTCCAGCTTGGCCGATCGCCTTGTAGGGGAGCTCTCCGGCGGAGAGCGACAGCGGGTGGTATTGGCCCGGGCCCTGGCTCAGGAACCCCGTTGCCTGCTCCTCGATGAGCCGACGATCCATTTGGATATCCATCACCAGGTGGCCATCCTCTCCTTGGTCCGCCAGTTGGCTGTCCGGGAAGGGGTCGCCGTCCTTCTCCGTCCGGATGATGGTGGCCGTCCGGCGATCCTCCCGCGTCGCCCCTTGCTTAAAAACGGCCAGGAAGGTATAATCGAACCCAAATGAGGACGGAGTTCGCTTGCTTGCCCTGTTTTGTAGATGACATCGCCGGGGCTGCCGCTTTGCTCATCTCCGACGAAGCCCTCCGTTATCGGATCATGCGGGAATGCTTCCGCTGGCTGGGGACGGTGAAGAGCTTCGATCGTATCCCCTCTTACTACATCACTCGTCTACACCGTATCCTGAAGGAAGTGACTGGGGTGGAGTGCCCCTTTGCCGAGCTGCGGGATGGCTGCAATCGGGCAGGCATCGCCATAGCCCAGCGCCTGCGGAAGAGGCTGGAGGGGACGGAGGATGGATATGCCAGGTTCGCCACCCTTGTGCGATGGGCCATCGCTGGCAATCATTTAGATTTCCGCACCGTCGGCACGGGCTACGGCTTCTCGGTCGATGAGGTGGAGGCCATGCTCGCTGAGTGCGTCTCTGAGGGGCTGGCCCTTGACGAGACGTCTCGCCTCTTCGAATTGTGCCGTAGCGGCGGAATGCACATCCTCTACCTGGCCGACAACGTAGGTGAGATAGCCTTGGATGCCTTGCTGGTGGCGGAACTGCGCCACTACGGCAATACGATGGTAGCAGCGGTGAAAGGCGGTCCCATCACCAGCGACGCCACATTGGCGGACGCCCAAGCGGTGGGCCTCGTGAAAGCCTCCCACCAGGTGATTTTGACCGGCCCCGACACCTTAGGGATGCCTGTGGACGAGGAGATGTCCACCGACCTTAAACGGGAGCTGAAGCGAGCCGATCTGATCATCGGCAAGGGCCAGGCCAATTACTATGCCCTCTCAGAGATCCGAGAGCACATCCCCGGCCAGGTGGTCTCTCTTCTCCGAACGAAGTGCGATGTGGCAGCTAACTCCATAGGAGTCAAAGGTAAGGTCAATGTCGCCGTTTTTCTCATGAAGTAGCGCCGTGCATTCGGAGGAATGGAAAAGCCCACCCGAGTTAGCCGGGTGGGCTTTTCCGTTTTCTATCCTGCTCAGCTTGAGGATTTCACCTCTCTGAGCTCTCCTTCAGCACCAGCGGGAGCCAGACTCGGTGCTGCTGGGGCACAAAAAGCAGGGCATCTACCTGCACCGCTTCTGTGCCGTTGTCGAGATCGTTCTGGAAGCCGATGGCCGCCTCGCCTCGCATCCAGGCCACTTGTCCCAGGGGGAAGACCTGCCAACGGTCCGTCTCACCGGTCAGCCAGATGTCGCGAGGAGCGCCGCCCTGCTCCAGCCGCACCCCCAGGCGGTAGCCGGGCGGGATGCGGGCCACCAGGTGCACATCGTATTCGGCCAGGAGGGGCACATCGAAGGGGACCTGGGCTTCAGCGCCGGGCGTGGTGCTGGTCAGCAATTGGCCCTGCGGCGACCATCCTGGCCCTCTCGCCTCCAGCGGGCGGAAAGGCGGGACGACGCATAATCGCCCGCCGGGCAAGGGCAGCAGCGGAGCTAAGAAGAAACAGTGGACCGCCAGCCGGCGGCGCAGGTAGGCGCTCTTGAAAGAGAGGGCGTAATCGCCAACATCCAGCTCATACATCCCGTAGCTCTGCCAGTACCACCCCTTGTCGAAGTACCAGGTAGCTATGGGAGCCGTGCGCTGAAAGATTAATTCCTGCTGGCGTATCCCGGCTGCATCCCGCAGCAGGGCGCAGAGGCGGTCAGGCGGATAGCCGCCGGGGGTATCGGCCAGGACGCGGCCGAAGATGAGGTACGTGCCCGGTCGCTCAACGTGAAAAGCCACCGCCGCAGTTCGCCCTTCTGGGTCCTCATAGTCTTCTTCAGGGGCGTATGGTTCCCCGATGTAGGCCACCGAAGCCTGGGCCCAATCGTTGTCGCCGAACTGCCAGCTCTGGTCCTCGCCGCAGGAAACCGCGTGGTCGGCGTAGATGATGGGGCCAGACTGCACTGGCGGGAGGTTCTCCGGCCGGGGCGCGGGGACGCTGGCCGGCTCAGCTTCCATCATGATCCCCTTGCTGGGCGCAAGCCAGCTCATGCGTACCTCATCCAGCGGCGTTCCCACGATCTGAATCTTTGCCTCCTCGATCTCCCCCAGCCCCTGCTCGTGGGCCAGCACCAGGTGCTCCGACCGCTCCGGGTCCAGGCCGATGACCCGGGTCGAGGTGGCATCCAGCGCCACGGGGTCGCGGCTGGCCAGCACCAGCCAGTGGCCCAGCCGGTCACGCACGTCCACCCGATAGGCTCCCGGCGTGTGGTGGTGCGGCCCGTTCCCCTCCAGCCCGATGGACCCGTCCATGACCGTCAGGGCCGGGCGCAGGGCAGCGGCGACGTCCACAAGCACCTGGTGGATCTGCTGGCCGCTGGCGAAACCCTGGTGCAGCTTGTGGCGCGGACCGTCGTAGACTGGCGGCGGGGCCAGGCCGAAGAGGTTCTTGATCCCCAGCACCACCAGGCACTCCATGTGGGTCTTGAGCACGGGCGCGGAGATGACCACGTCGGCCTCGGCGGCGTGGTGGGAGAGGGCGATGGTTTGCATGTTGGCCCGCGCGGGGACGAAGACATAGTAGGCGCCGTGTTTGGTATCCACGGCCCGCACTGGATGCGGCTCCTCCTCAGTGCCGAAGCGCTCGTTGAGGTCGGCGATGGCATCGCGAAGGTAGCCGAAGTAATCGTCGCCGAAGTTGGCCACTTCGATGAACCCGAGCCCGGCTGCCTCACCGATGGTGACCCGTCGCGCGCCAGCCTCCAAACACATCTCGGCCAGGGCGGAGACCACAGCCGGCTTGGTCGTATCGCCGGTGTGTGGCGGGGACATGCCGGTGAAGTTGGGCTTGATGAACACCCGGTCGCCGGGCGAGACGATGGCGCTCATGCCCTGGCCATCGGTGGCCAGGGCGACGGCGGCGCGGGTCATGGCCGCCAGGTCGTCATCGTAGTCGGCGCCGGTGACGATGGCGACCAGAGGGCCGGCCGAGGTGGCAGCTCTGGCCAGGTGCCAGAGCTGCCGCAAGAAGGCCGGCCAGCGGATTAACAGAAGCCCGATGCTTAGCAGAAGCTCTTTCAGGAATTGACGACGGGAGATGCTCATCTTGGCGTTACAGCACCTCCTTACAAACCCGTGCTGTTAATTCAAATGCCTAAAGCATATTGGTCGCAAGATGAAAGCAACAACTGTTGCCAAAGCCCTTAGCGCTAATCCCTACAGGTTTGCGAGCAGCGTCTGAGCCATATTATCGAATCCGCGTTCCTTCGGCGAGAGAGCCGCTTTTCATAACTATCGGCAGGTAGATCCGAAATTCCCCGCCACTCAAGTGGAAGACCCTGGTCTCCTTCCCCTCGATGCTGAAGGCAATGAGCACTTTGTCCTCCTCCACGGTGAAGGGCATTTCCTCGCCGGAGACGAGCTCCGTTACGATCAGGGTGGCAGGGTTATCTATCTGCAGCGCCTTGGCGTCGATAGTCAATGTGCAGGCGACGGTCTCAGTGAGGGTGTTGTGGACGGTGAAACACAATGACCAATGTCCAATGTCCAATGACCAATTGGGATTTGGGATTTGGTCATTGGTCATTGACCCAAACCGCTCAACCCACACTGCCTCGTTGTCCGTCCAGGCGTAGGTGACCGGCTCCCAGCCAGCGGCCCAGAACTGGAAGAGCACCTGCCTGGTATCGGTGATCAATTGGTCGCTTCCCTCCTCCCACCCGGTAGCTTCATCCTTCCGGTGCGGGAAGATGCCATAGAACAATGCCAGGTTAACGAATTCCCGAACGTCCTCCAGGGTCAGGTTGGGCTCTCCGTTAGCCCAGGTCTGCGGCCGGTGGTAAGCGATGGCCCGCCGATAATCCAGGATGCGGGGATTCCAGTTGATGTGCGCTCCCGCCTTGCTCCTCCTCTCGCCCCCAAAGGCATCTATGTAAGGTGCCAGGCCATTGGGGGTGCCGATGCCCCAGAAGTTGATGGTGATGGCCATGTCGTCCCTCCCCTGAGCATCCAGCCTATCGCGCAGCCACAGGAGAAACTCATATACGCTGGCCGCGTTGTGTATTCCTGGCTGGTAGGTGGCAACCTGGTAGGTCAAAGGTGTCTCGGTCAGAGCTAGGTGGTCAGGGCGGGTATCCACGCCTGGAGTGGTCATGAAGTTATCTATCATGACCCCATCCAGCACGGCGCTGATGGCCTCGGTGGCTAAGATGGCCGGGCTCACCAACCATTCCCACAGGAAGGGTCCCCATCCCTCAGCGATGTCTGGGTCTGAATTGGTCGCCCAGTTGACCTCCCACACGCCCGGCGCCCAGGGATACTCCCCTACGTGTTTGATCTGCCAGTCACCATGGGAGTTGTAAGCCACACTGCGGGTGATGGCCTCGCCACAGGCTCGCTCGACCTCCTTGGATGAACCCATCAGCTCCTCCACCAGTCCGATGGTCTCCTGGTAAGTAGGCAGCGGCTCGCTGGTGGAGCCATCCTTGAGCGATGCTTCGGCAGCGATGTACTGGGCGCTGAAGACGTTGTTCAGGTCATCGGTGAGCACCTGCTGAGCGCCCAGGTCGCTGGTGTAGAATCCCCGATTATACTCGGAGTAGCCGTACAATGGCCGCGGTGACTCAAACCAGGCGGAGTGTCGAGTGGCGAAGCGCTCTATAGCCGCTCGGAATCCCCAGGTAGGGTCCACACGATACAGCTCTAAGCTCAGATCGGCCCGGCCAGATAGCTTCGCGGCCAGGGGAGAGATGCCCATGTAGCCTCGTGCCTCGTATCGCATCTTCTCCTGGTCGTAAGAGATCTTGACCAGTCGTGGCGAGTCCAATGAGACGGCCAAGGCCAGGCCGTGATCTCCATCCTCGATCAGAGCATAAGGGTAGAGGGAAATGGGCAGCCAGCCATCCCAGAGGCCGCTGACCACGTGCTCGTAGGTCCAAGAGAGACATGAGGGGAGAGGGCATTCTGGGGGCGGGCTGGCCACAGGGCTGCCCACGCTGATCGGACGGCTGTGGCGCACATCGTCCCACCAGCGCCAGCCATGAGCATTCACCGGCAGGGCCAAAGCCACCTCCAGTGCCCGATCCAAGCCGGCTTCATCCTGCAGCTCGATATGCACGGCGATGTAGTCGGCCTGAGCGGTGTAGGTGGCGGTCATGGTCAATCCTGGGGTGATGGTGGCGGTCTGGATCAGCTGGTTGTCCTGCTGCGTGACCGTGCCGGTAACCGGCCGCTCCACCTCCGGGCTGGGGATAATGCTCAGGTCATCCACCCAGAGATATTCATCCTGCAGACGGCCGCCGATGGTCAGTTCCAGCTGTGCTGCATCCGGTGGGGCTCGTACTTCGCCGCCGATCTTGCGCCAGTTATGTGCCTCCCAGTGCAGCGGCGCTACCAGGATCAAGTCGCTCAGCGGCTGGCCTTCGTCATCTAACCAACGAAGGTAGAGGCCGTTGGGTCGGGGAATGCCCCGCCAGACCTCGTCCTGCCGCTGGGGCGGGGTGCCATTGAGACCTTGCACATACCCTCGGCCGCTCAGGAAATAGCCCAAAAGCCGGTAGCGCTGTCCTGGGACGATGGCCACCGGAGTGGCGGCTATGGAAGCGACGCCCAGGGTATCGGTCTGAACGCCGTGGAATTGCAGGGACCAGCCGCCACCATGGCTCACGCCGTTGGTGATGGTGACGGTGGTGCCGACCTGGGCGCCGATCTCCCAGCCGGCCCACCCCTCCTCGAAGCCCGGATTGGTCAGAAGGTTCGGTTCGCTTACTCGCCCGGCATTGCTCATGTCCCGCACCCAAAGGGCAGGCCCGGGTTCGCTCACTAGCTCCTGGCCATCCACCATCAGGCTCATAACCCGACCGTCAGGTGAGAGGGTCAAGGAAAGGCCGTCCTCGGTGGAGATGGTGAGGGCTGCCTGGGCATCTGCCGTAAGCCAGAGCACGCGCCAAGCGAGCGCGGCAAGTATAGTTGCCATCAAGAACGGCAGTAAAACGAGCACTTTTGTCTTCATCGAACTACCCTTTGATCGCTATATCTTGAAGGACTAATGAAGCCTCGTTCCAGTTGCTCCACCAAGCCGAAGCTTAATCCTCCAGGCGATCGTAAAACTCCTTTGGCTTTAGCTCTTCGAACTCTCTTAACTTGGCGAGGTGTCTCCTTATATCCAGGCAGAGGTGGCATTTAGAGATATACCCTTCCTTCTCCTCATAGCCGAACTCCCTGCCGAGTTCATAAAGCTCTTTCAGATCGGTCAGCAGGGCCCTAAGGACCGGAAGCCTGGTCAAATCTATCCCTCGGCAGATAGCATCCATATCCCTGGCATCGCCCAGGGATATCCCCGCGCAATACCCTGGGACGAAATTGCAATAGTTGTCGATGTGGATATGCCAATCCCTTATCAGCTCCCTTCTGCACGATTGGCCGAAGAAATGTGCGGCTGGGTGCTTTTTGAATAGATGCCCCAGCTTATAAGGTACCCTTCCCATAGGGAGCAATTCCATGTGGTACAGGCTGGCCAAGCCTGCTTTCTGCAGGTATCCCTCGAAAGGGAGGGTGCCCTTGAGCCCCAGCCTCCTGAACTGATCGAAAAAGAACCTCTGATAGATTATCACATTCCCGCCGAAGACCTCCTCCCCTATCCTGGCTGCCCTCTCCGTCCTCTCGAAGGGGATATGCTCAAGCACGAACGGATTGGCGCTGATGAGTATGCCCTTCAGTCCAGCGTCCCTAAGCTTCATCAATTTCTCCTTAGTGGTCTCGTTATCTCTGCACCAAAAGCAGTTCGTTTCGACGAAGGTCGAAGGGATCCCGAGCCTGCGGGCTATCTCCGTGACTCTGAGGAGGAGCTCGAAGTTCAGGAAAGGTTCACCGCCGGTGAAATGCACCCCATAGTTGATCCCTATCTCATCCGGATAAGGATACCTCCCATGGAGCTTAGCAGCCAGCTGGGCCAGAACCTCCTCTGCATCCTCCTCGGAGATCCAATCCGATCTCCATCTGGGTGAGCAAGCGTACATGCAATGCCTGCATTGGATATTGCATTTGTAGGACAGGAGCAGCCCGCCCGAGAAGGGCTCAGGTATCGATAGTCTATCCATGGCTGAGCGATTCTTCAAGCTTCCTCGCGAATTCAATGTCTGTAAACGCTTTTAAGCGCTTGATCGTAGTATCATAGGGATCTATCACTTCCTCTTCCAGGGTCTCGGGGTAGTTAGCCTCCGGATCGATCTTATCGAGCCTCTCTATCAGAAGTGCCCTCTCCTCTTTAGGCATAACCCTTGGGTCGGTCATCGCGGCCGCCCTGGCATATATCCCCTCCTCCAGGAGGTACTCCAATGCCTTGAAAGGGAGGTCGTAATACCTTCCCATAGCCCCTGTCCTCAGGGTGAAGCCCTCTGGGGTGGCCGCCTTGAAGGAGACCCTGACGTAGATGAAGTTGGAGAACCTGGAGATCCTCCTCACATAATCCCTGTCCGCTCCGAAGAGCACCCCGTTCGTTTCCAGATAGAATGGATACCCCGATCCCTCCAAGTGCTCCAACAACTTAAGCAGATGCTCCTTTCCGATTGTTGGCTCGCAGCCTGAGAGCCTGAGCTTATCGACCTTGAGGTGCTGGTATCTTTCCCATCCGGGGGAGGTTATGCCCTCCTCGGCCGCTTGGACGAGCCTTGCGGCGACTTCCTTAGGGGAGTAGAACCGGCCGAACTTCTCCGGGAAATCCCTCGACCAATCGCTCCAGCAGTAGATGCATCGCAGGCAACATCCCACAGCATACCCTGTGGCGATTCCGCCATAGACCGGGGCCGAATAGATGCCCACATACTTCCTCTCGAGTCCTTCAGGACCCTCCCGGGTTACTATCTCCTCGGTCCTCTTCGCTAACTTCAGGGGATCGAAGGGTTTAAATCCTGGGGTTAAGAACCTTTGATACATGAGGATCTCCGGAGGTAGACAGCGGCCCAGTGGGAAAGGTTGAAAGGCATCAGCTCTAAACGATTGGGCGAAGCTTGGGCCAAGGTATCAGCCCAAGGGACCGGGCCATCCGAGGTCGCCTGACGGGACGGTATAGGCAGAGGGTATATTCGGTGGGGCAATGGGTACATCGGTTATCCGATCGGAGGGGCCTGCAAAGGCCAGCAAGCGGTGCAACCACGCCGCTTAGGGCGATAAGGCAGCTTACCCCCTTGAAAACAAAACGGCCAATTCCCTGGCCGAGCTGCCGAATATCCCAAAAGTAACAGTCGGGGCGGCCGGATTTGAACCGGCGACCACTTGAACCCCATTCAAGTGCGCTCCCTGGCTGCGCCACGCCCCGATTTTCGGTTAAATTATAGCAGATACCGGCGAATTTGGCAAATCCATTCGCCGAAGGGGCCCGCCCTTCCAGTAATCGAGCTCCCAACAAGGTCCTTATCCCCGCCTTCCCCTAAGTCGCAACCGTTTGCTCAACCTCTGCCCAGTACCGAACCCACGAATCCCCTTCGCCCCCGTAGGAATTCCTCGGCTGCCATGGCCCGCTTCCCCTCCAATTGCACCTCTCTCAAAAGCAGGGCCCCCTGGCCGGTGGCCACCGCCAATTCCTCACCCAAGATCATCACCCGCCCAGGCTCCTCCTTGCCCGACCGATCGGCCAGGGGCTCGGCCCTCAGTATCTTGAGCAGCTTGCCCTGCCAGTAGGTGTAGGCGCTCGGCCAGGGATGGTAGGCCCGCACGCGGCGCCAGATCTCCACCGCCGACTGCGACCAATCGATCAGACCATCCTCCTTGGAGATCATCCGGCTGTACGTAGCCCGCTCCTCTTCCTGGGGCCGAGGCTCTATCTTCCCCTTCAGCCAGCGGGGGAGGATCTCGACCAGCAACTCAGCACCGAGCCGAGCCAGCTTGGCGCTCAGCGACCCCCGCGTGTCCTGGGGCTCTATCCGACAGCGGGCCTGGGCCAGGATGGGCCCCGTGTCCAGCCCCTCGTCCATGAGCATGATGGTCACCCCCGTTTCCTCCTCCCCGGCCAGGATGGCCGCCGCGATGGGAGCTGCTCCCCGATGCTTGGGCAGGAGGGAAGCATGAACGTTCAGGCAGCCCTTTGGGGGAAGAGCCAATACCTCGGGAGGGAGGATCTGGCCGTAGGCGACCACGACGATGACCTCAGGGGCCAGCTTCCTGAGCTGAGTGATGGCTTCCGGCTGGCGCAGGCTCTCGGGCTGCAGGACGGTCAAGCCGTAGGCTAAAGCCACCTCTTTCACAGGGGGCGGCGAGGGCTTGCGCCCCCTTCCCCTCCTGCGATCGGGCCGGGTGACTACAGCGGCGATCTCGTGCCTGCCGATTAAAGCCTCTAAGGTGGGCACGGCGAAATGCGGCGTGCCCATGAAGATGATCCTTCCCATCCTTCCTCCCGTTCAGAAAGGATTTTACCATAACTCGGTTTAAATTGCTATTTCGGAACGGGTGGTTTATAATTGGACGGAGAGAGGAGTCCGCCTATGGGAGCTAAGCGCTGGCAGGTAGCACCGCCCGTCCCTCAGAGCCACCTGGCTCGCTTCCCGCACCTTCCCCCCCTTCTCGTCCAGCTTCTCTACAATCGGGGCATCACTGCCCCCGACGAGGTGAACGAGTTCCTGGCTGGAGGGGCCCCAGGGGAGAGCCCCTTTTACTTAGCGGGGATGAGCAAGGCTGTGGCTCGCATCCGCCAAGCCATCCGCATGGGCGAGCCGATAGCCGTCTATGGCGATTTCGATGCCGATGGGATGGCTGCCACCGCCCTGCTGACCCAGACTTTGAAAGCTTTAGGAGCGCAGGTGGTGCCTTATATCCCCGATCGTGTAGACGAGGGGTACGGCTTGAACATCCCCGCTCTGCGTCGGCTGTACCGGCGGGGGATTCGAGTCGTGGTGACTGTGGATTGTGGGATACGCGCCGTTGCCGAAGTGGAGAAGGCTCGGCGCGGCCTGGATCTGATAATCACCGACCACCATTCGGTGGGGGAGGAACTCCCGCCGGCCCTGGCTGTGATCAATCCCAAGAGGGCCGATTGCCCTTATCCGTTTAAGGACTTGGCAGGGGTGGGGGTGGCCTTCAAGCTGGCCCAGGCCCTGCTGCTCAGCCACCGCCAGCAGCCCCTGAAGCAGGCAAAAGCGAGTTTAGCCGAGGAGGATCTGCTGGACCTGGTGGCCTTAGGCACGGTGACCGATATGGTGCCCCTGCTGGGGGAGAATCGCTATCTGCTCATCAGAGGACTGGAGAAGTTAAACGATCCCCAACGCCCGGGCCTCAAAGCCCTGATCACCAGCGCTGGCCTGAAGCCAGGGAGCATCGACACTACCGCTATCGGCTACATCCTAGGGCCTCGTCTTAATGCCGCTGGCCGCATCGATGATCCCATGCTGAGCTATAGGCTCCTCACCACCGATTCGCCCATCGAGGCCGAGGAGCTGGCTCGCCAGCTGGAGGAGTTGAACCGCAAACGCCAGGCTCTGACCGAGGAATCCCTGGAGCGGGCGAGGGAGCAGGTACTGGCCATGAGCGAGGAGAAGCTCTTCTTCGTGGCCGATGAGGACTTCCTGCCCGGGATCGTGGGCCTGGTGGCAGGCCGACTTACCGAGGAGTTCTACCGCCCCTCTGTGGTGGTCAGCCAGGGCGAGGAGGAGAGCTGTGGCTCCTGCCGCAGCATCCCTGAGCTTAACATCACCCTCGCCTTAGAGGAGTGCTGCGACCTTCTGAGGAGATATGGAGGCCATGCAGCCGCCGCCGGCTTCACCATAGCCAGCGAGAATCTGGATGCCCTGAGAGGGAGGTTGAAGAGGATCGCTGAGCGCGAGCTGGAGGAGGTGGAGCTCACGCCCACCCTCTCCATAGACGCCGAGGTGAAGCTCTCGGAGATGGATTGGGCCACCCAAGCGCAATTGGAGCGGCTTAAGCCCTATGGCTACGCCAACCCCGTCCCCCTCTTCCTGAGCAGGGGCGTGGAGGTACGAGATGCTAGGGCAGTGGGCGCTGAAGGCGAGCATCTCAAACTCACCTTAAGCGATGGGAGGGCCATCTGGGATGCCATCGCCTTCGACCAAGGCCATCGCATCGCCGAACTGCCCCGCCGGATAGACGTCGTCTACTCCGTGGAGGTGAATGAGTGGGAGGGGGAGAGACGCCTCCAGCTCGATGTGAAGGACCTAAGGCCATCGTAATGCCACCTGGCGATAAGGTTGCCAGGCGGAGGGTCCGGGGTGTGCCCGGGCGCACTCATCGGCGCTCAGAGCTCTTAGCCTGCAAGCTCCATTCGCAGGCAGTGCTCGACACCCGGCGAAGAACGGGGGTGAGGGATGAGGATTCTGAAGAGCAAGAGGATGAGGTTAATCGCAAGGGCCATCGGCGTCCTGCTCGCCGTCCTCATAGCCCTCGGGCTGCTGGTCAGGGCACTGCCCATCTGGCCGAACCTTTGGACCTGGGCAGTTGCCCATCCCACCGAGGCACAGATCGCCCTCGGCGTCCTGGCATTTCTCGCCACTGTTGTGGGGATTATCATTGCCATATGGTATGGGCGCTATCAACGGCGACAGTGGGAACTCGAAAAAACAAGGGACATCGAGGAGAAACTCGGTAAGAGGCCCAACTTCCCCTTCGAGGCCGTGACGCCAGAGGAGCTGCCGGGGAAGTTCCCCACCCTCCCTCTGGCCGACCAGGCCATCGGCTATCTCAACAGGCTTCCCCCAGAGGAACAGGAGGCGATGCAGCGCCTGTTGGATAGCACCCCCAGGCTCCTCATCCGCGGGAGGACGGGGCTGGGGAAGACCAGGGAGGCCATCGCCCTGGTGCAGAGGCTGGCCGTCCACAAGAGGGAGCCCATCACCGTGCTCCTCCCCAAACCGCCTCTCACCCCACCCCCTTTCACCTGGCCGCCCGAGTTGCCCACCCGCACCATCGTCCTCCTCCTCGACCGGGTGGAGGAGAATTGGGGGTTCGCTGCCCCCGAGGGCAAGGAAAGGATAGAGGCATTAGCTGCGGGGGACCTGCGCGGCTGGCTTCCTCAGGCGGTGGCCCACTTGGAGGAGCGCTTCAAGGGCAGCGACTTCCGGGTGATAGCCACAGTGCGGGACGACCCAACCGAGCTTTGGGAGCGCATCGAGCCCGATAGCCCCTTCTGGCGAGGCTTCACCGTTTACCGCCTACCCGATTGGGAGGAGTCTCAGCGGGAGGAGCTTTGCAGGAGAACGGCGGATTGGCAGGAAATTGGGGAGGTGGAAGAGGAGGCCGGGCAATTGATAGTTCAGAAGTGCGATGGCACCCCGGCCAGCATCATCACCTTCTTAAAGGGCCATAGGGGTGCGGAGCGCCTCTCCCTGGCTGATGCCCGCGAGTTCGACGGCCGCTATCCCAACGATTGGGAGAGGATTTGGCGGGAGAAGATCGCTCCCTACCCCGCCGCCCGTTACCTCTTCGCTGCCCTGAGCATCCTCAATCAGGCCAGGATAACTCCCTACAAGTACCTGGCGGTGCGCCTGGCGGCCCGGTTGTGGGACGAGCGCTTGGCCTGGCAGCGGGAGTCGGAGGTGGAGGGGCGCTATGGCCTGAAATGGGTTGAAAGTTGGGTATCCGAGGAGGACGGCATCTTAAAGTGCCCCGAGGCCTATCTTGAGGGCAAGGGCGACCTGAGGGCTAACGCCGCACTTCTGACCGACATCCTCATCGCCGCCAGTAAGGAGAGGGGCCGCGCCGCCGAGCTCGTTAACTCTCTTCTCAACTTCAGCGCCACCTTATGGGCCGAGCTCGCCGATTACGATGACATGCTCAAGGTGTGCGACCGGGCCATCGAAATCCTCTCCCCCTTCCGCGAGGTCGAGGAGATCAAACCCACACTCGCCGTGGCCTTCTACAACCGGGGGCTCGCCTACG
>CAYYKQ010000037.1:0-15299 GCA_964440965.1 uncultured Anaerolineae bacterium | reverse complement strand
CAATAGGAGAAAATCGTACTATCAAGGCCAGTCAGCCAATTGTGCAACAACTCTAATATACCACAATGCAATTTTTCATTCATCTTCTTAGCAGACCGTCGGGGCAAGCCCTGTAGGGTGTGAAACTACCCACAGGGCAAGCCCCGATGCTACACATCCGTTTATCCGCTCCCTATCCGTTGACAGATCCCTCCCGTCGGCACATCCTCAGGAGTTCCGCCTCATCGATCATGGGCACGCCTAAGCTCTTGGCCTTGTTGTACTTAGTGGCCCCTGGCGCTTCCCCCACCACCAGGTAATCGGTCTTGCGGGAGACGGAACTGGTCACCTTCCCGCCGTGGCGTTCGATGAGGGCCTTGGCCTCTTCCCTGCTCATGGAGGGGAGCGTGCCGGTGATGACGAAGGTCAAGCCCTCCAGGGGCCTGCGGACCTCCGCCACCTCAACCTTCTCCTCCATCCTCACCCCTGCGCGGCGCAGCTTCTCGATTATCTGGCGGTTGCGAGGGCGGGAGAAGAAGTCCACCACGCTGGCGGCGATGCGCGGCCCGATCCCTTCGATGGCCTCCAGCTCCTCCCGAGTGGCGTTCATGAGGGCGTCGATGGAGGGGTAGTGTTGGGTGAGGATTTTGGCCACCACGCCTCCCACGTAGCGGATCCCCAGGGCGGTGATGAGCCGCCAGAGAGGACGATCCTTGGAGGCCTCGATGGCCTCCAGGAGGTTGTCGGTGCTCTTCTCGGCGAATCCCTCCAGCTTCAGGATGTCCTCCCGCTTGAGGTAATAGAAGTCGGCCACGTCCTTGAGGAGCCCCTCCTTCACGAACTGCTCAGCCAGCCTGGTTCCGAAGCCCTCGATGTCCATCGCCCCTTGGGAAGCGAAATACTCGACGCGGCGCACCAGCTGGGCCGGGCAGGAGGCGTTGATGCAGTAGATGGCTACCTCCCCCTCCGGCTTCACCACCGGCTCCCCGCAGACGGGGCAGGTCTTAGGCATGTGGAAGATGCGCTCAGCTCCGGTGCGCAGCTCCTTCACCGGTCCCACCACGTAGGGGATGACCTCGCCGGCGCGGCGGACGATCACCGTATCGCCGATGCGGATATCCTTTCTGTGGATATCCTCCTCGTTGTGGAGTGCAGCGCGCTCGACTATCACTCCACCCACCTCCACCGGCTCCAGGATGGCGATGGGGTTGAGGGTTCCGGTGCGCCCCACATTGATTTTGATGTCCAGAAGTTTAGTGGTGGCCTCCCGGCCGGGGAATTTATAGGCGATGGCCCAGCGGGGGGCATTGCCAACCACCCCCAGCGCCTCGTGCAGGTCGAAGCGATTGATCTTTACCACCACCCCATCGACCTCGTAGTTGAGCAGGTCCCGTTTCTTCATCCACTCGTTACAGTAGGCCACGACCTCTTCGAAGTCTTTGAACAGGCGAGAATCGGGGTTGACGGGAAAGCCCATTCTCTTCAGGTACTGGAGGCTTTCCCACTGGGTTTTAAGGGTCTCCCCCTCCACATCGACCACGGCGTAGGTGAAGATAGAAAGGGGCCTCTGGGCAGTGATGCGGGAGTCGAGCTGACGGATGGAGCCCGCAGCGGCGTTACGGGGGTTGGCGAAGACCTTCGCACCGATCTCGGCCTGATGGCGGTTGAACTCCTCGAAGGCGTCGATGGGCATATAGGCCTCCCCGCGGACCACTAAGCGCTTGGGCGGAGGACCATCGGGTTTGACTGGGATGCGCAGGGGGATGGCCTTGATGGTCCTGAGGTTGGGGGTGACGTCCTCCCCCTCTATCCCGTTCCCCCTCGTTGCCCCCTGGACGAAGCGTCCATCCTCGTAGGTGAGCACCACCGTGAGGCCGTCGATCTTTGGCTCGGCCACGAACTCCAAATCCTCCGGCCTCACCCCCTCCGGCAGGATCTTGCTGATGCGCTTGAGCCAGGCCCTTAGCTCCTCCTCGTTGAAGGCGTCGTCCAAGCTGAGCATGGGTTTGGGGTGGCGGACCTTCTTGAACTCCTCCAATGGGGGGGCGCCCACCCTCTGGGTAGGCGAGTCGGGGGTGATGAGCTCGGGGTGAGCCTCCTCCAATTCCCTCAGCTCCCGCATCAGCTTATCGTATTCGACATCGCTGATGATGGGGGAGTTTAAGACGTAGTAGCGATAGTTGTGATAATTTATCTCCCTTCTGAGCTCCTCGATCCGCTCCTTGACTTTCTCCAATTCCTCTGCCATCTCCCAACCCTCTGCTTAGACTCGATACGCCGCAAATGCATTCCAATCTCTAAGCCCCGGATCTCTGCAGGGCCTCCTCCGTGTTTCCGCGTGGCGGCCGAGATCATAGCAGACATTCCCCAGGCCGTTATGGACTAGGGCAGCCAGGTGGTGCTGAGCCTTAGGGCATAGGCTTCAACCAATCCTCCACCGCCCAGCCCACAACCCCCTCCTCGTCCTCAACTCGCCACCAGATGTGTCCGTCGGCCTCCTCAGGGCCACCGAGCACCGTAAGCATGCTCCCCTCGGGCAGGATCTTGAAGGTCACGTAATCCAATCCGGGGCCGGAACGGAGGCGAAGGCCGAACTCGCCCGTCCCGCTCACCTTCACCCGGCCGCCCACTGCGATCTCCAGCGGAGGAGTAGGAGAAGGGGTGGGACTAGGAGCCACCGTAGGGGTGCTCGGAGCCACCGCAGTGGGAGTAGGGGAGGGAAGGGACACGGTGGGGGTGAACTGGAGGCCCGCCGAACGCCTCAGGCTGAAGAGCTTCCACCACAATCCCCCTATCACCGCCAGCATCAGGGCCAGGGCAAGCATCACCGACCAAAGGGGCACGGTCGGCCCCCTCGAAGAATGGCGGACATCCTTCTCCTGAGTGTCAGTGTTCATCTTCGCCTCCGCTTCTTATTCCCCTTTAACAGCCCCAGCATTTCGTCCAAGGGCCGGGTATTGACCACGTCCTCCGCCCTGGCCCAGCCTCGGCGGGCATTCGCCACTCCGTAGCGCATCACCGCCAGGCCCTCAGGGCGGTGGGCATCGCTGTTTATGGCCAGCTTGATGCCCATCTCCACGGCACGTCGGATGTGGACATCGTCCAGATCGAGCCGCTCAGGGATAGCGTTGACCTCCAGGATAGTCCCCGTCTCCGCCGCCACTTTCAACACTTCGTCCATGTCTACAGCGCTGGCCTCCCTCTGGCCCAAGATGCGCCCCAAGGGATGGCCGATGATGTCCACGTAGGGATTACGCATGGCCTTCACCATCCGAGCCGTGATGCGCTCCCGCCCCTGACGCAGGCCTGAATGGATGGAGGCTATCACCACGTCCAATTCGGCCAGGACCTCGTCGGGAAAGTCCAAGCTCCCATCGGCCTTGATCTCCACCTCGGCCCCTTGGAGGAGGCGGAAGTCAGCGAACTTTTCGTTAATGCGCTCTATCTCCTCCCTCTGCTCGCGGAGCCTTTCCGGCGAGAGCCCCTTAGCCACGCCCAAGCTCTGAGTATGGTCGCTGATCACGGCGTATTGGTAACCGCGCTCCCTGGCGGCCAAGGCCATCTCCTCGAGGGTGCCCGCCCCGTCGCTCCAGTTGGTGTGCATGTGCAGATCGCCTTTGATGTCGCCCAGCTCGATCAGGTCGGGGAGCTCGCCCCGTTGAGCCGCCTCTATCTCCCCCCGATCCTCTCGCAGTTCCGGAGGGATCCAATCGAGGCCCAAGGCATGGTAGACATCCTCCTCATCCGGGCAGATGAGGTCCTCATCCCCCCGCTTGAAGCCGTATTCGCTAAGGCTCAACCCCCGGTCCAGGGCCAGCTTGCGCAAGGCGATGTTGTGGGCCTTGCTGCCGGTGAAGTATTGGAGGAGAGAGCCGTAACGCTCCAGGGGTAGCACCCGCAGGTCAACCTGGAGGCCATTATCCAGGATGACCGTAGTCTTGGTCGATCCCCGGAGGCTGACCTCCTCCACTTGGGGGAGGCTCACGAAGCACTCCATGACCGGATAAGGGTCCTCGGAGGCCACTAAGAGGTCTATGTCCCCCACGGTGGCCCTCATGCGCCTGAGGCTGCCCGCAGCGGTGGCCCTCTTCACCCCTGGGACGGCCCTCAGCGCCTCCAGGATCTCCTGGGCCACGGGCCAGGCTGTTCCTAAGGGGATACGCTCGGTGCGCCTATGCAGGGCCCTGATTCCCTCCAGGATATTAGCCTCCGATTTCGCCCCTAAGCCAGGGAGGGCTCGCAATTTCCCCGCCTTAGCCGCCTGCTCCACATCGGCTATGCTCATCAGCCCCAGCTTCTCCCAGAGGAGCTTCGCCGTCTTCGGCCCCACCGTGGGGATGGAGAGCATCTTTACCACCCCCGGCGGGATCTCCTCCCTCAGGCGCTCATAGTATTCCATCCGGCCGGTGTTAAGGAGTTCGTCCAACTTCCCCGCCAAACTCTCCCCCACGCCGGGTATCTCCCTGAGCTTCCCCTCCTTCCACAGCTCGTTGATGTCATGCCCCAAATACAAAATGCTGTCCGCTGCTTTGCGATAGGCCAGGGCCTTGTAGGTGACCTCGCCCTTGATCTCCAGCATGTCAGCGATCTCCCGCAGGATATCGGCCACCTGCCGGTTGTTCATCCCCCACCTCCATCCGCTATTATACTAATCTTTGAAAGATTTGACAAAGAGGCCCGAATACGGGCTTAGACATAGCGGCTTTCGACGTTTGATAGGGATAACGCCATCTACTACAAAATAATTTACAGCAAGGCAACTCTGTCCAACAGCAGGGTGATGCCGGATGGGATATGTCCATGCTGACGTGAAGGTCGACGATTCAAGGGAGCAAAAGATCATCGAGCGGAGAACGCCTATAGGCATGGGCGCAACCTACTCTTGCCCAGTGAGCTGGTAAAGGAATCGAACCCACCCCTCCTGGGGGAAAGCAAGGTGGTTCTAGCCGATGGCAGGGGGTAAAAGCAAGTTACTCCCTCGCCTATGTGGAAATAAATGGTCGCGGGGATGGGGTGCAGGTGAAGGTGTTCGAAGTGGTGGAGCCCGTGATTGGAGCGTTCACCTCGATTTTGTCAGCCCACGGCATCAACCGAAACGAGCCAGATCCTCGTAGATCGACTCCCCCACCACCTTCACCCTCACCCGGTGCAGGGGGAGATAGCCCTTCCTCCTCAGCTCCGGCCGCGGGAGGGAGGCCTCGTCGGGCTTGTCGGTGAGGCCGAAGAGGAGGACACCTCGTTCAGCTAAGAAACGGCCTGCATCCACCACCTCTCGGGTGAGGACTATCTCCTCAGCTAATAGGCTGTCCACATCGGCATCGGCGGGCAGGCGATCCATACGAGCCACCGTCTCCTCGTACTCCCGATAGCGGAAGCTCTTAAAAGGGGTGGGGTCGCCAGCCCGGAAATTGGCATAGACCTCGCGATGGATGGAAAGCAGCCCCTCTCCGATGGGTCTCTGAGAGCAGGCCTCGATGAACTGGGCGAAGGAGCGGAGACGTCCGGCCTCCAGATCGGCCAGGAGCTCATCGAAGGGGTAGACCCCACCGCTGATCATGAGGCAGATATAGGCCAGGTAATCTTGGTTGTCAGCAGTGAACGGATGGTACTCAGGCCGATTGAGTTCCCCGTAGACTGATCGGAACTCCTCCCCCCTGAACTCGGCCCCCAGCACCTCCTCCACCGTGCGGCGCACCGCCTCCACCCTGGCCTCGTCGATGACCGCATCATTCCTTCCCCTGGCTCCGAAGGCCGTCTTGTCCAGGTCGATGAGGGCCGCTGTGGACTGGTCCAAGGCGAAGCCCTCCCGGCGAAGGAGGGAGAGGAAATCGACCAAGGCGGACCACCTGTTGGCCACCATGAGGCTCCCTTCCCTCCGAACCCGCTTGGGTTCCTCCATCCTCTCCTGGGCGATGAAGCCCCTGGTGGGCAGATGAGTGGTCAGGTTGCGGACGGCTTGGCCATCATTCATAATGGTGTCGCCGATGTAAACCAGACGCTCAAGGGGCCTGGAGGAGCGCAGGGCTTGGGCCTGGCCGAGGATGTCCACGATGGCCTGGGCATAGGCGGGTTCCGTCTTCCGAGGGATGCAGGCCCCTCGCCAGCCCTGGAGCCGCCCGTCGCACGGTTCAAGCCTTCGATAGACCACCAGATCGCCTAAGAGCTCGGAGAGGGCGAGCTTCTCCATGATCAATCCAGATATCCTTGCGCTTTGAGGAGCTCAGCGTTCAGGACAGCGCCTCCGGCAGCGCCTCGGATGGTGTTGTGGCCCAAGACCAGGAGTTTGTAGTCCAAAACGGGACACCTCCGCACCCTCCCCACTACCACAGCCATCCCTTTCTCAGCATAACGGTCGAGCAGGGGCTGGGGCCGATCCTCCTCCCTCCTGATCAGGATGGGCCTGCGGGGAGCGCTGGGAAGCCCCAACTCCTGAGGAAGACCTCTGAAACCCTCCAAGGCAGTTATCACCTCTCCCAGCTCCGCCTTCCTCCTCAGCTCCACCGAGATGCATTCCAGATGGCCGTCACGTACGGCCACCCGATTGCACTGGGCGCTGATGGTCAATTCGGCCCCTTTGATCTCCCCGCCCTCCAGCCTGCCCAGGAGCTTAAGCGGCTCGCTCTCCAGCTTCTCCTCCTCTCCCCCGATGTGGGGGATGACGTTATCCAGGATATCCAGGGAGGCCACGCCGGGGTAGCCAGCTCCAGAGGTGGCCTGGAGGGTGACCACCAGGACGCGCGCCAAACCGAAGGCCTCCTGAAGCGGCTTGAGAGCCATGACCAGCTGGGTGGAGGAACAGTTGGGGCTGGTCACGATGAAGCCCGGCCAGCCGTATCTCCGCCTCTGGGTTTCGATCAGAGCCAGATGGTCAGGGTTGACTTCGGGGATGAGCAGGGGCACACGAGGGTTAAGGCGGTGGGCGGAGGCGTTGGAGCAGACGATGTAACCAGCGGCGGCGAAATCCTCCTCGATGGGCCCCGCGACGTCGCCGGGGAGGGCAGAGAAGACCAACCGACAATCCAACCCCGGCTTGCATTCCTGCACCTCCATCTCGGCGACCGACTTCGGCATCCTCGTGAGCAACACCCAATGGCAGGCGTCGCTGTAAGTTTTCCCCACGGAGCGCCCTGAGGCGGCCAGAGCCGAGATCTCAAACCAGGGGTGATCCGCGAGGAGCTGCACAAACCTCTGTCCGACCATCCCTGTGGCCCCCAGGATTCCCACCTTGACCTTAACCATGATCCGCTCTCCACGGTTTCGCATCTGCGACGACGGGGATCATTGCACTCCCATCTCTCGCGCTATTCCCCCAATTTGAACTCCTCGTGTATGGCTCGCACAGCCTCATCGGCATCGCTCTCATCCACCACCAAGGAGATGTTGTACTCCGATGAACCCTGGGCGATAGAGATGACGTTTATCCCCCTCCTCCCCAGAGCGCTGAAGACCTTCCCTGCGATCCCAGGGGTCCCTTTCATCCCCGCCCCCACGGCGGCGATGATGGCTACTCCGTCCTGCGCCCAGATGCGATCCACATCCCGCCGAGCCAGCTCCAATTCGAATGCCCTCTCCAGAGCCCGCAGGGCCCGTTTAGCAGCTTGTTGGCGGATGAGAAAGCAGATGTTCTGCTCCGAAGAGGATTGGGAGATCATCAACACGCTGATCCCTTCCTCGGCCACGGCGGAGAAGACCTTGGCCGCCACCCCGGGCACCCCTAACATCCCCCGCCCTTCGACCGTCACCAGGCTCAGGCCATCGATGGAGGTTATCCCCTTCACTGTGCGTCTGTCAGGTTTAGGCTGGGCGACGATGAGAGTGCTGGGGCCCGCGGGATTGAAGGTATTCTTGATTCTGATGGGTATCCCCTTCTCCGCAACGGGGAGAATGGTCTTGGGATGGAGCACCCTGGCCCCGAAATAGGAGAGCTCCGCCGCCTCGGAATAGGATATCTCGGGCAGGGTCTGGGCATGGGGCACAATCCTGGGGTCGGCGGTCATCACCCCATCCACATCGGTCCACATCCAGAGCTCATCGGCATTTAAGCAATTGGCTAAGATGGCCGCCGAGTAATCGCTTCCCCCGCGTCCTAAGGTGGTGATCTCCCCCTCTTCAGTGGCACCGATGAAGCCGGTTACCACCGGTGTCACATCCTCCTCCAAGAGAGGCAGGAGGCGATCCTTTACCGCCTCACATGTCCTGTCCATCAGAGGGGCAGCTGCTCCGTGCTGCCCATTGGTGATGATCAATCCGGTGGCCTCTATGGCCTTCGTCTTCACCCCGCGTTCCCTCAGCGCTGCGGCGAGGATGCGGGCCGAAAGCCTTTCCCCTAAGGAGACCACGGCGTCTGAGCCGCGGGCCGTGAGTTCGCCCAGGATGTGTATCCCGTAGCAGAGGGTTTCGAACTCGGAGAGGAGGGTTTCCACCTCCTCCACCAGCTGGTGGGTGGCCCTCTCATCGGCGATCGCCTCCGCTATGGCCTGCTGGTGCCGCTTGGACAACTCCCGCCGTATGCGCCAGAAGGTCGTCTCCCCGCGTGCCGCTGAGGTGGCTGCCGAGAGAAGGGCATCCGTCACTCCGCTCATGGCTGAAACCACGACCACTACCTCTCTCTCCCGCGATGCCTCCTCGACGATCTCCGCCACGCGGGAGATGCACCGGCCGTCGCCCACAGAGGTGCCGCCGAACTTCATGACTATCATCGTTAACCTTCCTCCTCCAGAATCTCCCGCACTGCCTCCAGGGTGGGTTCGATGGTTAAGGGTCGATTGGCGTAGGTAGCGGTCAGGCCCTCCAGCTCTCCCAGGTGGTATCTCACTGTGACCTCAGGGTCCTTCAGAAGATGGCCGGTGAGGAGGGCCACAACCCTCTCCCCCTTGCCTATAGCCCCTTCTTCGACCAGCTTTTTGACCCCAGCCACGCTGCTGGCGGAAGCTGGCTCACATCCTATGCCGGCCGCATCCACCTGAGCCTTGGCGTCTATGATCTCCTGGTCGGTCACCTCGGCCACCAGTCCATCCGTCCAGTGGATGGCCCGCACCGCTCGAGGATAGCTCACGGGGTCGCCTATGCGGATAGCCGTGGCTAAGGTATGGGCCTCTATCCTCTCGCGGTGCTTGAAGCCGGTTAGGAAGCTGCGGTAGAAAGGGTTGGCTCCTCTGGCCTGGATAGCGGCCAGTCGGGGGGGCCTTTCGATAAGGCCCAACTCACAGAGTTCATGGATGGCCTTGCCGAAAGCGCTGATGTTGCCAAGGTTGCCCGCTGGCAGGACGATCCAATCCGGCGTCCTCCAATCCAATTGCTGGATCAATTCGAAGACGATGCTCTTCTGCCCCTCCAGGCGGAAAGGATTGAGGGAGTTCAACAGGTAGATAGGCAGTTCATCGCAGACCCGGCGCACTAGCTTCATGGCATCGTCGAAATCGCCCTTCACCTGGAGGGTCTTGGCCCCGTAGGCCAGGGCCTGCGAGAGCTTGCCAAAGGCCACCTTCCCCTCGGGGATGAAGACGATGGCCGAGAGTCCAGCCAAGGCAGCGTAGGCGGCCATAGAAGCCGAGGTATTGCCTGTGGAGGCACAGGCCACCGCCCTACAGCCCAAGCGCTTGGCCTGGGTCACCCCTACGGTCATCCCTCGGTCCTTGAAGGAGCCCGTGGGGTTCCCTCCCTCATGTTTCAGATAGAGTTCGTCCACCCCCACCCATTCGCTCAGCCTCCGGCAGCGGTAGAGATTGGTGTTCCCCTCGGGCTGAGAGACGATCTGGTCATCGTCTACGGGCAGGATCAATTCCTTGTAGCGCCAGACCCCGCTGGCGTAAGGGAGATCCCTCTCCCCTAAGCGTTCGTCGAAGAGTTCCTTAGAGACTACGTCGCGTAAAGCCTCCAGATCATGCTCCACGTCCAACAGCCCGCCGCAATCGCATTGATAGCGGATCTCCTGGGAGGGATACTTCTTCCCGCAGGCCATGCATCTCAGCCAGAAGGCCATGATCCTCTCCTAAACCGCAAGCTGCCTGCCCTTAGACAGGCAGCTTTGCCATCCAGACAGCTTCGGCTCTCCCCTTGGGACTTGGAGATAGTATACTTAAACGAGTCCAAATTGTCAAAAGATCGAAGTCCATCCTCACTTTCATAAAAAGGGCTTGTTGGTGTATAATTAAGGTGACTGTACAATTAGCTACCCGACGGTTCACTCGGCGATCCCCTTTTTGGCTACAAGGTGGCATCCTTGCCACGTTTAGTGCAATGCAGGACAGGGCGAGGATAACCCCAATAGGGCTTTGGTCTGTTGGGAGGATGCTTTCCTGAAGCAAGTGAAAGGGGACTTCGCCCCGGAAGGAAGCGCTATTGTACAAGCAGAGAGGAGAGATGGCCCGGTTCAAACTGGTTTCCGACCTCAAGCCCACAGGCGATCAGCCACAGGCTATCGAGAAGCTGGTCGAAGGGATCAAAAGGGGATACAGGCATCAAACCCTGCTCGGCGCTACCGGAACGGGCAAGACCTACACTATGGCCTGCGTTATCGAGCGGGTGCAGAGGCCCACCTTGGTGATAGCCCACAACAAGACCCTGGCCGCCCAACTCTACGCTGAGTACAGGGAGTTCTTCCCCCACAATGCTGTGGAGTACTTCGTCAGCTACTACGACTACTACCAGCCGGAGGCCTACATCCCCCAGTACGACCTCTACATCGAGAAGGACGCCGATATCAACGAGGAGATAAACCGCCTGAGGTTGGCCGCCACCTCCGCCCTCATGAGCCGCCGCGATGTGATCATCGTCGCCTCGGTCTCCTGCATCTATGGGATCGGAAGCCCCGAGGAGTATGGGAAGGTGGTCATAAACCTGCGGAAAGGGGAGGTCCGCAGGCGAAACAAGGTCCTGCGCCACTTGGTGGACGTCCACTACGAGAGGAACGACATCGAGTTGGCCCCCGGCCGCTTCCGGGTGCGGGGCGATACCCTGGAGGTCTTCCCCGCTTACGGCAATACGGCCTATCGGATAGAATTCTGGGGCGATGAGATAGACCGCATGGCCGAGATAGACCCTTTGACCGGCGAGATACTAACTGAGCTCGACTACCTGCAGATCTATCCGGCCAAGCACTTCATCACCCCGCGCGAGAAGCTGGACAAGGCCCTGAGGGACATCGAGGAGGAGCTGGAGGAGCGCCTGGCTGAGCTGAGGGCTCAGGGCAAACTTCTGGAGGCGCAGCGGCTGGAGCAGCGCACTCGCTATGACCTGGAGATGCTGCGCGAGGTCGGCTACTGCGCGGGGATCGAGAACTACTCCCGCCACCTCCAACAGCGCCCTCCAGGGAGCCCTCCTTGGACGCTCATCGACTACTTCCCCGATGACTTTCTGCTCATCGTTGACGAATCCCATATGACCATCCCCCAACTGAGAGGGATGTACCACGGCGACATCTCCCGCAAGAAGACGCTGGTGGAGTACGGCTTCCGCCTCCCCAGCGCCTTAGACAATCGCCCCTTGAGCTTCGAGGAGTTCGAGAGCCGGATCAACCAGGTCATCTACACCTCGGCCACGCCCGGCCCCTATGAGCTGGAGCACAGCCAGCAGGTGGTGGAACAGATCATCCGCCCCACAGGCGTGGTGGATCCGGAGATAGAGGTCAGGCCGGTTAAGGGGCAGATAGAGGACCTGTTAGCTCGGATAAACCGAAGGGTGGCGAGGGGAGAGAGGGTCCTGGTGACCACCCTCACCAAGAGGATGGCTGAGGACCTGGCTGACTACCTGCGGGAGATGGGCATCAAGGTGCATTACCTACACTCCGAGGTGGAGACTATCGAGCGGGTGGAGATACTGCGTAACCTTCGCTTGGGCGTTTACGATGTGGTAGTGGGGATCAACCTCTTGCGGGAGGGTCTGGACCTCCCCGAGGTCTCCCTGGTGGCGATACTCGACGCTGACAAGGAGGGTTTCCTGCGGAGCGAGACGGCGCTCATCCAGACCATCGGCCGCGCTGCCCGACACGTCAACGGCAAGGCTGTGATGTACGCCGATGTGATCACCGAATCGATGAGAAAGGCCATCGAGGAGACGGAGCGCCGCCGCAGAATCCAGATGAGATACAATGAGGAGCACGGCATCGAGCCCAGGAGCATCGTTAAGGAGATCAAGGACCTGACCGATCGAGTGCGGACAGTGAGAGAGAAGAGGGCGGAATATCATGTGGGCGAGATGCCTAAGGATGAGATAAGGCGCCTTATTGAGGATTTGAGGAAGCAGATGAAGGAAGCCGCTAACAGGCTGGAGTTCGAGAAGGCGGCCATGCTGCGGGACCAGATATTCGAGCTCCGAAGGGCACTGGAGGATGAGAAGGTGCCTGAATGGGAGAGGATTCGGAGGAGCAAGGGCTTCCTCGCTAGCGGCCATCAGAGGCCATCGGGCTAAGAGGCCGTGAGGCCGTTCCTTCACATCCGGCGCTGTTCAGCCTGGGGTTTGAGCCCCGGGCGGATTTTTCTATGAAGTAGGGAGGGAGGCTTGATCATCAAGAGCCTGCAGGTTGGCCCCATCATGACCAACTGCTACATCATAGGCTGCGAGGAGACCAAGGAGGGGATGATCGTCGATCCCGGAGGCAACGCCAGCTCCATCCTGGCAACGGTTAAAGAGCTGGGGCTGAGGATAAAGTACGTGGTTAATACCCACGGCCATTTCGATCACGTCCTGGCGAACCGCAAATTGGTGGAAGCGACAGGGGCAAAACTGGCCATCCACCCCAAAGATAAGCCGATGCTGCTGACCAGATTGAGCGGCCTGGCAAGTTTCTTCGGCTTAGGGGGCATCATCCCCAGCCCTCCACCCGACCTGCTGCTCGAGGACGGAGATGAACTCGTCGTAGGGAAGCTCAGATTCAAGGTGCTCCACACCCCCGGCCACTCACCAGGCTCCATCTCCCTCCACAACGAGGAAGAAGGTGTCGTCTTCGTCGGCGACGTCCTCTTCAACGGAGGCATCGGGCGAACTGACATCCCAGGCGCGAGCCATCGAACCCTGATGGATTCCATTCGCCACAAGCTCCTGACCCTCCCCGATGAGACCATCGTTTACCCCGGCCATGGTCCGCCGACCACCATCGGCCGCGAACGGAGGAACAACCCCTTCCTCCAGCAGATAGCCTCGCCGGAAGGGGTATGAGAGCCCTCTAAGGGCGAGGCCACCCCTCAGTGCACTCGGCCATATCCCTTGCCCACGATAGCCTGCCCCTTAGGGCTTAAAATGAACTCGACGAAGGCCTTGACCTCGCCCGTGGGCTCCTCCGCCGCCACCAGGAAGAGGGGGCGGATGAGGTGGTATTCCCCGCCTTCCACGCTCTCTGGGGTCGGCAATACTCCCTCGATCGCCAGGGCCTTCACCTGGGGCGATAGATGACGAAGGGCCTCGCTGGGGCCTCGATGCCAACAACGCCTGGTAAGGCAAGTTGCTTCTCTATTCAAGGGGGCGAGGCCATTCGTCAGATAGCCCATGGAGACATAGCCGATAGCCTCCGGATGCTCCGCCACGTATTCGACCACGGCTGCGCTTCCGGGCATGACCACCGCCGTGGGGGTCACCCGCCTCCCGCCCATGACCATCCCCTCGAAGGCCTTCCGTGTCCCTGAGCCCTCCTCGCGGCTGACGACCACGATCTCCTCGGCCCGCCCCCCTACCTCCTTCCAGCTCAGAATCCGGCCGGAGAAGATGTCCCTCACCTGGAGCATTGTCAGGCCTTCAACCCCATTGTCTGGATGAACGATGATGGCGATCCCGTCTAAGGCGATGGGGGTTGACCAATGTAGGGGCGTAGCGATGCTACGCCCCTCCGCGTGCGGCGTCTGCGACGATGCCGCCAGGTCCACCCGCCCCTCCCGGGCCAGCTCCATACCCAGGCGTGAGCCGCCACCCTCCACCTTGATGGTCACATACTTATGATGCCTGGTATAGGCCTCGGCCAGGTCCTCAAGCAGGGGCTGCATGGAGGTGGATCCAGCGATTTCGATGACGACGGGCTCGGGGGGCTGGACCGGGCTTCGGCAGGCCACCAACCAAAGGAGCAAGATCGCAAGGCCCTTTCGCCACATCCTTCACATCCACATGATGAACAGGCAAACCATCCCCGCTATCCAGCAATAGATGGCGAAGGCGTAAAGCTTGCTTCGCTGCAGGTAGGCGAGCAGCCATCCGATGCCCAGGTAGCCGCTGATGGCGGCAGCCAGAAAGCCTAGGATCAGGGGGACAAGCTGCCCCGACACCCCTCCGGAGGCGAGCACCTTAATGAGCTGTAACACACCCGCACCAAAGATTATCGGTGTGGCCAGGAGGAAGCTGTACCGAGCGGCAGCCTCCCTTTCGAGGCCCCGCCAAAGCCCCATGGCTATGGTGGCTCCGGAGCGGGAGATGCCGGGGGCGATGGCGCAGGCCTGGGCCGCGCCGATGAGGAGGGAATCGAAGAGGTTGAGCTCATCTGTGCGCCGGCGCCTGCTCAGCCCCATCCGTTCGCTGACGGCCAAGAGAGTTCCTGTGACCAAGAGCAACCCGGCCACCTTAGCTGGCGAGCTGAACAGCCCTTCGAAGAAATCCTCCCAGAGGAGGCCGGCGAGCAGCCCTGGCAAGGTGCCAACGAGGATGAGCCAGGCCAGCCTGGCCTCGGGGTCGTTCAGGCGGCGGGTGGCTAAGCTCCTTCCCCACCCCTTGGCCAGGGCCAGGAGGTCCCGCCAGAAGAAGGCCACCACGGCAGCTAACGTCCCCCAGTGGACCATGGCATCGAAGGCTAAACTCGGCTCCGGCCAGCCCAACAACCAGGGCACCAACACCAAATGAGCCGAGCTGGAGATGGGCAGAAACTCCGTGGCCCCCTGCACTAAACCGAGGACGATGGCTCGAAAAACGCTCATAGCTTTCAGGTGAACTCCGCAATCAACGATGCTTCAGATGAACGGCAAAACAATCATATACGAAAACAGGGATACCGAACAGCCTCTCGTTCTCCCGCAGGTAGGGCAGGATGAGCTCCCAATCGGCAGGGGTGAGGGGGGCAAAGCGGCCTCCGTTGAGTTGGTCCTCCCCCACCAGGCGATAGGGATCGCGAACGTAGATGGCTCCGCCCGAGGCCGGGGAGAAGAAGATTTCCATCGCCTTTTTCAATTAGCCCTGCTGTTGCTGCACAAGCTGGCGGATGTCCAGCTGTCTGAGGGTTCCCTTCCTGTCAATGTGCTGAACCGCTATCGGCAGGCCCCTTTCGCCCTCGATCTGCACCTGCTTCTGGGCCAGCTCCAGCAGATCCAGCGGCTCGACGCCCACCTCAGGCGGGAAAACCCCCTTCG
>CAYYKQ010000036.1:0-15993 GCA_964440965.1 uncultured Anaerolineae bacterium | reverse complement strand
CTCTCCCCCTCTCCCAAGCTTGGGAGAGGGGGAGGAGGGCGTAGAGGGGTGGGGGTGAGGGTCGTGTCGTAGCCCAGAGGGGCACGTAGATATCATCGAGCCTCAGCCGCACGATGGTGCGCAACTGGAGGATGCCGCGGAAATCCAGCCACTCATATTCATTGACCAGATACTCCAGGTAGCGGCGGCGCAGCCTCTCCAGGTCGCTTCCGGCCAGCAAGAGGCGAAAGGTTGCTAGCTCCCTCTTCTTCGCCAGTTCATCGGAGGGGGCGTGGAACTCGAAGAGGCCGCTCGACCAGGCATAGAAATCAGGGGAGCGCTGCATTAACTCAGGCACGGTATCCGACTTGATGAAGAGGACCACCGAGCGCCCTGCCGGGCACATTATCTCCCGCTCCAGATTAAGATATCGAAAAGCGCGCTCCTTAGCCTCCTCGGATAGGTCGTCCAGGCCATAGACCAGGACGGCGGCGCGGCCTGAGGGAGGCGGAAGGGTGCGAAGATAGGCTCCCAGGCTGGGATAAGTTGGATCGAGGGCGTGCTCGCTCAGTTCCACCTGGCCATCTAAGTGCTCCTTCAGGGCGGAGACGATGCCTTCTTGAACCTCTTCATCGTCCACAGCGACGAGGAGCAGGCACCCCCTCTCCGCCATTCTGAGGTGCTCCAGAATCTCTTGCACCTGCTCGGCCCAGGTTCTGCTTTCGGCTACCATTTCTACTCCTCCCCTGTGATCAGGGGGAGGACATTGGGATGGATATCATACCATGGTTCCTCGTCAAGGTAAATGAGGATATAGAGGTTTCCCACCAGCCGATCGAAAACCTCGGCTTCCGTAGGCCTCCCCGTTTTCAGGAAGTTCTCCAATTCATCGTATTCCGGCTTCCTCAAACCCATGGCGAATTGGCGACGGCGGAAGTAAACCGCCTTTCGGGCCTCTCCGAGCTGGATGGAGGGTTTCTCTCCCCGTTTGGCGTTCACGCTCGCCTCCCGCATCAGGAGGATGAGGTCCCGCATCACCCCGCCGCTCATGGCTATCAGGAGGTCCAGCGCCTCTTTAGAGATCACATCCTCCGGGTCCAACCCCAACCCCTCCAGGCGTCTACGCACAACGGAGCGCATGGTTTCGTAGCCGGGTTCGTAGCGCTCCTCACGGCGGCCCCTCTCATAAAGCTTAACGATAGGGAAGGGGAGGATGTAGAAGAAGCGTCCAAGCTGGGAGAACTCGGAGCGGAGGGCGATGGGGGCGGTGTAGACGGCCCAGCAATTCAGCTTGCTCAGCATGGGGCTTTCGGCGAAGATGGAGCGGGCGTGATCCAGGGGCAATTTGTCCAGCCCATCTATGAGGAGCAACAGGGGCTTGTCTGGCGATTTCGCCTCCAACTCGCTGATGATCTCATTCACTCCGTCTGCCACCTTGGCGATATGGGGCTTAATCTCCCGGCGCTTAGTGACCTCCTCCTCCAGGCCTAAGGAGAGGCCTTGCACCTGTAGAGGTGGGGCTGGCAAACCAAGTGCCCCCAATCCACAGGCGACGATGCTGCTCAGCCACCGTAATGGATCGATAGTGAACCCCTTCGGGGTTATCCGCTCTCGTACCACAGTGGAGAGGTGGTCCCCAAGCCTCTCTAAGGGGCCACGGTCGAGCTTCAGGCGCAGGTCCTCCGCCGCCTTGTAGATCGCCACTCCGATGGCGAAGAGCAGGTCGGCGTAATCGGCATCTGGGCCCAGGCTCCAGAAGGCATCGAAATAGGTTACAACGAAATCCTGAGCCAGGCTTTGACCCAACTTGGCTAATTCTGTGCTTATCCCACTGCTATGATGGCCGGTAAGGAGCACTTTCTGGGGCAGCATATCCGGGCTGAGCTGAGGGGCCAGCGTCTCCAGCAAGCCGCCTTTCCGCTCCACAAAGTATCGCTCCAACTCATCGCCCCAAAGCATCCGCCAGGGGTCGAAGATATTGTAAACCGAATTCCAAAGTCCATTAACTGAAGTCATCTGCTCCTTCCTCCGTAAGCGAATTAACAGTAGAGTAGTTACACAATAACTGTATGATGACGGGCTCTCCAGAGTCCGTCAGATACGAGATATTGGCTTTATCCGAGCCTCTTATACGCCATAATTCTGCAGCCGCTAATATAGTGAAGGGTAATCACAGTATATATCTCCCTTTCCACTTTGTCAAAATCTTGTGTATCCAGGCCGTCACGCGGGGTGATCCGAAGGATGGGGAGCGTGACGATCCCCTTGCGGCGTGAAATGGGGTGATTTCTACCCGAAGATGCGATTGCCCTGAGGCATTTGCTTTTGACCTTGACTTTGAGGCCTGAAATGGTAAAATAGGGGCGAGATGGAGAAGCGGTATGAGGTCTGCTTGGCCGGTGCCGGTGGGCAGGGGATGATCTTCGCCGGCAGAATCCTGGCCGAGGCGGCATTCTACGAGGGCAAGAATGTCGCTCAGACGCAATCATATGGGGCCGAAGCCCGCGGTGGAGCCAGCAGGTCCGAGGTGGTCATCTCTGAGGGGGAGATCGACTACCCTAAGGTCGTCCGCGCGGACCTGCTGCTCGCTATGACCCAAGAGGCCTATGAAAGGTATTCCCCTGAGTTGAAGGCGGAAGGCATCCTGATCGTCGATTCCGTCAATGTAAGGGGTGTGACCATCGAGGGCGCCTATTCTCTGCCCATCACCGAGATAGCCGAGGAGGCCACCGGCCAGCGCATCACGGCTAACATGGTGGGATTAGGGCTGGTCGTAGGGCTGAGCGGTGCGGTCTCCGAGGAGGCCATCGAGGCAGCGTTGAGGTCCTTAGCTCCCGAGGGCACAAGGGAGGCCGATCTCAAGGCCCTGAAGGCGGGGCTCCAGATAGCGGAAAGGTTGAAGAACAGAGGCTGAAGGACGGATGTCAAGGACGGCTGAGCAGGAGGCCTCCGGAGGTGGATTGGACCTGCTTCCCTACGCCGGGCGGTGGGTGGCCATGGTCAAGGGGCGAGTGGCTGGCGTAGGTTCAACGGCTAAGGAGGCCTACCTCTCGGCTAAACGCAGCCGGCCTAGGGAGGAGCCAGAGGTGGTGTTTGTGCCCGCTGAGATCGAGGCAGAGCGATTGATGACCCCCTTCCTCCAGGAGATATACGATTTCCTTAAAGGGCGATGTTCAAAATTCTACCTGGTTGGCGGCTATGTGCGTGATCTGCTCATGGGGCATCCCAGCCGCGACATAGATTTCGCAGTGGCCGGCGATGCCATGAAGCTGGCTCGAAAAGTGGCCAACAGGTTCGGCGGCTTCTTCGTCCCTTTAGACGAGGAACGTCACACGGCACGGGCCGTCTTCCGAGACGAGGAGGGCGAGGTTTCCTTCGTGGACCTGGCACGCCTGAGAGGCGATGGGATAACGGCTGACTTGGCCCTGCGGGATTTCACCATTAACGCTATGGCCATCGACTTGAACGATCCCAGCGAGTTCCGCTTGATAGACCCCTATAATGGGCAGGGCGACCTGAAAGCTAAGACGATAAGGGCGGTCTCAGACACGGCATTCAAGGACGATCCCCTGCGCGCGCTCAGGGCCGTGCGCTTGGCCGCCGAGCTGGGCTTCCACATCGAGCCTAAAACTGAGGAGCTGCTGCGCCGGGACGCTCACCTCATCACTAAGGTCTCCGCCGAGCGAGTGCGCGACGAGTTGAGCAAGATCCTGGCCCAGCCGAACGCAGATCGCCATTTGCGCCAACTGGACGACCTCGGCCTCCTGGGGACCATAATCCCGGAGGTCGAGAGGATGAAGGGGGTGAAGCAACCCAAGCCCCATCACCTGGACGTATTTGCGCACTCGTTGGAGACGGTGGGGAGGCTGGAGGAGGTCATTGAGATCCTGAAGGGGGAGCGGAGTGCCAGCCCTTTCCTTCACCCCTTATCTTCTGTCCCCTACCCCTTAGAAGCTCACCTCTCACAGCCCACCTCCGGCGGGCGCACCCGCCTCATCCTCCTCAAGCTGATAGCCCTCCTGCACGATGTGGGCAAGCCCCTCACCAAAAGCATCGACCAGGATGGATGCATCCACTTCTATGGCCATGCAGAGGTGGGGGGGCGCATGGCGGGAGATATACTCAGGCGGTTGCGCTTCAGCAGCAACGAGGTGAGATTGGCCTGCACGGCGGTGGCGCACCACATGCGGCCTATGAGGCTGGCGAAGCAGGAGAGGATCACCAACGGCGACGTTTATCGTTTCTTTCGTGACACGAGCGAGGCAGGGATTGACATCCTGCTCCTCTACCTGGCCGACCACCTGGCAACCTGGGGGCCAAATCTGCGGCCCGCTCGCTGGAGGAGGCGGGTCGAGCTCGTGAACTTGATGCTCGCAGACTACTACCAGCGGCGCGAGGAGGTGATCTCCCCACCCAAACTTTTGGACGGACGCGACCTCATGAGGGAGTTCGGCTTGGAGGAAGGGCCCAGGATCGGCGAGCTCCTGGAGGCGGTGAGGGAGGCCCAGGTGGAGGGAAAGGTGAAGACAAAAGAAGAGGCATTAGCGTATGTAAAGCGGGTTCTGCGGAACAGGGACGGAAAGGGACTGCCATGAGAAGAGGAAACATCGAAGGGGATATCGAATTCGTCGAGAAAACCCTCGCCGAGGGCAGGGAGTATGTGAATAAAGGCGATCCCGTGCAGGCGAGCGAGAAGCTTTACAAGGCGGTGGAGGAATGCATTAAAGTCCTTGCGGAAAAACGGAAGCTCCCCGAATATGAGGAAGCTCAGAGGGAAGGGAGATGGTGGAGCAGGCTCCTTTCGAGAGCGGCGAGGAGACTCACACGTGAGCTTGGAGAGGAAGGGATAGCAAATGCCTGGACGCACGCCTTTGACCTTCATACATGGGGCTTCCACGAGCGCTCTCTCGGGATCGAGGATGTTGAACAGGATGTTCCTTATGTGGAATGGCTTGTGGATTACACGAAAGGAGATCTTAGAAAATAGAGATGGAGGCTGATCCGCTATGAGGATAGAAGACTACCGTTTCGGACGCATCGTGATAGATGGCAAAACCTACACTTCGGACGTCATCATCTTCCCTGACCATGTCCAGAGCCATTGGTGGAGGGAGGAGGGGCACGTGCTCCAGCCAGCCGATTTGTGGGATGTGATCCAGGCCAAACCGAAGGTGCTGGTGGTGGGGACCGGCCACTCCGGCCTGATGAGGATCCCGCCGGAGACGGAGGAGTATCTGAGGGAACAGGGGATCGAACTGAGGGCCGAGAGGACCGCTGCCGCCTGCAAGCTCTACAATCGGCTCAGCCAAGCCGGCGAGAAGGTGGTAGCCGCCCTCCACCTGACCTGCTAATCGAGCTCCCATACTCAGTGCGCCCTTCACAGCCATAGTGAGAAAGCATGGTCGCCCAGAGCAGGTTCTACGGAAAGTAGCGTAGGGGCAATTTTTAAGGAAAAAACCCTGGTAATAAACGCGACCTTTTGCGGTATAATAGAGATGAAAGCATCGAAGCTCTTACTGAGGAAGGACGAGCTGATGCCCGAATAGCGGGGCATGGATATAGGGATTAGCCGCAAACGACGGCAATACGGCTGGCCAAAGGAGTTGTATTAGATGCGAACGGATGAAGTACCAGTTGCCTGAGGTGTGAGTACGCCTTAGGCAACTGTCGTTTTTAGATAAGGAGGGAACGATGAAAGGGAGAGCAAGATGGCTATTCGTGGTGGTAACCTTGGTATTGGTGGTAGAGGCAGCTTCGTCGATAGACGTGCTACCCAGGGAAGTGCGGGCTCAGAGGTCGGCGCAGTTCCCAATGCATTCCGCCCTGGAGGAGACCGCTTTGGTGAGCAAGGCGGTGGGCAATGGGGAGGATGTAAGTCAGGATCCCGGACTGAAGTTGGATGCCAGTGGCAGCCTTCACCTCGGCTACCACCATGATGTTAACGGGGATCCCAGGTGCGCGCATACCGATCCTATTACGGTCACGATCGGTGAGCTCTACCCCTTCACCGGGCCCCTATCCTTTTTCGGCGAGCCCCTTCAGCGGTCGGGGCAATTGGCCGTCAAGCATCTAAAGGAGGCTGGTTACAAGGTGACAACGGTCGTCACCGACACCGAGACCAGCCCTACCGCGGCCGTGGAAGCTGCTCGCCGGCTAGTCGAGGATGAGGGCGTGCATGTCCTCGTCGGCGCGGCAGCCAGCGGGGTGACCATCCCCGTTGCTGAGTCAGTGTCCATCCCGAGCCAGGTGCCGCAGATTTCCTACGCCTCTACCTCGCCCCTGATCACCATGCTGCCGGCTGACGAGGGCCAGGACTTCCTGTTCCGTACCTGCGCCTCGGACGCATTGCAGGGAGTGGTCCTGGCCAAGATGGTCATCGAGGAGGGGCTCAGGAAGGTATCCGTGCTGTACGTTAACAACCCCTATGGGCAGGGGCTGAACGACACTTTCAAGGCGGCCTTCGAGTCACTTGGTGGGACGGTGCTGGCCTCGGTGCCGCACGATGAGGAACCGAAGTCCAGCTACATCTCTGAGCTACAGCAAGCTACTGAAGGGGAGCCGGAGGCGCTTGTCGCCATGAGCTACCCATGCCATGCCAAGGTCTACCTAAAAGAGGCCATCGATTACGGCTACATCGACAACTTCCGCTTCGTGGACGGCACCAAGTCGCTGGAGATCATTGACGCTGTGGGCGCCGAGGCTCTGGAGGGGATGTGCGGCACCGCACTTGGTGTGGTGAATACGGTGTCACTGGAGATTTTCAATGACGAATACGAGGCCGAATACGGCGAGGCACCGTCGCTGCCCTTCATGAGCAACACCTACGACGCGGTCATCGTCGCTGCGCTGGCCGCCTACGAAGCTCAGATGGCCGGTGAGGAGCTGACGCCTATAGCCGTCCGCGATCACCTGCGCAGCGTAGCCGGCCCGCCGGGCGAGAGAATCTTCCCAGGCGTGGATGAGCTGGGGAGGGCGCTGGGGCTCCTGCAAGAAGGTGAAGACATTAACTACATAGGGGCTTCCGGCGATGTTAACTTCGACGAAAACGGTGACGTAGCGGCCCCCGTCGAGATCTGGTGCTACAAGGGCGGTTGCATAGTGGGCCCCATCGAATTCTATTGCTCCAAGTGTATAGGGATGCCCCTATCCATGGCCTACCTCCCTCTGATCCTCAAGAATTACTGAGTGCAATTAGCCAAGGCCACTCAAAGTGGACATTTCAGTAACCAACCGGGAAGGAGAGCCTATGACTGACAACCTGCTCGCCCTGATGCCCCAACAACAAACGGCGGCGAACTGCGCCTACCGATGAGTTAACCTCCCAACAAGCGCTTTGCGGCTCCCTCTAAAGGAGGGTCAAATGAAGTACCTGAGGATCTTAAGGCCGAGTTGGAAGAGGTCAAGCAGGGGATCATCGACGGGACCATCGACACTAGCTGGCCGTGGTAACGAAACCTCTCAGGAGAGGAGGCTCAGATGAGAAAAGGCTGCTGAATGTCTGCTTCACCGCCCAATAGGGCCAAGCAAGAAAGGAGAAGGTCAAAATGAGGTTCATTAAGAAGCGAGTGAAAATCGGGGGCTTCTTGCTCTTAGTGGCCTTGTTGGTGACAGCAGCGACGCCTTCGGCTCAAGGGGCGACCATCACTGCCACCAGCGCCATTAACAGTAGCCCCGGCAGCCTAGAGCAAGCCATGCCCCAGGCACAGGGTGCGCAAAGTGGTGAGCCGGGAGTGTGGACAAAGTACAGCGGCAATCCGGTGTTTAGCCCCGCACAATCGTGGGAAGGCAGCCTCATTTGGGCACCGTGCGTCATAAAGGACGGCTTTACTTTCAAGATGTGGTATGCGGGTAACTGGCCTAGCCGAATCGGCTATGCTACATCCTCAGATGGGATCACCTGGACCAAGCTTATCACAAATCCGGTCCTGACACCGGGAAATCCTGGCGATTGGGACGAAGAAGCTGTGGCGCAACCCTGTGTGCTTAAGAGTGACGGGGGCTACCAGATGTGGTTCGTTGGCGCTATGAGCGGGTGGACTACTCGGAGAATTGGCTACGCCACTTCGTCAGATGGGGTTACCTGGACCAAGTACGATGGTAATCCAGTCCTTCACTTGGGAGCTCCCGGCTCGTGGGAAGAAATTGAAGTTGCGGCCCCCTGGGTGTTATATGACAATGGGACATACAAGATGTGGTACACAGGGCAGGATAGTGTGGGACGCTATGCCATTGGGTATGCTATATCATCTGATGGCATTAACTGGACTAAGTACAGCGGCAATCCGGTTGTGTCTGGCGACGTAGGAACTTGGGATGAGAATGGTGTCTTTGGGAGTAGGGTCCTCTTCGATGGCACAGTCTACAGAATGTGGTACATTGGCAAGGACAGCTCGGGGATCGATCGTATAGGATATGCCACATCGCCAGATGGCATCAACTGGACTAAGTACAGCGACAATCCAGTCCTTGACCTTGGAAATAACGGCGCGTGGGATGACGACAAAGTTAATTGGCCTACGGTAATCCTAGACGGTGGCGTTTACAAGATGTGGTACCTAGGGGAGGATGGCGAAGGTGGTTTTAACTTCGGGTATGCGACTGCGCCTGAAATGCACCTCGTCTACCTGCCCCTCGTCACGAAGAACTACCCGGCAGCGAGGGTTGGCCTGGTAGTAGCAGGGATCGTTAATGATCGCAGCTTCAACCAGACCGCGTGGAAGGGCGTGCAGGATGCCATGGCCAGGCTGGGCGTCGCGGGGCGCTACCTGGAATCCTACAGCGAGGCCGACTACGAGCCCAACATCAACGAGTTCATCCGCCGGGATTACGATCTGATCATCACTGTGGGCTTTCTCCTGGGAGATGTCACCAAGGCAGCAGCCGAGGCCAATCCCGATCAGAAGTTCACCATCGTGGACTACGTGTATGATCCCCCGCTGCCCAATGTGCTAGGTCAAACCTACGCCACTGATGAGGCTGCCTTCTTAGCTGGCTACTTGGCTGCTGGGATGACCAGCACGGGCAAGGTTGCCACCTTCGGTGCCATTGATATCCCTCCGATACGCGCCTTTATGGTCGGCTACGAAGCCGGAGTAGACTACTACAACCAGGTGCACGGCACCAACGTAGAAGTCCTTGGCACTGACTTCTTTATCGGCAGCTTCGACATCGAGGATGGACGTACAGCAGCCGAGTCGTTGTTCGACCAAGGAGCAGACATCATCCTGCCCGTTGCTGGGCCGGCAGGGTTGGGTTCAGCGGAGGTTGCCCAGGAGCGCGGCTTGATGCTCATCGGCGTGGATACCGACTGGTACATCTCCGCCCCCGAGTTCAAGGAGACATATCTTACCAGCGTCCTCAAGAGGATGGACGTAACTGTCTTCAATGCCATTAAAGCAGTCATAGACGGCACCTTTGAGGGCGGCACATACGTGGGCACATTGGCCAACGATGGCGTCGGCATCGCTCCATTCCATGACTATGAGGGTGAGGTATCCGAAGAACTAAAGGCCGAGTTGGAAGGGGTCAAGCAGGGCATCATTGACGGCACCATAGACACTGGCTGGCCGGAGTAACGAGACCTAAAAGCTACACCCGTGAGCAGGGCCAGGGAATATAAGCCCTCTCCACAGAGCGGAGGGGGCTTGCTTTTTGAGGAGAGGCGGGGTATAATTCACTCAAAGCTCGGGGCCGTGATTTAAGGAGGAATTCCGAATGAAAGGGAGAGACCTGAGATTGCTGGTGGGCATCATCATCCTGACCCTGATCGCCGTCTGGATTGATCTTCCCAATAACCCGGGCATCCACATCGAGTTAGGGCCGATCAGGTTCCATCGCGATATAAAGGTGCATCAGGGCCTGGACCTGCAGGGGGGCTTGGAGGTACTTCTGGAAGCGGACGTGCCGGAGGACCAGCCCCTTGACAAAAGCGCCATGGAGGCGGCCAAGGTCATTGTCGAGAACCGCGTCAACGGCCTTGGCGTGACTGAACCCCTGGTGCAACTGCAGGGGGGGCGACGCATCATCGTGGAGCTCCCGGGTATCGAGGATCCCAAGCAGGCCATCGCCACCATCCGCGAGACCGGTCTCCTGGAGTTCATCGATGCCGGCACCACCTTCCTGCCGCCGGGGACAATCGTGAAGACCACCACCTCTAAAGGAGGGGAAGAGGAGCCTCCATCCTCCGATGAGCGGGTGTTCACCACGGTCATGACCGGCAAGGAGTTGAAGGACGCCAGCGTGGGCCTGGACGAGTATGGAAATCCCCAGATACTTTTCACTCTGAAGCCCGAGGGGGCTAAGATCTTCGCCGACTTCACGGCCAAAAACGTGGGAAAGTTCCTGGCCATCGTGCTGGATAAGGAGGTCATATCCTGCCCTACCATTAAGACCGCCATCCCCGAAGGCCGAGGTCGGATCACGGGCAACTTCTCCTTAAAGGAGGCCAGGAGTATCGCCATCCAGTTGAGATATGGTGCCCTTCCCGTCCCCCTCAAGATAGTGGAGACCCGCAGCGTAGGTCCCACCTTGGGCCAGGACTCGGTGCGGAGGAGCATCACTGCCGGCACCATCGGATTGATAGTAGTCCTCCTCTTCATGTTGACCTATTACCGCCTCCCCGGCCTTCTCGCCGATCTGGCCCTTATCATCTATGCCCTTCTGAACTTTGCCCTGTTCAAATTGATCCCCGTTACCTTAACTCTGCCGGGCATCACCGGCTTCCTCCTCTCCACGGGAATGGCTGTGGATGCTAACATCCTCATCTTCGAGCGCACCAAGGAGGAGCTCCGCTGGGGGCGAGGCTTGGGAGCGGCTATTGAGGCGGGGTTCCGTCGCGCCTGGACATCTATTCGCGACTCCAACCTCTCCTCTTTCATCACCTGTGCCATCCTCTACTGGTTCGGCTCCCACTTCGGGGCCAGCATGGTCAAGGGCTTCGCCATCACCCTGTTCATCGGAGTGGCGATAAGCATGTTCACGGCCGTCACCGTCACTCGTACCTTCGTCCGATTCGTCTTCGCGCTGCTCGGCGATTGGCTGCAGGAGAGGAAGTGGCTGTTGGGAATCTAATCAAATCCCAATGACCAAATCCCAAACCCCAATTGGTCATTGGATAATTGGTCATTGGTCATTCGCCGGAGGCGTTTATGTTCGACATAGTCAGCAAGAGGCGTTGGTATTTTCTGATCTCGGGATGCATCATTGGGGCCGGTCTGGTGGCCATGATCTACTCCACCGTGACCTTCGGCACGCCGGTGAGGTTGTCCATCGATTTCACCGGCGGCGCGCTGCTGGAACTGAGGTTCGATCGGGTGGTCCAGCCAGCGGAGGTGCGTGAGGTCTTCGTCGAACGAGGATTCACTGATACGGCGGTGCAGACCACAGCCGATGGGAAGACCGCCCTCATCCGCTCCAAACCTCTGAAGCCGGAGGTCAAGGAGGAGATCGAGGCCGAGCTGGAGGAGAAGCTCGGTCCCTTGGAGGAGCTGCGCTTCGAATCCGCGGGCCCCACCATCGGCCACGAGGTCACCAGAGCAGCCGCTGCAGCCACAGTCACCACCGCGGTGGTGATCCTCGGCTTCATTGTCCTCGCCTTCCATCGGGTGCCTAAGGCCCTGCGTTACGGAACTTGCGCCACCGCCGCCCTGATCCACGACATATTGGTGGCTATGGGCTTCTTCTCCATCATGGGCATCTTCCGCGGCTGGGAGGTGGACGCTCTCTTTCTCACGGCCATCCTCACCGTCCTCGGCTTCTCGGTCGGCGACACCATCGTGGTCTTCGACCGCATCAGGGAGAACATCCCTAAGCATCGGAGAGAGCCATTTGAGACTGTGGTCAATCGCAGCATCTTGGAAACCATTCACCGAAGCTTCGCCACCCAGCTCAATGCCATGTTCGTGATGATCGCCATCCTCCTCTTCGGCGGGAGCACAGTCAAGCAGTTCGTGGCCACCATGCTGGTGGGAATGCTCAGCGGTACCTACTCCTCCATCTTCACCGCCGTCCCCTTATTGGTGGTGTGGGAGAGTGGACGAATTTAGGGATATGGGCAGGATGTGGATCGCCGTCATCGCCCTCTCAGCCATCACCCTTCTCGCCTGTACAGCGTTCAAGCCGGTGACTAAGAAGGCCACCTCTGCGGAACCCCAGACAGTGAAGCTTCCCAAGCCCAGATATGATAGCGATGTCTCCATCGAGCAGACCCTGCTCAGGAGGAGGTCGATCAGGGATTATACTGGCGAGCCCCTGGAGCTTTGGGAGGTGGGGCAACTCCTCTGGGCTGCTCAGGGGATCACCGCCGATTGGGGTGGGAGGACCGCCCCCTCGGCCGGGGCTACCTATCCTCTCGAGACCTATCTGGTGGTGGGGGAGGTGAAAGGCCTGGGGAAGGGGGTCTACAAGTATGACCCCCATCGCCACGAGCTGTCGAAGGTTCTGGATGGGGACAAGCGGGCGGAGCTCGCCAGGGCTGCCCTGAGGCAGGATTGGGTGAGGGAGGGGGCGGTGGACATCGTCTTCACAGCGGTCTACGAGAGGACCACCAGGAGGTACGGTGAGAGGGGGATAAGGTACGTCCATATGGAGGTTGGACACGCTGCCCAAAACGTCTATCTCCAGGCGGTAGCCCTCAACTTGGGGACGGTGGTCGTGGGGGCTTTCTACGACGATCAGGTGAAGCGAATCCTGGATCTCCCGCAAGGGGAGCATCCGCTGTACATCATGCCGGTGGGGAGGGAATAAAGGGCCAATTGGGCACGGCGACCCGTCTGCAGTTCGGGCCTTAGCCCATGGGCTGGGACAGTAGTAATCCTTAACGCCGCTGGCGTGGAGTGCTGATGGAGGATAGCCATGAGGTTGGAGCGCTACGAAGGAAATCCCATTATAGAGCCAAGGGGGGGCGATTGGGAACAGATAGCCACCTTCAACTGCGCTGCTCTCCACAGGGACGGATTAATCCATGTCCTCTACCGGGCAGTGGGCGATTACGTGCGCTATGCTGCCCACCTGGGCTACGCCGTCTTTGATGAAAACCTTAATTTGTTGGAGCGTCCTGAGGAACCCATCTTCGGCCCCGATCTCAAGCTTTGGGAGATATCCATTGAGGACCCCAGGCTGACCGAGGTCGAAGGGGAAGTCTATCTGACCTACGTCATCACTCCCACCCCTTCCCCGCCGGGGGCGGTGAGAAGGCGTTTGGGCATCCCCAAGCCCCAGACGGCTGGCCCTCGCACCGCCCTGGCCAGGGTCAGGGATTTCAAGGAGTTCGAAAGGCTGGGGGTCATCACCCCCTACGATGCCGACGAGAGGGACGTAGTGCTCTTTCCTGAGAGGATCCAGGGCAGGTATGCGGCCCTCCACAGGCCAAGCAATTGGATAGGGCCGGACTATCCGGTGGAGCAGCCCAGTATCTGGTTTGCCTTCCTCGACGGCCTTCCTGGGAGGATGTATGACCACAAGGTCGTGATGGGGGCGGAGCAACCTTGGGAAGGCAAGAAGATCGGCGCTGGGCCGCCGCCGATCAAGACCGAGGAGGGATGGTTGCTCATTTACCACGGCGTCGACCCGAACCATGTCTATCGGGCGGGAGCGGCTCTGCTCGATCTGGAGGAGCCGTGGAGGGTCATCTCCCGCACATCCGAACCGATCTTAGAGCCGGAGGCGCCTTACGAGGTGGAAGGCGATGTCCCCAATGTCGTCTTCCCCGAAGGGGCTGTGGTCATAGACGATGAGCTCCTCGTCTTCTACGGCGCAGCAGATAAAGTCTGCTGCGTTGCCAGGGCGCGCTTAAGTGAGCTCCTTTCCCATCTGTTGGGGAGATAAGATGAAGATCGCCTTCATGACCCGATGGAACGCAGCCTGTGGGACCTCTCTCCTCGGGGAACTCATCGGGAGGGAGTTATTAAAGATGGGACATGAGCTGCATATTCTTGCCCCATCCAACGATGATAAGCTCTTCGATGAGCCGGCCAGGGAGGAGGTCAAGAGGTGCTACAGCATATACAGGTTCGGATGGAGGGTGGTCGAGGAGGAGCTGGATCCGGAGCCATTTCTGGATTTAGACTACGATATCTTCTTAGCTCAGGGGTTCACCTTCATCACCTGCGTCAATAGGTTCAGGGAGATATTTCCCCGGATAAAGGGGAAAGCCAAGACGGTCTACATAGTCCACGAGAGGACCTTAGATTCGTCCCCCTTCGCGGAATTCGATTGGGATGCGCTCGTCTGCTTCGACGAAAGGTACAAGAGGATGGTGGGCAAAGCGGTTAGGGAGGAAAAATGCAGGACGATCCCCTACCCCTATCATCCTGTGGTAAGGGGGGACAGGGAGGAAGCGAGGAGAAGGCTGGATCTCCCGCGGGCTAAAAAGATCGTCCTCAGCTTCGGATGGAGGGCCAGGGATTACCTCCCTTTGCTCCCTATCCTTGAGGAAGTGAGCGAGCGGTTTCCCCTGAACTACCTCGTCGTAGCCGATCCGAGGGTTGCTCCGGAATTGACCGAGCTGAAGGAGAAGGAGTTCGTCGAATTAAGGTATGAGGTCCCTCCCACGGATAGGCTGTACACCTACCTACATGCCTCCGATTGCCTCCTCCTGTATAGGGAGGAGGCGCGCAGCGGGGAGCTCGTGGTCTCGAGCATAGTCCACATGTGTTTGGGCTCTCTGACCCCTATAGTGACCTCCGCGACCCGATATGTGGAGATGCTGGAGGACGAGGTGGTGAAATACTCGGACCTCCGCGAGCTGAAAGACAGATTAATCAGGGTGTTTGAGGACCGCGCTTTTACCAGCAGGGTGAGAAGGGCGGCGGAGAGGCTCGTGAAGGAGAACTCCGCCGAGAGGATAGCCAGGGAATATGTGAGCCTGTTCGAGTCCCTTCTAAGTGGCTGATACGTGCCCTGCTGAGGCCGTCTCCGCCATATGCCAGGCTTTCTTAAACGAATAATTGACAAATGTTTCTAATCCGTATATAATAGAGACGAGCATCGTTAATCCCTTCCTAAAATAGAATTTAGGAGAGCAATGCCCTCCGAGAGCTGATCGAAATCGTAGTGGTGAGGGCATTGTCAATTTGTAAATCAGAGAGCCGGGGTGAGAGCAATGGAGAAAGAGATGGCCTTAGTCCGGGAAAGATTGGAACGGGAATTAGAGAAGACCTTAGCCGAGATCGAGCAATTGGATAAGAAGTTGGAAGACAAAGCAGAATACGGTCTTGGCAAGGGAGGAGGCACCATTTACGAATGGGAATTTAACCTTTCTCTGAGGCGCAGCTTAGAGGATAAGGCCAAATCGATCGAGGCCGCCCTGCTCCGGATGGAGAAAGGCACCTACGGCATATGTCAGGAATGCGGGCGAAGGATCTCCCCTGAACGCCTGGCGATCCTGCCCCATACCACCCTTTGCATCAAATGCGCTCAAGCCAAGAGGCGATGAGAGCATCAAGGGATGGCTCTGTGTCGAAGCATTTCCTAAGGGGTGAGCAATGGAGGAATATGAGAAAGCAATCGAGTTCGAAATCGGCGATAAGGTGGTCCATCCTTACCATGGAGCGGGCATCGTGATAGGGATCGAGGAGAGAGATTTCACTGAAGAGTTTAGGCGTTACTATGTTATAGATTTGATCGCTTACAACGGAATCCTGATGGTCCCTATCACCAACGCGCAAAAGATAGGGCTTCGTCAGGTGTGTGAAACCAGTGCTATCCCTCGTGTGATGGAGATCCTGTGTGCCCCTCCCAATGAACTGCCGGAGGACCATAAGGAACGGCGGGCTTGGCTTGAGGAGAAGATGAAGGATAGGGACATCGAGAGCGTGACGGAGGTGGTGCGCGATTTGGCCTGGCGTGAGCGGAGGGATGGATTGACCACCGTTGATGCTAGGTTGTATGAAGAAGCCCAGACATTCCTGGCCAGCGAATTGGCGTTAGTGGAGGGGATGGAGCTGGAGGAAGCCAAGGAGAAGCTCCATGCCATTTTAGAAAAGGGGTGGTCAAACTCCGCCTAAGAGATACGTT
>CAYYKQ010000035.1:0-16393 GCA_964440965.1 uncultured Anaerolineae bacterium | reverse complement strand
CCGATGTTGGCGATAGAGGATACAGCCAGCCCTTGTGCAGCCAGGATGGATTGGACGATGAACCCTCGCGTCTCCATATCGGAGAGCCATTGCGCGTTCCAGAACAGGACCCTCCCCTTCCCGTAAGTGCGCTGCCACATCAGTGGTTTGCCATGGGTGATGGAGGTGACCATGACCTCATCGTCTTCGGTCAGAACTGCATCCAGGGAAGGCGTAGATGGGAACCTCGCTTCGGGGAGCTCCAGCCCCTTCACCCCGGGGGAGAAGTCCTCCTCGAAGCGCAGCCCGCTCTCCGTCTCCACGAGTTCGGGCTGGTTAGCGATGCCGAAGAGGTCGCCAAGGTAAGGGTTCCAGCCTGGGTAAATCACGGCCAAGCTTCCTCCTCCAGCCACGAAGCCCTTGATCTTCCGGCAAGCCTCCTCATCTAGCCCGTCGAGGAGCTCTGTGGCGAAAACGAGGCCCGAGTAAGCATCCAGCTCGGGGAGCTCCTCTGCTCCGGAGAGGTCGAAAGACTCATAGGCCATTTTGGCATAATCTAAAGCCTTAGTCGTCTGACGGTAACACATCTCGCCGAAGCGATCGGCGCTGTTGTGGAAGATGAGGAGCTTCTGCTCAGGCACATTGGCGTAAACCGGGCGGGATGCCTGCCAGATTCCGAAGGAAAGCCCCGTCACCATGAGGGCCAGGATGAGGAGAAGGTAAAGCGGGCTTATGCGCTTATCCGTCTTCGGCAGAGGGACACCTCTGTCGAGGACATCCAACAGGAGGCCGATAAGCCTAATGAGAGGATTTAACTTCCCATTCATCGCTTCCCTCCAGCGCGATAGGTGGGGCGCTCCGATATCAATACGCCGAATAGTAATAATAATCCAGCTGGTTAAGCACCTTAGAGGTATACCAGGTGGTCAATATGCCGAAGGCCAAGGAGCCTATTGCCAGGCCGATGACAGCATACTCATAACCCATTGCCCTGCTGAAGGCGAAGCTCACCGTCGCGCTTAAGGCGAGGGCGATAGAGATGGCCTTGAGGACGAAGCCCGGCCGGGAGAGGGAGAAGAGGAATATGCTGTTCATAAGCCCCCAAGCGAGGAGGTTATAGCCAGCGATGCCCCCGAGGAAGACGAAGCGGATGGTCGGGTTTCCTATGATGCTTCCCATCCCGAGGAACTGGGGGAGCAACAAGGCCATCAGGTAACTGATAGCGGAGCCAATGAAGGCTGTGCCTAAGAGCAGGCCTATCTGTCGGCGGTGGAACAGCCTAAAGAAGCGGTTGTGGTCCGGGATATGGAAGGCATCAAAGAATTTCTGGACGGGGATGATGAGTTTGGCGAATTCGTTGACGGTGTATTCCAATATGGCGGTGCTGAGGACGAGGGAGATAAGGGCCCAATCTAAGCCCCATTCGTAAGGCGTTTTAAACCAGATGAAGTAGTCGGGTGGCTTTGGTCCCACCGACCAGGCCATCAGGCGGTCGGTGAAAAGGAATATGAAATAAAGCAGGCCATAAGCGAAATAGGGGATAACGGAATAGACGAGGATGGAAAGGCGGGGAAGACTGGTAACCCCGGACTTCTCCCTTACCGACCTGGCCTTCTGATTAAGCCTGTGATAGCCCCAGGCGAGAACTGAGATGTCAGTTATGGCGAGGCCTAGCCAGTGGGCAGAGAAGATCCCCAAGGGGGTGAATCTGCTCAGCAGGTAAACGATGACCGCGCCGGCAACCGTCAACACCACTATCGCCACCCTCTCCTTAAGGGCGTAGAGGACGGCCAGGGAAAGCCACAGCTCTGAGAGCAGGAAGTAGTAGATGAGGGCCACCGGAAGCATGGAGCGGCCAAATAAAGGGATCATCAGATCGAAGGAATAGGTAAACAGTCCCACAACGATCGCCATCACCGTTCCCACCCTGATAAAGCGGAGGCATGTCTCCCTGGCCAGGGAATAATGCTTCTGCTCCAGATAAAAGAGTGCTCTCCGTCCGATGGCCTGCACGAAACCGCCGGTCACAAAGAAGCTCAGGATAATGCCGAAGGCTACCACTGTGCCCTCCCTCTCGGTGAAGCGGAGAGAGGCCCAGAGGGAATATCCGAGCAGGAGGATGGCGAAGATCTGCCCTGCCATGGGCAGGGCGAAGAAGAGTCCATGGATGTAGAAGGTGAAGAACCTCCTCAGCTTCTCCTTTAAGGTCAATTCCTTAAGCCTCTCGCCCTCCTTCGACTCCCATCCCCGGGCCATACAGTGGGCGAAAACCTCCTCTGCCAGGGCGAAGACGTCCGCTTTGCCGAAATGTCGAGCGGCATCGCTATCCCTTACCCCTATGCTCTCCAGAATGGCAGCCACCGCCCATTTATCGAGAGGCTTGCCGATCCTGTTCATCACCTCATCGGCTAAGGAGGCAATGGAATCGCCCCTTTCTCTCGTCTCCGGCATCCCCTCCCTATTCCCCATGAGCTAAGACCCCTCTACTAACTCCTGATAAAGTTCTCTATAGGCCTCGATAAATCCCGATAGCCTGAATTTAGCCAGCACCTCCTCCCGAGCCAGGTGGCCAAGCCTATGCCGCAGCTCGTCGTCCTCCAGCAATCGGACGATTCCATCGGCGAGGGCTTGGGGATCACGGGGTGGGACGAGCACGCCAAAGCCCTCCAATGCCTCCCGTACCCCTCCCACATCGGTGGCCACGACCGGACGACCACACGACATCGATTCCAACACCGTGTAGGGGAAACCCTCCGAGAGGCTGGACAGCACGCTGATGTCACCCTCATTGTAGATCTCGGCAGGGTTGCTGTGGAAGCCAGCCAACTTGAAATGCTCCTCAAGCCCCAGATCTTCGATAAGGGCTTGGCATTCCTTGACGTAATCAGGGTCAGCGGTCAGGGAGCCATAGACAAGGAAGAGCACATCGGGGATTTTCTCACGCACCAGGTCCGCCGCTTGGATCATCGTTTTGATGTCCTTTATAGGCGTCACCCTTGCCGCAGCCACCACCGTCGGCCTATCTCTGGTATTCTCCGGCTTCTCACGGGGGACAAAGATGTCGGTATCCACACCGTTGTAGATGGTGACGATCTTGTCCTCGCTCCCTCCCCAAAGCGACTCCCAGCGGATGTTGAAGTCACATACAGGTGAGATGCGATCGGCATAGATGTAATTGAGCTTGGCGACGAAGGAGAAGAGGCGCATAAGGAAGCTCTTGGTAAAAGGCGTGAACTCGGATGTGGAGACGGCGATGTAACGTTCCCGGACGAAGACGCCATGCTCGGTAAGGAGGAAGGGCGTGCCATGTTCCAGTTTGGCGATTATCCCTGCCAGTCCGGCGAAAGAGGCGATGGTAGAATGGACGATGTCCACCTTCGGCAGCGGGACATCAAGGGGCATAAGGAAGTTGTAAAGCCAGCGCAGGCTTGTGGTCAAATCGAAGACCGAGGGCTTCTCAGCAGGTGCATCGTGTTTCTCCTGATAGGGACGCAGCATCTCCTCCTTGAAGAATTCCCACACCGGCTCGGCCTTGAAGGTGGCTTTGTAGTCATAAACTTGGAAGTAACGGTAGAGGGCGTGGATAGCTTGGCCATAAGCCTTAAAGCCGGCCTCGAGGTCGGAGCTTTCCTCGATCTTCATCATGCCCCTCAGGAACTCCCGGAAGAGGGGGATGAACTCCCTTTCGACCATTTTAGCAGTGGTGCGTTGTTTCCGCAGGTAGATCTCCGAGAAAGGCACATCGGCCAGGGCATATTCAGCGGGCTCCTCTGCACCCCAGAGGGGGATGTGGATGAGCTTCCTCACGTTGGGCGGGAGTTCATAGCGAAGGGTTACATCGGTATGCCCAGTGATGGCATAGATGTAGTAATCCACCTCAGGCAGCCCCTTGCACAAGGTATCACACCAGGTGCTGACTCCACCACCGAGGAAGGGATAAGTCCCCTCTGTGCACAGGAGGACCGAAAGCCTTTCGCTCATCCCTACCCCTCGAAGAACGCAGGCCACCTCGGTTCCACTCGCACCCCTCCGTCAACTCCGATCTTAAAGGCCCGTCCACCAGCGGACTCGATGGCCCGAGCCACCTCCGCTTCATGCCCCGGGGCGTAAGCGACCATACAACCCCCGCCTCCGGAGCCGACCAGCTTGCATCCCAGAGCTCCAGCCGACCGGGCGGCCTCGATGAGCGCCTCCAGCTTGGGGGTGGATACCCCCAAGCCATCCCGAAGTTGGGCATGGTGAGCATCCAACAGCCGCCCTAGGGCCTGGGGGCTCCAAGCCTTTCCTTGGAAAAGGGCCAAGGCCTGCCGACATAGGTCGCGGTTGACGATGTTGGCTCGCAAAACGCAAGCCAGGTCTGGCGGGAGAGCGGCTAAATGCGGCTCGGCCTCGCTCAATGGCGTAGACCGCAGGTCGAAGGCGGGCCAACGATCCTGAAGCGCCCTGATGCCCTCTTGGGCCGCCGCCTTCACCCGGGCCAGCAAAGATGTGGTGTCCTTCTCCTCCAGTGAACAACCCAGCACCAGCCCCGCCAATCGCGCCGGCAATGCATCGGGCTCATCATCTAACAGAGGTCGAACGCGCAGTGGCTTCCCGCAGTCGATGTACAATAGCCCACCTAAGCTGCAGGTGTAATGATCCATCATCCCACCGGGTTCGCCGAACTCCAATACCTCGGCCTCGTGAGCCAGCCGCGCGACCTTCGCAGGTTCCAGTTCCTGGGCTGGCTCCCCTACTGCCAGCAGGAATCGAGTCCAGGCCACCACTAGCGCAGAGGAACTGGATACCCCCGCGTTGATAGGGATCGTGCTGCGAATCTGGCAATCGTAACCCTGGGGGAAACGCACCCCGTGGCGCAGCAGCACATTTACAACTGCGCGCAGGTAATCGCGCGGACCTCGGTAGGGCAGTTCCGAATCGGGCTGGAAAGCATCGCTTTGGCCTATATCCGGCATATCCACTCGAAACCATCCATCAGCCCGAGGGGTCCCTCTCACGTACAGCCGAAGATCTATGGCGGCGGCGATGACGGCCAGCCCCAGATAGTCCTGGTGCTCTCCAAAGAGGCAGATTCGCGCCGGTGCTGAGACGATCTCAGTTGCTTTCATCCTGAGCTTTCCTGCAGCGGTGAGCTAGCCCTGGCGCGGCCTTTAGCCAGTGCGATGCTGGCGTCGATCAGTTCATAGAGGCTTTCGGCATAGCGGATGTCGGCCAGTTTTTCGGCGAAAGCCAGGTGTGCCGGGTCGTTGATGCCCAACGCCTCTTCGATGTTCTCGGTCTGCACCGTCTCCACAAGCTTGCCCTGGCGGTAGAGCACTTCCGCCACATCCGTCAAATAGTATTCACCCTGGGCATTGTCGTTGCGGAGTTGTTCAAGGGCGGGCAGGAGAGATTGGCAGTCGAAGCAGTAGGCCCCCACGTTTATCTCCTTGATCTTGAGCTGCTCAGGCGTGGCATCTTTCACTTCCACGATGCGCATCACCCGCCCCTTCTCATCCCGCACGATGCGCCCGAAGTCCGGCGGGTTGTCGAGCACGATGGTGAGCAACACCGCCGCCGCATCGGTTTCATCCCGCCGCTCGATGAGGCGACGGATAGTCTGGGGCGAGAGCAGGGGCATATCGCCGTAGAGGACGACTACGTTGCCGTCGAAACCCTCCAGGTGGGGACGGGCACAGGCGACGGCGTGGCCAGTGCCGAGTTGTTCCTCCTGGATGGCGTACTTCACCGAATCGCCGAGGAAGTCCATTATCATCTCCCTCTTGTAGCCCACGACGACGATGATTTCTCCCACTCCTGCTGCCTTCGCCTTCTCAATGCTGTGTTGTATCATCGGCTTTCCTTCTACCTTGTGAAGTACCTTGGGCAGCTCTGAGCGCATCCTCGTGCCCTTGCCCGCTGCCAGGATAACTGCTTTCGTCTCCCGCATAGCTCGCCTCCTAGCCGGGCAATGAATCGCCCGGCTGAGCAAATCGAAGCGCGGTTCACCGCGCTTTCATCTGTATCAGCCGGTGGATTTATCCATCGGCTTATCAAAGAACAGCCAGTAGGTGTTGATAAACCTTTCCTCGCCCTTGCGCACGTCTGCGCCGCCGGTGGGGATGTTGAGCACCTTCACCTCCCCGCCTACCCTCGCCACCAGCGAACTGGAGCCGCCTCCGTCGAGGGCATAGGCATGGTCGGCGCCCAAATCCAGGGCGAGTTGCGCCAGCTCCCCGAAGGTCATCCCAGCGCTCTCCCTCGGAGCCCCATAGCCCATCGCCGTCCCCGAAACCGTGCCGACGATGAGCTTGTTGTCTCGGAGCATCATAAAGCTGCGGGCTGCTTCGTAAGTCTCCACGGTGCGGGGAAGGAAGAATGAAATCACCGTCGAATCCTGCTTCCCGAAGTCCTCTTCTTTGAAGCTCACATCTAACTGGCCGCCCCGCACCAGGTGAGGCCCGCAGGCCATCGCCTGTTCCACTTCTCCCCAGGAGGCGGGGAAATTGTTCCCCACTTTGACTTCATCTCCCACCTTCACCCCGGCCAGAATCACGCCCGCCTTTTCCCTGGGGATGGAGAGCACGAAGCCGGTTAAGGGTATTACAACTCCGCCTTCTTCGGCGATGACCCAGATGCGTCCCCTGGCGATGGCCAAATCTATATGAGTGTCGCTTTTCTCGGTCTCGTAACCGAACAGGGAGTTGTACAGGATGATTTTGCCCGACTCCTTGGGGATGTTGAAGGCGTCCCAGACCACCTTGTACCCATTACTGAGGGTGACATCGGTCATAAAGACTTTCTCGATGTAAACCTTGCCCTCTTTGGTGACCACACAGGCTGCCCGGTTGAAGGACGGCGGGATGAGTTCCCGCCCATCGGAGACGAACCAGCCGATGGGGTCGCCGAAGAAGAGACCGGGCACCCTGGCGATGTCAATGCCCAGCTTGATGGCGTTGATGTAATGGCCATAATCGAAGTAGAAGTTGCCGTTTATCCCTGCGAAGGCTCCCTCTTTTTCGACAACCTTGCTGAGTTGCACCAGCCCCAACCGGGCGAAGACCTCTTTATCAGGCCGCCTGCCCGCCTTCCGGTAAGGCTCGAAGACCTCGGCCACCTTGGAAGCAGGCATCGCCTTCTCCCCGACGGCCATCCGAGCCACAATCCTCACCTTCTTCGGGTCCATCTCCAAGAGGTCAATCACCACTGGCTTCACTTTCTCGCCCGTGTCCAGCTCTTCGTCGATGCGAATCCACTTGATGCCGTAGCCCAGCTCCTTTGTCCGTCTCCTGCCTCTCCCCACTGTCAGAAGTTCAAAAGTGAGCGGAAGCGGCACCTCCGGCTTTTCGCCCAGCCTGGAGATGATAAGCTCTCGCTTGTCCTGGGGAAGCCGTTCCAGGATGGCTTCCAAATCCTCCTCCTGCATCTTCCGCAGCACTTCGATGATTTGCGGGTCGGCTGAGTCCATCTCGCCGATTATCTCCGCCGCCCGGGGCATACAGACTTCCCACGCGGCTTCGCCGGACTTGCGGAAGCGCACGATGGTCTTGACGTTGAGGGCCTCCAGGAGGTCGGCGGCCAGCTCGGGGTCGTAGTGGGCGAGAAGAGAAAGCACCTCCGCTGCTCGCTTCGTCCCCGCCAGCTTGAGGGCTGCGACCACCTTCTCCGGGTGGGCGTTCCGTATGGCAGCGACGACTTCTTCGAGAGGGGCTTCTTCGATGAAAAGCCTGGCCTCCCGGGGCCGCATTTTCTCCAGCGCTCCCCCATACTCCCTCCCTATGAGCTCCCACAAGACCCTTTGGTCTCCCTCTCCAAGCCTCCCTAAAACCTCCTCCTTTCTTCCTACCTCCATCTGCTTGAGGATTTGGGCCGCCTGTGCCATCCTGACGGCGTTCTCGCCGGAGAGCATCTCCCGAAGGACTTGGGCGCACTTCTCTGCCCCGACGCTTCCGAGGAAACGTGCTCTGGCTTCAGGCTCCATCTCATCCATCAGCCGGATGATGCTCGGCGGGTTCACCAACTCCAGGATTTCACTGAGGACATCAGAAGCGCAGCCCTGAAGGATGCGTGCCATCTCCCTGGGGGCATCTATCCCTATGCTCATCCTCTCGATTACACCGGCGGCCTTAGCGGGACTCAAGCCTGCCAGGATGTCGCAGATGAGCTCGTCTTCGAGACGGGTGTAGTTGTCGAAGAGAGCACGCTTGATTTCGTGGGGCGGCAGGTGGTCGAGGATTTGGGCTGCCTTGGAAGGCTTCAGCCCTCGCAGGACCTTGGGCACTTTGTCCTCGTAGGGCTTCAGGATATTCAGCAGCCTCATCTCCCTTTCCTCGGCGATGAGCCGGGAGAGCAACTCCGCCGCCTCTTCGGGCTTCTCTTGCTCCATAAGCGTTAAGAGTTTTTCCAGGTCTATCTCTACGAAGGATGTTTGCATCTTGACCCCCGACCAATGGTATCCCTTTGAAAGCCCTGGTTCGCATCTACCCAAGTTTGCCATAGCTGTGAAAAAATGATACAATTAAAAGCAAATTGAGAATGGAAGGAGCAAGCATTGAATCAAATGGGTTCAAAAAGGCCACCGAAGCTGATTTTTGATGCCAGCTCCTTGATCACGGCAGCACAATTCAATGTGAGAGGGCAATTGATCATTGAATTTATCACCGATTGGGCTCAAATCGTGATTCCCGAAGGCGTCAAAACGGAAGCAGTGGATCTCGGCCTCCGAGCAGGTTACCCCGATGCTCTTGAGTTGGAGAGATTGATCAGGAGCCGAAGGATCATCGTAGAAAAAGCTCCAGCTGCAGATCCAGCATTTGAAACCGTGATGGCCGCTTACGAAATTGAACCAGGCGACGTGGAGATTCTGCGACTGTGTAGGAAGACCCTTGACTACGACAATGTAGTTGTTGATGATCGTTTGCTTTATCTGATTTTGCATCGTTTCAATATGCACCCTATCTTTCTGCCGGATCTCATTGTCGCTATAGTTAGAGATGGAGCAATTACAAATGAGATAGGCGAGCAAATGTTGAACGTCATCCGACCACGATATCGAAGCGGTTTCATCGAGCACTCGCTAATGATGTTAAAAGGAGCGATATGATGGCTGTTGAGATCGCCGTCCCCGTAGATGAGAAAGTATCCAAATTTGTGAAGGCTCTGGCCGAGGCGGAGCGGAAGAGCTATCCCGAAGTGGTGCGACTTCTGCTGGAAGAAGGCTACCGACGCGAGGTTGAGAAGCTCCACGCCAGCTACCTGCGTGGCGAGATTACCCTTCGAGGTATGGCCCGCCGCCTGGGCCTTAATTATCGGGAACTTTACCAGCTTTTGGCCGACAAAAGCCTGCCTCTCTAAGCTGCTTATCTCCTCCTTTGGGTTCTCACCCTCTTGAAGAGATGATGTGAGGGCTAGCCCTCAAACACCAGCCAATGCGTGTTGATGAACCTCTCCTCTCCTTCCGGCACGTCGGCCCCGCCGGTGGGCACATTGAGCACCTTAACTCCTTCCTCGGTCCTGGCTACCAGCGAACTGGAGCCACCTCCATCCAAAGCGATGGCCTGTTCGGCTCCCAAATCGAGTGCCAGTTGCGCTAATTCCCCGAAAGTCATCCCCAGGCTCACCCTCGGTTCGCCGCTGCCAAAATACGTCCCCGAAACCGCTCCCAAAATCAGCTTCCCGTTCGCCAGCATCACGAAACTCCTGGCCGTCCGAAAGGTATCCACTGCCCTGGTCAGGGAGAAGGGCACGACCGTAGAATCTTTCTCGCCGAAGTCCTCGAACTCGAAGTCCAAATCCACCTGGCCGTCACGCACGAGTTGCGGCCCGCAAGCCATAGCCTCTTTCACCTCCCCCAGGTGGGCGGGGAAGTTGTTGCCCAGTTTGATTTTATCCCCCGCTTGAACTCCGGCCAGCAGGTTCTTGGCCTCCTCCCTGGGGATGGAGAGCACGAACCCGAGCAGCGGTATCCTGACCCCGCCTCCCTCCCGTATCTCGTGAATGCGCCCTTTGATGATGGAAACGTCCACGTAATCGGCATCGGGTTCGGTCTCGAAGCCCCAGAGGGAATTGTAAAGCACCGTCTTGCCTCCATCTCTGGGCTGGTTTACCGCCTCCCAGGTTACCCGTTTGCCCCCGATGACCATATGGGTGATGACCACCTTCCTGATGTGGATGCGGCCATCTTCGGTGACAATCAAGGCAGCACGGTTGAAGATAGGGGGGCTCAGCTCCACCCCATCGGTGACGAACCATCCTACCAAGTCGCCGAAATAAAGCCCGGGTACGCTCTTCAGGTCTAACCCCAGCTTCCGGGCATCAATGTAGTTCCCGTAGTCGAAGTAGAAATTGCCATTGATGCCGGCGATGGCACCTGTCCTCTCCACTTCCTCCCGCAGGCGGATAAGCCCCAGCCTTCGGAACAACTCCTGGCGGGGCCTTTTATCCCGCCTCCTCACATCACCGAAGAGTTCCTCCGCCTCGGCTATGGGAATCAGTTTCTCGTCCGTGATCGCCCGGCAGGCTTTCAGCCTTACATCGGCTGGGTCCATCTCCAGGAGGTCAATGAGCATAGGCCTGGGGCCGAGCTCGGTCTCGAACACCTCCTCAATCCTTATCCAGCGCATCCCATAGGGGAGAACTTTGCTCCTCCTGCGCCCCCGCACTTTGCAGGGCGGGTAGCATGGCGGAGCGAAGCCCACTTCTCCCAGGCCGAGAAGGGAAGCGATGGCCTGTCTCTTCTCCTCGCCTACACGTTTGAGCATCTCCTTCAATTCACCAGGCGGGATGGCCTTAAGAAGGGCCACCGCAGCCTTATCCCTCAGGTCAAGCGCTTCGATAATGGCGGCAGCCCGGCAAGAGTAGACTTCCTCCCGCTTCTTTCCGTCGGCTTCCCTGACCCAAACCTTCTTCCTCAGGCGGCGCAAGGTTTCAGCGGCAAACTCAGGATTGCGGCGGGCGAGGGATGTGAGCTGGGCGGCGGCCAGGGGCGCATCGGCCCGCTCCAGAGCCCCTATGAGTTCCCCCATTTCCCCATAAGCCCCTCTGAGTTCCCTCTCCTCCTCAATCCGTTTCAACGCCTCCTCATCCATCATCTCCGTTACCCGAGCCGCTTGCTCACGTGACATATCAGACAGCACCTTGGCGGCGGCCTTGGGGGCATCAACGCCGAAGGCCATCTCCTCCAGAAGTTCGGCCACTTTATGGGGGCTCATAGCCTCGAAAATGCGCATCTTCGTGGGGTGCTCGATGACCCTGAAGTTCCCGAACAGAGCCCGGTGCAGCGTGGCGGCATTCAGATGCTCGAAAATGGCGGCGATGCGGGATGGTTCTAATTCCCTCAGCACCAGCGGCAGCTTCTCCTCATAAGCCTTCAGCCTGTTCCTCTCGCTGAGGAAGCGCTCCAGCCTCATCAGGCCCTGGAGCAAGACCGCCGCCTGTGCAGGCTCCTCTCTGCGGAGTCGCCCGACGAGAGAAGCCACATCCACTGCCGCCAGTATGCCGGTGGCCTCCTCGATGCTCAATTTTTCCGCCGGAGTCGTTAAATCGAGCATATGCCAACTCACCTCGGATGGGCGGCCCGCGCCTCCTCCAGCTCGAACTGGACCTTCCGCTCCTTTGGCCGCCAAACGGCAGCCCGCACCACCGCGCTGAGCATCAGCAGGTTGTAAAGCCCCCAGAAGACGTTGGTCAGGATGCCGGCGAATTCGCGGGACCAGCCCAGGGCCAGCTTGACGATGCCCCACAGGATGCCCAGCACGGTCAGGCAGCAGATGGCCAGTTGGGGGCGGATCAGACCGAGATATATCCCCTCCTGGCGGGTCTTGGGCGTGACGTGGAAGGTCAGCTTGCGGCCGCTGAGCACGCTGACCAGGGCCCTTATCCAGACGGGGAAGAGGCCCTGGAAATACTGCCGCCCCCTCCAGGTGGGGATGCCCCAGCCGATGAATTCGAACATCAACTGGTTGAAAGCGAGGTAGGGCACGATGCGCCAGAAGAACTCGGCCGAGTAGGCGCGCACAGGAGGGATCTCAGTGAGGAGGTAGATGGGCGGCCAAAGGAAGTAGATGACGGCAGCGAAGAAGTAGAAGTAGCCATAGAGGGTGGTGAAGTAATGCAGCCGCTGGGCCAGCGTGAGCCCCCTTTTGATCAGCGCCCTCTCCCGCAGGAAGACCTGGAGGGTGCCCTGGGCCCACCTTAGCCGCTGCTTCAGGGTCGAGCCCAGGTCCTCAGGGGCCAAGCCGCGAGCCAGAACCTGGTCATGGTAGACCGACTTCCAGCCCAGCCTGTGTAGGCGCACGGAGGTGGCCAGGTCCTCGGTGAGGCTGATGGTGGCCATAGGGGTCACCTCAATGTTGACCGTCCGCCGCACCTCCTCCGCCGCCTCCTGCACCACTCGCACCGCCTGCTCGCATCGCTCGGTGGCTGGCGCCAGCTCCTCCAGACGCCTCCGCGCCTCCGAGGCCCCCGGCTCTTCGCCGCTTTGGGCCACGGCCTTCAGGTCGGCGGCCATGGCCAGCAGGTCCTCCCGAACCCGCTGCAAACTCTGCCGCAGCGAATCGAGATGGGGCACCGCTTCGCCCGTTAAGGAGATGACCTTGCTCAACGTCTCGCCCTCTTTGAGGGCCCGGCGCGCCTTACGAATGGCAGCTCGCGCCCGCTCGAACCTTTCCCTGACCCTGGCCAGCTCCGCCACCCCGCGGTTCCTCTCCATGAGCCACCGGGCCCGCTCCACAGCCGCCCACGCGTCCGTGAGCGCCTTTTTCAAGGCCCGCTCCATATCCTCCACGTAGTAGAACAGGCCCATCCGGATGAGGGCCTCCCGCCGCAGCACAGCGTTGGTGCCGCAGAAGAAGGCGGCGTTCCAGGCGTCCTTCCCCCGCAGGATAGGGCCGTAGAAGAGAGGGGCGTTGGCGTCGAAGGGATCGCCCGGCGGGACGTTGTAGAAGCGCTGGGGCGTCTGGACGAAGGCCACCTTCTCGTCGCGAAAGTAGCCCAGGGTGCGGTCCAGGATGTCGGGTTCCGGTATCATGTCCGCGTCCAGCACCAGGATGAACTCGCCGTTGGTGACCTCCAGGGCGTTGTTGATGTTCCCCGCCTTGGCATGGCGGTTGTCCACCCGGGTGATGTAGCCGCAGCCCACCTCCTCGGCGATGCGGCGGATGGCCTCCCGGCGCCCGTCGTCCAGGATATAGGTTTTGTGCGGGTAGCGAATCTTAATCGCCGCCTCGGCCGTCCTGCGGACCACCTCCGGCGGCTCGTTATAGCAGGTGATGAAAACGTCCACCGTGGCGTTCTCCGGAGGCGGCGGGGGCTCCCGCCAGCTCTGGCGCCAGAGGGTGAAGACAAAGAGGGCCGCCCCTACGAAGCTGTAGGTCTCAGCCAGAAGGAGCGGAATGGAGAACCAGAGGGCATCCCAATTGATGGAGCGGCTGTAGCGCCAGGTCAGATAGTAGGCGCCGAAGAAGAGGGTGGCGAGGCCGAGACAGCGAAAGACGCGCATGTGCAGCTCGTGATCCTCCCTCAGCGCCCTGGGCAATCCCTCGAAAAGGGCTGTCCAATCCCTGAGCCGAGGTCTCTTTCCCTCCAGCGCCCAACGCCTCCGCAACCGGCCGAGGCGGGTGAGAAGAACCACCGCGGCGATGACGAGGAAGGTGAGGGCCGAAGCGCCGAGCGCCACTTGCCACGACTGAGGCCAGAACGCCAGGTGTCCCATTGACAATCCTCCTGCCATGCTCAATCGGCTGCGAAACTGGCCACCGCTTCTTCAACGGTGTCATAGATTTCGAAGGCCCGGTGCAGGCGGGTGAGCTCAAACACTGTGCGCACGTGAAGCGTTATGTTGGCCAGCCTGAGTTCTCCCTCGCCTCTGGAGAGGCTTCGCCCTAAGGCCACGATGGCCCCCAGGCCGGAGCTGTCCATAAAATTCACCTTGCCCAGGTCAAGGACGACTTTGTCGCCTTCCTTCAGGAGCCCCATCACCGATTCACGGAAATCCATCACGTTGCTGGCCTCCAGGCTCCCCTCCTCGGCGAAGCTGATAACCAGCACGCTTCCCTTCCTCTCGCTTGTGAGCTTCAAGGCCCACCTCCTCGTTGAACTATGAATTGCGAATCATGGATTAAGGGTTGAGGTTCAAGGTTCGGATCTCGCGATTCACTATAAATCTCCTCCAAGCGGGATATTATGCCCTCCCAGTCATACTTTCTCACAGCAAGCTCTCGGCAGAGGCGAGTTACTTTCTCCCGCATGCCTTCTTTCCCCAGCCGTGAGAGCAGAATAGGGATCCTCTCGGCCAGATCGTGTGTCATCTCCTCGCCATATCTCACCCCAGCTATCTCGCCGATGGGGCCCAGCTTCCGGACAAGCTCGTCCAGGGCGGATGCCAATCCCCCGAAGCGAGGTGCCACCGGGAGCACTCCACAGGCTAGGGATTCCACAAAGACCAGGGGGAAAGCCTCCCGCACAAGCGATGGGATGATGCTCAACTCAGCGCAGGGAAGGAGCCTGGCCAGCTCCCTTCGGGTCAGGTAACCGGTGAAGACAACCGCCCGGCGAAGGTCGGCGTCGCGTGCCTTGTGCTGGTAATCTTCCATATCGAGCCCATCAAAGAACTTGAGGAGCGGTTCTGTGAATTCCCCATCGGTCGCTGCGAGGGCTCTCCGGGCAAGCTCTACATCTCCTCTGTCCAGGGCCGCTGCTAGGAGCTCCAGGAATTCCCTGGAGACCCCATCTCCCACAATGAGCAGCCTGGCCTCCGGCTTGCGGGTTAGTATCTCGGGCATAGCAGCTATCAGACAATGGACGCCCTTCTCCAGGGAGAGCTGACCGAGATATATGATGACCTTGTCAGCACCCCAGTTAATGGAGTTCAGCTTATCTCGCAGATCTTCATCGGGCTGATTAGAGGCATACGAGGCCCTGATCTCCCGCAGCTTGGCGAGGAGCTCCCCCTCTGTCAGTCCCTGGTCGGGAAGCGAATAGGTGAGCTCCTGCAGCTCCGCCGTTTTCCCCGAATGTTCCACCCGACGGGCCTCCCTCAGCAGGGCAGCCACGCTCGCCCGCCTCGCGGAGAGGGCGACGGGCCTGAAGAGCCCCACGTCCACCCCTACGGGCAACTCCACCAGCCTGGCTTCCACCTCGGGGCAGAAGGCCAGCACCCTCTCCCGCACATCCCGGTTCAGGACGATGACCTTCTCTGCTCCGCCGAGGCCCTGGACGGCATAAGGCCTGTAGCGCTCGTCTTTTTTCAGCACGTACTCGATGGTGCTGCCGTGGACGGTGACCACGTAAGGGAGGCCCAACTGCGCCTTGACCAGGCGGGCCACGTAGGGCATCAGAAGGGCGTGATTGACATGCAATAGCTCCAGCCCGTGCCGAAGGGCGATCTCTCGCACCTTGCGGGCCTGGTAATCGACATAGCGCTCGATCTCCTCATCGGAGAGTTCGGTGAAGAGCTTACCCCCGGGCCGCTCTGGGCGGGGATAAGCCGAGGGCATAATCTCGCCCCTGAGGGTATGAGCGATGCACCCCGGTGATGGTGAGTTACGGAAAAGCAACTTCACCCGCTCCCCCTGATGGAGATAGGCTTCTTCAACGAATTCGTAGCAGTCAGGATGTAAATCTCGAGAGATAAGGCAAACCCGATGGCCCCGCTGGGCAAGGCGACGGGCTAGGTTCTGAGCGTAGACGCCGCTCCCTGAGCCGAAGAGGCTGTATTGGTGCAGGATGCCTATCCTCATCCGTGCGCTCCGATCGTCTCGTAGAGGGCCCGATATGCCGCCAGGAAGTATTCCTTGTGGTAAAGGTACTTCGCCCTCCTTAAGCCAGCGGTTGACATCCGAGCGTAAAGTTCCCTATTGCGACAGATTTTGAGGACGGCCTCGGCAGTGGCCTGCGGATCAGAAGGCGGAGTGATGAGACCGGCGGCTTCGGTATCCGAAACCCCAAGTGTTTCGGCGCATCCCCCCACGTCGGTGGCCACCACCGGCACCCCGGCGGCCATGGCCTCCAGGATGGCCAGGGGCTGCCCCTCGCTGATGCTGGTGAGCACCATCACATCCAGCATCCGGTAATAAGGGAGAGGGTCAACCTCGCCTGTGAAATGCAGTTTCCCGTTGAGGCCCAGCCTCCGGCGCAGCTCCAGGCACTCCCGGTAATACCCCTCATCCTGGTCGGTAGGGCCGACGACGAAAAATTCCGCTTCGGGAAGCTCGTCGGCCAGGATGCGGCAGGCGGCGATGAAGGTGGCCACATCCTTGAGGGGCACCACTCGCCCCACCAGCCCGATGCAGGGCCTTCCGTCAGGGGCTTCTCTGGGCTCGGAAGCCAGGATGCCTACACCATTGGGGATGATGCGGCACCTCTCGGCGGGAGCCCCGGCGACAAGCTGCAGCCTCCTGTTGGCCTCACAGACGGTGATAATGGCATCGGCTTCCCG
>CAYYKQ010000034.1:0-16738 GCA_964440965.1 uncultured Anaerolineae bacterium | reverse complement strand
TACGAGTACCGATGTTTGGAGTGTGGGGAGAAGTTCGAGAAGCTGGTACGTTTAGGTACTCGGACCTCGGAGATAAAGTGCCCTAAGTGCGGCGGAATAAAGGTAGAGAAACTCATCTCCACTTTCAGCACCAGGAGATCGAGCGCCACAGCAACCTCCATCAGCGCCTGTGCTCCCTCCGCCTCCGCTTGAAGGATCTAAACCATGGAAGGCAGGTTGCCTTCAGAAGCTCGGAGATGCGAAGAAAAAAATGGGTAATGAGCGGATCGAGGAATTGAAGAGGCAGATAGCGGAGCTGAAGAGCCGATGGCCCGCCCATTCGGTGCCACCGAGGATGCTTCAGCAATTGGAGGAGCTGGAGGAGGAACTGGAGAGGGAATTGAAGAGGATAGACGAAGGTAAAACCGATGCCGAAGCCCATGGCCGTGGTGGACTACAGCAAGTGTCAACCTGAGAGATGCGACAAAGGAATCTGCGCCGCCGTACTTGCGTGTCCCCATAAAGTCCTGAAGCAGGAGGCCCCTTACGAGATGCCCGATCCCAATCCGAACATGTGTGTGGGCTGCGGCCTATGTGCTCAGGCTTGCCCCTTGAAAGCGATTCGAATGATGTAACAGGATGGAGAGCCTTCGTGGTATACCTGGTGGGCAGGACGATCGGAAAGGCAAAGGAATTCATCGGCCGGCAGAAGCACAACTACCGGATAGCGGTCACCCGTGCTGCGGCGAGCAGCTTCCTGGCTAACCTCACCGCCCAGTACGATTCCATCTATACGGTGGCTTTAGGGGCCGACTCGATCGAGTTGGGGACGATCAATAGCATCGGCAACGGCATCGGAGCTCTCATCTCCACACCCGTGGGATGGTTGGTGGACCGCTACGGCCTCAAGCGGTTCTACCTCCTAGGTGTGGGGCTGCTGGCCGGAGGGGCATTGATCTATGCCTTAGCACCTCGCTGGGAGGCGATCATCGCCGCTACCATCCTGCTCTCCATCTCCATGAGGCTAACCGGCACAGGCTGCAGTGTGATCTGCGCCGATTCGGTACGGAATGAGGATCGGGCCACCGCCCAGAACATCTGCGTGACGCTCGCCTCCCTCCTCTCCATGATCGCCCCTCTGGTCGCTGCCCTGCTGGTGACAGCTTTCGGGGGGATGACCGCGGAGGGTATCCGGCCCCTGTATTATATCCGCTTCGTCGGGTACGGGCTCATTTTCCTCTTCGTGGCCGCTCAGTTGAGGGAGCCCAAGCGAGTGCGCTTGGCCGAGGCAAGGGCTGACCCCAGCTTCGTAGGCGACTTTAAGCAGCTCTTCGAGGGAGGAGGGCCTCTGAGAAGGTGGATCGTGATCTCCTCCCTTACCCTGCTCTCCATGGCCATGACCTCCCCTTTCCTCCAGCTCTTCGCCCACCAGGTGAAAGGGGCAGATCAATACCTGCTGGGGAGCATGACCACAGCTATGATTTTGGCACGCCTTCTGTTTGGGATCCCTCTAGGCCGGCTGGCGGATAGAATAGGGCGGAAGAAGGTCATTTATCTCCTCACGCCGCTATGGTATGCTTCCAATCTGCTGCTTATTCTCTCCCTTAACCCAGCGATGCTGATTCTGGCAGGGGCTCTGCAGACCTTCTATGCCATCTCCTCAGGCGTCACAGCGGCTATGACCTTGGAACTCGTCCCGGTGGAGCAGATGGGCAGGTGGAGCGGCCTGCTTGGCTTATTCCGAGGATTGATTACCATCCCTGCTCCCATCCTTGGGGGGCTGATATGGAAGGGACTGGACCCAGCCTATGTGTTTGTGATCCCTGTAGCAGTGGATTTAGTGCTGAAAATCCCTTTGTTAACCACGATACCAGAGACGTTAGGCTCGTGATCCCGGCGGCTGTGATGGGATACGCCCCCAGCGAGGATCGAAAAGACTGAAAGGGGATAAGACAATTGAAAGAGATCGCTCGAGAAGAAATGAACCGAGATGTGCAGCGTACCCTGCGCGCCCATGGGAAGCGGATCACTCCCCAGCGGACGTTGATCCTCAAGATCCTCCAGGAGCAGGGAGGACACCTGGACGCCGATGAGATCTACCGTCTGGCCCGACGGGAGCGCCCTCGCCTCAGCCTCTCCACGGTCTACCGCACCCTGAGTGTGTTCAGGAAGCTGGGCCTGGTGAGAAAGCTGCACTTCGGGGAGGGATACTCTCGCTATGAGCTGGCCGGCCCTGAGGAACACCATCACCTTATATGCCTGGGCTGTGGCAAGGTGATCGAGTTCCAATGCGCCCACTGCGCTCAGATCCATCAGGAATTAGCGGCTCGTTATGGCTTCCAGATCACTGGCAGCCGAGTGGAGCTGTTGGGTTATTGTGCGGAATGCCAAAAGCGAAGGGAACAAAGGAGGTGAAAACGATGTCCCAGCGATTTTCAGCTCAAGGGGTTGGCCGTAGCGGAGGCCGTGGCCTGGGGCGCGGAGGAGGCCGAGGCCGCATGGGCGGCACGAGGCCAGGTGCTGGCCCCGGCGGCTATTGCATCTGCCCCAGTTGTGGCTATAAAGTGCCTCACAAGGCCGGCGTCCCCTGCTACCAGATGAGTTGCCCCAAGTGCGGCACCAGGATGGTGAGGGAGTAAGCCGTGAGGATCGCTGTCGCCAGCGGCAAGGGAGGCACAGGGAAAACCACCGTAGCCGTGAGCCTGGCACTCTCCATAGCGTCTAAGCGTCTTAGCGTCAAAGCGGCTAAGCGCCTTAGCGTCAAAGCGTCTAAGCGGCTAACCGAGGCAAACGCTGAGACGCTGGGCCGCTACGACGCTACGACGCTGTTTCTGGATTGCGATGTGGAAGAGCCCAACGCCCACCTCTTCCTCAAACCGACCATCGAACATCGGGAGGAGGTGGGCATCCTCATCCCTCAGGTGGATGAGGCCAAATGCACCTACTGTGGCCGTTGCGCCGAGGTTTGCCAATACCATGCCATTGCCGTCCTGCCCAAAAAGGTGCTCATCTTTCCCGAGCTCTGCCACGGATGCGGGAGCTGCGCACTCGAATGCCCTGAGGGGGCCATCACCGAGGTCTTTAATCCCATCGGGGTCATCGAGGAGGGGACAGCTGGCCCCATCGCCTTCGCCCATGGCATCCTGAACGTGGGGGAGCCGATGGCCACGCCCATCATCCGTCAACTTAAACGCCGAGTGAGGGGTTTCGCCGGGACGATCATCTTAGACGCCCCCCCTGGCACATCCTGTCCGGTGGTGGAGACGATGCATGGGGCGGACTTTGTGCTTCTGGTCACCGAGCCCACTCCCTTCGGCCTCCATGACCTCAAGCTGGCGGTGGAAGTGGCTAAGGAGCTGGATATCCCCGCAGGGGTGATCATCAACAGGGAGGGCATAGGCGATGAGAGGGTGGAGGATTATTGCGCCGAGGCGGGCATCCCCATCCTGATGCGTATCCCCTTCGACCGAGGCATCGCCGAAGCCTATTCCCGGGGCATACCCCTGGTTGAGGCACTGCCTGAGTACAAGGGGAAGTTTCGAGAGCTGTATGAGAGGATCGCAGAGGTGAGATGAAGGAGATCGTCATCCTGAGCGGCAAGGGAGGAACAGGGAAGACCACCGTAGCCGCTTCCTTCTCCCATCTGGCTCATAAGAGCGAGAGGTGTTTACCTGTGCTGGTTGACGCCGATGTGGATGCAGCCAATTTAGAGCTGGTGCTCTCCCCTCGGATTAAGGAGAAGCACGAGTTCGTCGGCGGCAAAGTGGCCACGATCGACTCCAAGTTGTGCATAGCCTGTGGCACCTGCGCAGAGGTCTGCCGCTTCGAGGCGATAATCCCTCCTCCCAATGTTGACGAGGCTGAAGGGATGGAGGTTTACAAGGTGGATCCCATCGCCTGTGAAGGCTGTGCAACCTGCTACTATCAATGCCCTGTGGAAGCCATCCGCATGGAGGACCGGGTGGTCGGGGAATGGTTGATCTCCGAGACTCGCTTCGGTCCCCTCGTTCATGCCCACCTCTTCCCCGCCCAGGAAAACTCGGGGAAGTTAGTGAGTCTGATAAAGAGGCAAGCCCGCCGCATCGCCCTGGACGGAGGGCATAATTGCCTCATCGTGGACGGCCCACCGGGCATAGGCTGCCCCGTCATCGCTGCCTGCACGGGCGCTGACCTGGCGTTGATCGTCACCGAGCCAACCGTGGCCGGCATCCACGACCTGGAAAGGGTGCTGGCCACCACGAAGCACTTCCAGGTGCCCTCCCTGGTCTGCATCAACAAGTACGACATCAACCCGGCCCAAACCCACGCCATCATGGAGTACTGCGCTGAACAGGGGATCGAAGTGGTGGGGCTTATCCCCTTCGATCCCAAGGTGGTAGAGGCCATGGTGCAGGGCATCCCGGTGACAGAGCACAAGGACGGTCCGGCGAGCGAGCAACTGTGCCGGATGTGGGAGAGGGTACATGCACAGCTAAGTTGAGCAACGCCCGGTAGCCCCTGCAGAGAGCAAATCCCCTGATTCGCCCCATGGAGTGTAAAATCCCCGATTTCGCACACCGGATGGTGAGTTCCCAACCCCTTGTGAAGTCCTCCGATTCGTCCACATAATGGTGCTTGAAAAACGACGAAAATGGCGTATAATATGCAATTGCAAATCGTTAATGATTAGGAAACGGACGATGATCCTCAGAAACCTGTTCCGCCGCAAACTTCGCACCCTGTTGACCCTCACTGGGATCGCCATAGGCATCGCCGCCATCGTCTCCTTGGGAGCCCTGAGCAAGGGCCTGGTCACCAATTACACCTCCCTCCTGAGCGGAAGCGAGGCCGACCTGGTTATTGCTCAATCTGAGGGAGGGGAAAGCGCGATCTCGTTCACCGTGGGCGCAGTTGACGAAGGGGTAGGCCAAGAACTCGCTCGCCTTCCCGGAGTGGAAGGGGTGGCGGGGATGAGCTACACCTTGGTCCCCATGCCTGGTATCCCCTATTTCCTCCTCTTCGGCTATAACCCTGAGGAGTTCGCCATCGGGCACTTTAAAGTCTTCGAAGGGAGGATGATTGAATCGCGGAAGGAGGCCATCATCGGAAAGCTGGCGGCGGAGAACCTGGATAAGGAGCTCGGCGATACGCTAAAGGTCTCGGGAAGGGCCTACCGCATAGTGGGGATCTACGAGACGGGGAACGGTTTCGAGGATGCAGGGGCAGTGCTGTACCTCTCAGAGGTGCAAGCCATTCTAAGGCAGCCACATAAGGTCTCCGCCTTTTTCCTCAAGCTTAAGGACATCGGCAGGATAGAGATGGTCCGCTCCTTGATCGAGAGGCGCTTCCCCGAGCTGTCCGTCTCCAGGACCTCGGAGGTGACCGAGACGTTGGGGATAATCGAGACCGCCCGCGGCCTCTCCTGGGCCGTCTCCACCGTAGCCACCTTGGTCGGGGGCGTGGGGATGATGAACACCATGCTCATGAGCGTCTATGAGAGGACGAGGGAGATAGGCATCCTTAAGGCGGTTGGCTGGCGAAATGGGAAGGTGCTGGGAATGATCCTACGGGAATCGTTGGCTATGAGCCTGATAGGCGGCTTAGCCGGGATGGCCTTAGGGGTGGTGCTGGCCAAAGCCCTGAGCCTCATCCCCGCCGTGGGAAGCGTCTCCCAGGGGGTGTTCACACCGGACCTCTTCCTCCAGGCTTTCGGGGTGGCAATGGCCTTGGGCGTTCTGGGAGGGCTCTATCCCGCCCACAGGGCATCCCGGCTAATGCCCATCGAGGCGCTGCGCTATGAGGGCGGGGGAGGCGGAGAGGCACCCCCCGCCCTTATCGCCGGAGGGATGGCCTTAAGGAACCTCTTCCGCCGCCGAGCACGAACCCTGCTGACCATGGTAGGCGTGGGGATAGGCGTTGTAGCTGTGGTGGCCGTGGGAGGTCTCACCAACGGCTTCGTCGAGGGCTTCTCCGCCATGGCCACCGAGACCGATCTGATGGTCATGGAGGCCGGCGTTTCCGACCTGGAGTACAGCGCCATCGACGAGAGGGTGGGGAGGAGGATAGCTACCATCCCAGGGGTGAAACACATATCGGGTGGGGTGATCGGCCTTGCCTCCCCTGAAGGGGCACCCCTATTCATCGTCTACGGCTATCACCCTTATGAACATGCCATCCGCCACTTCAAAATCACGGAGGGAAGAGGGCTTAAAGGGGGTCGGGAGATCATCATCGGCAGAACTGCAGCGGAGGGACTTAAGAAAGAGGTGGGGGAGAGGATTAACATCCTGGGAACCCCCTTCCGCATCGTAGGCATTTACGAGACGGGGAATGCCTTGGAGGAGCATGGAGGGGTGATCCCCCTCCGAAAGGCCCAGCACATCTTCGGGAAGAAGAGGAAGGTAAGTTTCTATGCCATAAAAGCCGAGAGCTTGGACCTGGTGGAGGGGATCAAGGAGAAGATAGAGGGGTCCTTCCCCGATCTGACCGTCACCAGGTCGGCGGATTTCGCCGAAAGCACCCCTGATATGCACCATACACGCACCATAGCCGATGCTATCTTCCTCCTGGCTGTCCTCGTCGGAGCGGTGGGGCTGATGAACACCATGGTCATGAGTGTCCACGAGCGCACCAGGGAGATCGGGGTTCTGCGCGCTTTAGGCTGGCGAAGAAGGAGGGTTTTGGGACTCATCCTTAAAGAATCGCTCCTCCTGAGTATGGTGAGCAGCCTGGTGGGGCTGGCTATGGGGTGGGCGCTGGTCAGGGCCTTGGGGGCATCGCCCGTTATGGCTAAAATCGCCGATCTCGTCCGCTTTACCCCTGGGCTTCTCACCCGCGCTCTGGGATTAGCCATCGCCCTGGGCGGTTTAGGAGGGATCTACCCCGCATGGAGGGCGGCAAAGCTGCCTCCGGCAGAGGCGTTGAGATATGAGTAGGATTTTTCCAGGTTCAGCACCCGACCAAACACGGCGAAGGTGTGGGTCAATTTCGACTGTGATAGGGGCTCAAGGAGGTGACCTTTGGGCGAGGTTGTAGTCGAAACAAGGGATTTGGTGAAAATCTACAGCGATGGAACGGAGGTGCGGGCCCTGGATGGGGTGAACATGAAGGTGTGGGAAGGGGAGATGGTGGCAGTGATGGGCCCCTCGGGGAGTGGCAAATCCACTCTCCTGAACCTCATCGGAGCCTTGGACAGGCCAACCAGCGGGAAGGTGATCGTGAATGGCCAGGACCTGGATGAGGTCAGGGACCTGGACCGCTTTCGCAGCGAGACGGTGGGCTTCGTTTTCCAGTTCCATAACCTCATCCCCACCCTCACCGCGTTGGAAAACGTGGAGATCCCACTCTACGAGCGGAGGATGAGCGCCAGGAAGAGGCGTCAGAGGGCACGTGAACTCCTGGAGTTGGTGGGCCTGGAGGACAGAATGGGGCACCTGCCAGCTATGCTCTCCGGCGGAGAAAGGCAGAGGGTGGCTGTGGCCAGGGCCTTAGCCAACGAGCCAGCTATAGTCCTGGCCGATGAGCCCACAGGCGAGCTCGACTCGGAACGCGCCAGAGAGATCATAGACCTCATGCACCGGCTGAACCACGAGCTGGGCACCACCATCATCGTCGTCACCCATGACCCAGCCGTGGCTCGCCGCACCGACCGCATCCTGGTGCTGGACTCGGGCCGCATCGTGCGGGAAGACATCGTGAAGGACCCCTACAGCGAGGACCTCAAAATTCTTAAGGATTCCCCCCTGGGACGAGCGATACTAGAGGGTAAGGAGAGGGACCTCATCGTCGAGGGGATTGCCCTCTACAGGGGAGGGAAGCTCACGGAGGAGGGACGCTTTCTCAAAAGGGTGCTGGAAAGGGTTTGAAGGAGGAGAGATGGAACGGAAATGGATGGTGATAATCGCAGTGATCGCGCTCGCTTTTTTCGTCTACTTCGGATATGCTAAATACACGGCACCGAAGACTAAGGCCACCCCCGAACCGACGGTGCCTGAGGCGGAGACGCCTGAAGTCGTCTCTGCCTCAGGCGAGGTGGTACCCGTCAAGTGGGCGAATCTGGCCTTCAAGATGAGCGGCAGGGTGGAGGAAGTGGCAGTGGAGGTGGGGGATGAGGTGGAGGATGGCCAGCTCTTAGCCCGCTTGGATACAACTGACCTGGAGCATGCGGTGGCTCAGGCGGAAGCAGCGCTCAAGGTCGCCGAAGCCAGGCTGGCCCAATTGAATGCCGGGGCCAGGGAGGAGGAGATTAAAGCGGCTGAGGAGGCCGTGGCCGCCGCGGAGGCCGACCTGGCTTCGGCCAAGGCCGAGTTGGCCAGCGCCCAGGCCAACCTGGCCAAGCTCCTGGCAGGCCCCACGGAGCGGGAACTCGAGATCGCTGAGCGGAAAGTGAATCTGGCTAAGAACCAGCTCTGGGGGGCGCAGGGGCAAAGGGATGCCATCAAAGGGAGCCCTTTAGCCGAGCCCGGGGAGAAGGACGCAGCTGAGGCCGCCGTCGGCGCAGCCTATGAAGAGGTGCAGATCGCTCAATTAGAGTATGAAGACCTTAAAGCTGGGGCGAGGGAGGAGGACATCGCCATAGCCCGCGCTCAGGTTGAGGGGGCCCGCGCACGTGTGAATGCAGCCAAGGCCCAAGTCGGCCGGGCCAAAGCTCAGCTCGATCTGCTTCGGGAAGGAGCCAGCGAGGAGGAGATCGCCGTGGCTCAGGCCCAGGTGGAGGAGGCCCAAGCAGCCTTGGACCGAGCCCGCTCTGCCCTGGAAGATGCCTGCCTCACGGCCCCCTTCGCTGGCACGGTGACCAGGGTTGACCTGCGGGAGGGAGAAATGGTCACCGCGGGCCTTCCGGTGATAGTCATCGGCGACCTGTCCCACCTGCGTGTGGAGACCACTGACCTGAGCGAGATAGACGTGGCCAAGGTGAAAGTGGGTCAGAAGGTGGACATCACCTTCGACGCGCTCCCCGAAACGAAGCTCGCGGGGAGGGTGACCAAGATCTACCCCATGGCCACCCAGAAAGAGGGAGGTACGAACTACACTGTGGTCATCGAATTCGAAGAGACCGACCCCCGCCTGCGCTGGGGGATGACCGCCTTCGTGGACATATTCGTCGAGTAGTCCGTATCCGAAGGCTTGAGCTGAAGGAGGGCCCGTGAGAGGTGAGGTGATCGCTGTGTGCCGCAGCAAGCGGCGCATGGAGCCGAAGCGGGACGTCGGCGAAGGAATGCTCCGCCGGAACTACGGCTTGGTGGGCGATGCCCATGCCGGGTTAAGCGAGCGCCAGGTGAGCCTCCTGGCCTGGGAGAGCATCCAAAGGGCCAATCAGGAGCATGGCATCGAAGCTGGACCCGGCGACTTCGCTGAAAACCTCACCATCCGAGGGATGGACCTGCTGAGACTGAGGATAGGCGATCACCTGCGTGTGGGAGAGGCCGTGCTGGAGGTGGTGCAGATCGGCAAGCCTCCATCGGAAGTTCACACCTATAACTTCCAAGGCGTCTCCATCCTGCCCACCGAAGGGGTTTTCTGCCGGGTGGTGAAGGGCGGGAAAGTGCGCCGCGGCGATGAAATCGTTCCGTTGGGGTGGAAAGATGAAAGTCACTTGCGTTGTGGACAACGCTGCTAAGCGAAGCTCCCGCTTCTGGGGGGAGCACGGACTGGCCTTTCTGATCGAGGCGGAAGGCAAATGCATCCTCTTCGACACTGGCCAGAGCGGAGAGGTGCTGCTGCATAACCTGGACGAATTGGGAGTGAAGCCTCAGGAGATAGAAGCCCTGGCCCTCAGCCACGCCCATTACGATCACACCGGCGGGCTGGAAGCCCTCCTGAAAAGGGCATCCGGGCTTTCCATCTTCGCCCACCCGGATTTTTTCCGAGAGCGCTTCTCTCGCCACGGGGAGAGGGTGGAGTTCATCGGTCCCCCCCTGACGCGGGAGGCGTTGGCCGAGCGAGCTGAGCTGCATTTGAGCGCCAAGCCCGTCGAGATCATCCCTGGGGTGTGGACCACAGGGGAGATCGCCCCCCGACCGGAACCCGAAGGGCGCAGTGCTCGCCACTTAGTGCGCACCAACGGGGGCTGGAAGCCCGATCCCTACAAGGACGATATGGCTTTAGTGCTGAAGACGGAACAGGGCCTAGTGGTGATCTGCGGCTGCTGTCACGCCGGCCTGCTCAACACTTTGGCCCATGTGCAACGTGCCTTCGAAGGCGAGATCGCGGCCGTGGCTGGTGGCTTCCATCTGGTGGACGCTGATGAGGTCCAGCTGAGGCATACCATTGAAACGCTGAAGGCATATAGCCCACTTCAACTTTATCCCAATCATTGCACAGGCGAACGAGCCTACGTAGCTTTAGCAGTGGCCTTTGGTGAAAATGTGGCTCCCTGCCCGGCAGGGACCATGCTGAATTTCCCGTAGGAGGAGAGATGGCTGTGCTGAAGATCGTCAAGCATCCGCACCCCGTCCTACATAGGAGAGCGGAGGCCGTGCCCCGGGTTACTGAGTCGGTGCGAGCCCTGATCGATGATATGCTGGAGACCATGTACGCTGCCCAGGGGGTGGGGCTGGCTGCCCCTCAGGTGGGGGTCTCCCAGAGGGTGATCGTCGTGGACGTGGGCGAGGGGCCGATCATCCTGGTCAACCCTGAAATAGTCTATGCTGAGGGAGAACAAGTGGGCTTAGAGGGCTGCCTCAGCGTGCCAGGACTGGTGGGAGAGGTGAGAAGGGCGGAGAAGGTGGTGGTGAGAGGGCTTAATCGGAAGGGGGAGGAGGTCGATGTAACGGGTCGAGGCCTGCTGGCCCGGGCCCTCCAACATGAGGTGGATCACCTGAACGGCATCCTTTACCTGGAGCGGGTCGAGGACGCCTCCACCATCCGGAAGGTGAATGAGTTGGAAGCCGAAGGTGAGGAAGTGGAGAGCATATAAGACAAAGATTTCGCTCTTTACCTAATCAGCTCCTCGATGCCTCCTCCGCCTATCAGCTAGTAGAGGCAGTTGTATTCTGGAGTCTCAAACTCCTCTGTTGTATAGTGCAGGGTAACCTCGTCCAATACATCACCCGAGATAGCCTTGGTTGTCAGGGTCAATGCCTCTGTCCCCCCAACCTCCACGATGGTGTACGATGGTATAGCTGCCCCAGCTGCGACGAAGTCGCGGATGTCGCAAGCAGTTCCCTTGATGTACGGATCGGTTGGAGCTCCCCAGCTCCCCTGAACTACATAGGTAACACCATCCTCTGACCTCCGGGTCATAGTATAGACGGCCTTGTAGCCCACCTCTGTCCAGGGCTGGTCCACCGTGGTAGTCACGACATTGGTGATGCTAATGGGCCAGGATCTCATAAAGTCGTGGACGTGACCACAGAAAACCGCATCGGCTCCGTAGTCGGGATTCTGGAGGATGTCCCACCAGTGGTACAGGAACGGCTCGCTCGGGTGGCCGGTCCCCTGCTCGAAGCAGGAGAAGTACGGCACGTGGAAACCCACCAGCTTCCATTCCGCATCGCTGCCCTGGAGATCCGACTGGAGCCAATCCTTCTGCTCCTCGGCCTCCTCCTCCGCGGGGGCCCACCAAGTCCCAACACACCCGCCATCTGCCCTCAGAGTGGTCAGGTGAAGGTTGGGGAAGTTGAGGGAAAAGGTGAGTTCATCGCCGGGATTGGCGAAGATCCCCTGGAACCAGGCGGGGGTGCTCTCCACGTCAGGATAGGCACCGAGCTCATGATTGCCTATCACCCCAACGATGGGGATCATGCGCCCCTCTTCGGTCACCAGGTTCTCCTGCATCGACTCGAGCCAGTTCTTCCAGTTTTCGAAGCTGTTGCCGCTGTTGACCATATCCCCTGAGAACCATATGAAATCGGGGTCCTCCTGGGCGGCATTGATAGTTACCCAATCTCGAGCGTAAGGCCAATTGGAAATGGCGTGTGGAGTGTACTTGATCTCTTCTGCACCCCATGGCCTGCGCGAGTCTCCGCCCACTATGAACTTGACATCCTGGTCGAGTCCGATAGTGCGGAAGCTCCACTCACGAGACCAGAATCCATCGCCCCCCACGCGGAAGTAGTAAAGGGTGCCAGGTGTGAGACCGTCCAGATCCACTTCGTGGAATTGGCCTGGGAAGATGGTCTCGATCGGGTTGCCGTGGCGATCTTCTTCGGGTGCAATGTGGTAAGCTGTACCAAGCGCAATGAAACGGTAATCCGATGGATCTTCGTGGCTGGTCGTATCGTAGACCATCTTGGATGCCGCCGGTCCCGGCGTCCACCATACCGCTGCCATCGTGTGGTAGACATCATCCACGGCCCAGGAGAGGTGGACCAGTTGGGGAGCCTGAGGGGACCAGTCTTTAGAGACGATAGGCATGTAAGTTTTGCTAGTGATGTAGCGATGACGGGCATTGCGAGAGGTGTCCTGAGAGGCATTGTGAGGGGTACTGTGAGCGGCATTGACAATGTAGCCGACCAATGACAGGGATATGAGGACTACCATGGCCACCACGGCCATCAACTTCCAGGTAAGATCCTTTCTTCGCATCTGCGTCTCCTCCCTGATCGGTATGAGAGGCTTGATCCTCAAGCCTCTAGCGAGTATCCACACCCATTAAATTCACGGCAGCACCTCCTTTCTGGGAATCTTTTATCCCTAGAGCGAATTTGATTTCTTGCTCAAGTAGTCCACATCCCCAGATGCGGACCAGACAAAAAGTGTCCAAGCGACCGACGGGTGGCCCTTATCTTAAATTGTCTGGATGTGGACGGGCATCGAACCTGTGTAAAGGCGGGCTTGCGTCCCTACTCCTCTCTCGAGAAGGTGATTAGAATTGTGTACATCTTTCTTTATTCAAACACCCACCTGTCGATGTCGCGCGGATAGGAGAGTATCTCCTCCTCCTTGAAGAAGATGGGTATCTCATAGGCCGCCGATTCCGGAGAGTCCGAGCCATGCACCAGGTTCCGCCCGATCTCCAGGCCGAGATCGGCGCGGATGGTGCCCGGCGTGGCCTCAGCAGGGTTGGTGGCGCCCATGGTTCGTCGCACTATCTCGATGACATTATTCCCCTCCAGCACCATCAGCACCACCGGACTGGAGGTGATGTATTCGATGAGGCCCTCGAAGAAAGCCTTCCCCTTATGGACGGCGTAAAGCCTATGGGCCAATTCGGGGGTGATCTGCATGAACTTCATAGCTGCTATGCGAAGCCCCCTCCGCTCGAAGCGGGAGATGATCTCGCCGATAAGCCCTCGTTGCACAGCATCTGGCTTGATAATGACCAATGTCCTTTCCATGCTTCCCCCCGTTTAGACTTCGATTCTCAATCTAAAGAATGGAACTCCCTGAGCTGAGCGAGTAGCGTGTTTACAGAGCGTTCCGGGCTCGGAGACGGGCCCAGAGGATCGAGCACGTCCTCGTCCCCCAAAAGCACTCTGAAGGTGTTAAGCACCGAATAGGCAAGGACCTCCAGGTGGTAACCTCCCTCTAAGGTGAAGGCGATCTTTCCCCCGCAGAAATCCTCGGCCATGGCCTTCAGAACGCGGGTCAGGTGAGCGTAGCCGGTTATGGAGAGCTTCATCCCCGCCAGCGGATCAGCCCAATGGGCATCGTAGCCGGCAGAGACCAGGATAAGTTGGGGGCGATAGCGCTCCGCTAAGGGGTATAGGAGCTCCTCAAAGATACGTCTGTAGCCTTTATCGCCCACACCGGCCGAAAGGGGAACGTTGACGTTGTACCCTCTCCCCTCGCCCTCCCCTATCTCACTCCAGTGGCCGGTGCCGGGGTAATACGGATACTGATGGGTGGAGAAGTAGAGCACATGAGGATCATTGTAGAAGGCATCCTGGGTGCCGTTGCCGTGATGGACATCGAAGTCAGCGATCAGGATCCGCTCGATCCCTTCCTCTAGGGCGAAGCGAGCGGCTACGGCTACGTTATTAAAGATGCAGAAGCCCATGCCCCTATCCCGCACGGCGTGATGGCCCGGCGGGCGCACCAGGGCGAAGCCATTATTCACCTCGTCGGCAAGGATGGCTTTGACCAAATTGACCAGCCCTCCCGCAGCTTTCAGCGCCGCTTCATAGGAGCTGGCGTTCATGTAAGTGTCGAGGTCAAGATGGCCTCCGCCCCTCTCGGCCATCAGCCTCACCCGCTCGATGTAGTCCGGGGAGTGTACCCTCTCCAGGACCTCCATGGGAATAGGTGAGGCCTCGATCGGCTTCAATCGCTCTAAGAGCCCCTTCTCCTTCAGGAGATCCATGATCCTCACTAGCCGTTCCCTGCCCTCCGGATGTCCTGGCAGGTTATGCTCCAGATAGATGGGATCGTAGACGTAAGCGGTGGCGCTGCGCCCTTTCGCTTCGATATGCGGGTCTCCCCTCGATGTGCAATCCTCTAACCCGCCTTTGAGGAAGCGAGTTGGCGAGGAAATACGCTGAGCCATTGTGCACCTCCAAAAACTCACCCTGCCGATTTTAGCAGATAATGGCCTAATTGTAAAATCGGACAGGCCCTGAGGAGCTTTGAGGAGCGGTTAAGATTCGATTTGACATTTTTCGTAAATTGTGCTATCATTTTTCTCGGAAAAAGGGAATGGTTTCGCCGATGGTTTCGCCAGCAACAAGCCCTAAAGAATTGAAGCGCAGGATCAGGAAGAAGCCAGACCTGGGTGTCTGGATGGGCTTGTTGCGGCTTGATGCCATTGGCTGACACATATTCTAATAACTCTTTAGGAAATCCTTAAGCCAGCCCTCCAGACACTTGGAGAGCTGGCTTAATTTTTTGGCAGGTGATCGACGAGGAGGTGAGAAATGGCCGCAGTTGAATGTCCAGAATGCGGAGCCACCATTGAATTGGCAGACGACGTGGAGCTGGGGGAGATCGTCGTCTGCCCTGACTGCGGGGTGGAGCTGGAGGTGGTGAGCTTGGACCCTATCTCACTGGAGCTTGCTCCTGAGGTGGAGGAGGATTGGGGAGAATGAGGGTGGGCGTCCTCTGCTCGCGGCTTCGCGTCGAGGAGAAGCTGCTATTCGAGGCCCTGCGGAAAAGGGGTGCCGACTACGAGAGGATTGATGTCCGCCAAATCGCCCTGGGCCTGGCTGAAGACGGCTTAGGTGACTACGATGTTATCCTCATCCGCTGCCTCAGCCATTCCCGCGCCCTCTACGCCGCTAAGGTGTTGAACAGCCATGGGGTGCACACCGTCAACACCTACAACGTCATTGCCGCCTGCAATGATAAGCTCATCACCACGCTGGCGCTCATCAAGCATGGCGTGCCTACCCTGCGCACGATGGTGGCTTTCACGCCGGAATCGGCGCTGGAGGCCATCGAGGAGATGGGCTATCCGGTGGTCCTGAAGCCGCTGCACGGCTCCTGGGGGAGGCTCCTGGCCAAGATAAACGACCGCGATGCCGCCGAGGCCATCTTGGAGCACAAGCACACCCTCGGCGGCTACCAGCATTCCATCTTCTACATCCAGGAGTACATCGAGAAGCCAGGGCGCGACATCCGCAGTTTCGTCGTTGGCGGCGAAACCATCGCCGCCATCTACCGCAATTCGCCGCATTGGATAACCAACACCGCCCGCGGGGGGAAGGCCTCGAACTGCCCCATCACCCCGGAGATAGATCGCCTCTCCCGCGCCGCGGCCCAGGCCGTGGGCGGAGGGGTGGTGGCCATAGACATCCTGGAGGCCCCTGATGGCCGCCTGCTGGTGAGCGAGGTCAATCACACGCCGGAGTTCCGCAATAGTATCGCCCCCACAGGGGTTGACATCCCGGGCAGGATAATCGATTACGTGCTGGAGGTAGCTATGGATTCGGGAAGGTAAGGATAGGGGTGCTCTGCTCCCGCGTCCGCCTGGAGGAGAAGCTAATCTTCCGGGCGCTGGCAAAGCGCGGGGTCGATTTCGAGCGCATAGATGTGCGCCACATGGTCTTCGACTTGGGCGGCGATGATTGCGGCGATTACGACGTCGTGCTGATACGCTGCATGAGCCACTCCCGCGCCCTCTACGCCGCCAAAATCCTGGAAGATCGGGGCGTGAGGACGGTGAATTCCTACCAAGTCATCGCCGCCTGCGGGGACAAAATCCTGACCACCTTGGCCCTCATCGAGTACGGTGTCCCTACCCCCCTCACGGCCATCGCCTTCGATGTGGAGCCAGCACTGAAGGCCATCGAGGAGATGGGCTACCCCGTCGTCCTTAAGCCTCCGGTCGGCTCCTGGGGCAGGCTCATGGCCAAGATAAACGACCGCCAGGCGGCTGAGGCCTTGATAGAACACAAGCGGGCCCTGGGCGGCCCCCAGAATTCCGTCTTTTATGTTCAGGATTACGTTGAGAAGCCGGGGCGGGACATCCGCACCCTGGTAGTGGGGGAGGAGACAGTCTACGCCATCTATCGCCGCTCGGAGCACTGGATAACCAACACCGCGCGGGGGGGCGAGGCCACCGTTTGCCCCATCACCCCGGAGATAGACCGCCTCTCCCGCGCTGCAGCCCGGGCCGTCGGAGGGGGCATCGTGGCGGTGGACCTCCTGGAGACGCCCGATGGCCGCCTGCTGGTGAGCGAGGTCAACCATACACCTGAGTTTCACGGAGCCTTTGAGGCGACGGGCCTGGACATCGCGGGGAAGATGGTGGAGTACGTCCTTAAGGAAATTCAAGGGGAGGCAAGTTGATTCGAGCGAGCATCGTCGGTGCCTCGGGGTATGCGGGGGGAGAGCTCCTGCGGCTCCTCCTCGGCCACCCCGAGGTGGAGGTGAAGCAGATAACGTCGGAGAGATACGCCGG